>JAYVIN010000116.1:0-113740 GCA_043770135.1 Flavobacterium sp. | reverse complement strand
ATCCTGCTTTCCTACCTGGTAGGACGAGGCTAATCTTACTATAATTCAGATTATGCAGCAAGAGCGTAGTTTCCTTCGCCGTGTATGTGTTTTGAAACCTTTTATTAACGAGAATTGTCCCAGTTCTCGACGTGCTTACAATTCAATTCGACTTGCTGTCAAAACCAGTCGACCCCAATACTTAATACTCAAAAGTACTTATATTTGAGAGTGTAAATATAGTCTTTTTTAATTAAAGACAATTCAATTACTTAACGCTACAAAAGATAAAATTATCTTTAAATTCAGGACTAAAACCTCAATTTAAGCAAACGTCTTTTAGTGGTAATGCTTCTTTTTAGATAAATTTTTATCTTAAATTTAAAATAATATTTCTTATTTCTTGGTAATGTTCCCAGGGTATAAAATGATTGGCGTTTTCTATTGGAATTATTGTCATTGATTTTGCATTTACAAATTCATTTTTAATAAATCCAACATTAGAAAAAGGAACTAATTGATCTTTAGTTCCGTGTATTACCGTTACATCCGAAATGATATTTTTAAGATTTGGTTTCATTACAACCAAATCTTTTTTGAGCCACCAAAGTTCGTCGTTGGCTGGACGTAATGCTCCGGGAATTAAATATCGCAAAGGAAATGCTTTGATAATAGGACGCCATTTTTCGGGATTTTCGGCTTTTGGATCTATTGATCCAGCAAGAATTACTAAATCCGAAAACATTTTAGTATTATCAACAGCCAATTTTGTAATAACTGGTCCACCCATGGAATGACCTACCAAAATAATTGGTTTTTTATTGTCTATAGATTTTATAAATGTGGTAATATATTTAGATTGTGTTTCAAGATTTTTAGCATTTCTAAAATTGCTATATCCAAATCCAGGTCTATCTATAGCAATCATTCTGTATTTTTTGAGCAGTAATGTGTCTTTTAAATACTCTTTATAAGCGTCCCAACTTCCGGGCGAACCGTGAACAAAAATAATGGTAGGATTGTTTTGATTGCCTGTTTGGATATAATGGATCTTGATATCTCCATCAATAAATGATTTGTCAATATAACTGGTCTTTGAGATTTCAAAAAATCCCTTCGTTTTCTTTGGACTCATCCTCATCATCATACAAGATTGACATATAATTATATAGGTAATTATTAGTGAAGCAATTAGTAGTTGATTCTTATTTATTTTTTTTAAAATCATTTTTTTTGAGTTTAATAAATATAAAATATCCTATTTAAGACACTTTACATTTGTAGTAGCTTCGTAGGAATTACACCATAATTACAGATCTTCAATACATGGTTTATTCTCCACCATCTTCCAGTTTAAATGGGTAGGCGCCAAATAATGCGGATAGTTTTCGAACATTATATGTGCTTCTAGTAAATTTGTTGGATAGTGCAATAATAGTTACATTTTCTTTTTTCAACGGAATATAAGAAGAGGTGCTGCCATGCCACCAGCCGTTATGATAATAAAAATCTTTCCCGTTTTCCCAATTAATCATCCGAATTCCAAGACCGTAATTTCTTTTGCCTTTTCTTTCATTACTATAACCTGTATATATTTGATTGAATAATTTTGGATTCAAAAAAGTAGAACTGCTTCTTGCTCTGTCAAATTTTAATAAATCTCTTGGTGTTGAGTAAATGTTTTTGTCCCCATATATTGCATCTAAAAAATCTAATCCAATTTCCATCTTATTTCCTTTATATGAAGGTACGGCTGTTTTTTTATCTTTTTCATAATCAAACACATAAGTGTCGTTCATGGCTAAAGGCTTGAATATGATTTGTTTCATAGCTTCTTTAAATGGTAGACTTGTTATTTTTTCGATTACTAAGGCTAACATAGCATAATTGGTATTGCAATAACTAAAATGAGTATCTGTTTTGTATTCTAAGTCAATATTTTTAGTTGCCATAAGAGTCAATAGATCTTGATTGGTGATCGTTTTGTGTTTATCCCAAATTTCTTTTTTATCGGTAAAATAAGAATAGTTTCTCATGCCACTTCGATGGTTTAATAATGTTCGTATCGTAACTTCGGGATACGGAAATTCTTTTAGAATAGTATTTACTTTTTGATCTAACTCCATTTTTTTGGCATTAATCAACTTCAAAATAGCTGTGGCTGTCAATACCTTACTCACCGAAGCGATATGCAATGGCGTATTTTTATCAATATGTTTTTTAGTATTGAAATTAGCAAAACCGTCATATCGTTCGTATAGAATTTGACCATTTTTTGCTACTAGAAAACTGCCGTTTGCGCTATTATTAGGCCAGTTTTTATTGTAAAAAACATCAATTTCATTTTTGGTTTTAGCGATGAAATCAGAAGTTAGTTTTGGGGATTCATTGCTAACCGGTTTCATTTTGGGTAACACATTTTTGGGAAGTTCAGAATCAAGTAATTCTACTTTTTTCTTATTTGTACACGAACTTAAAACTAAAATCAAGATTAGTAAATACAGTATGTTTGAGCGTTGGAGAGGGTTCATTTTTATTTGGCTAGAATAGCAAATATATTCAATCTAACTATTGTTAATTTATGATTTAACATAAAAATAATAACAGTTGATTGTTTAAAAGTTTTGAAAGGAAGTATGATTATAATTTTCAGCGAATTAGTTTTTTAAGATTAAACGATTAACTACAAAAGGAATTTGTTTTTAATTTAATGACCCGTTGGGTGTAATTAAATTATTTGAGTTTTTTCATAAAATAAAAAAGTTTATTGAAACGAACTTCAATAAACTTTTGCTAACATCATATTTTACTCTGTTTTACAACTTGCTTACCAAATTAATCGAAAATCAGTGCTATTAATATACTAAAAGGGCAGTTGAAATCTGTGAATTTGCCGTAAATTTTAAAAGCGAATATCCCGCTTAAAAATAATATTTACTTTGTTTTTTCTCCCACAAAATATTGATTTTGAGATTTAAACAACACGTTGAAAGTGGTTAAACTTCCGTAGATCCTAGTGATATATTGCTGTAATTCTATTTTTTCTAATTCTTCAATTTTACTTGAATTTATTTTTTGTTCCATTACTCGAACACGATCACGAACCATGATGATTTTATGGAAAAAAGTATCAATAGGAATTTCTTTATTGGCAACTCCAGCTTGACCTGGTTCTAGAATTATCTTTCCGCCTTTCCATTTATCAGCAATAGGTACAATTTCTGAAATGTCGGACCATTTTTTTAAAATAGAAAGTAAACTTTGTTCCACATCATAAAAACTAACGGTGTCAACTTCATTTTCGGAAGCTTCAATAATCTCGAATTCACTATCCAAATCAATAGTTTCTAATCCATTTTCGATAAAAGTTACCCAATATTCTTTTTGCGACACATTCGTTATCACTCCTTTTCCAAATTCCGGGTGATTAATTCTTGATCCTATTCCAAGTATTTTCATGATTTTATTTTTTTTACGAATTTAAAAAATTATTACAAACAAAAAAACCGTCATGATTGAATATAAAAACGGTTTAGTCAATATTTATTAGTATTCTTATTACTCCTAATAAAAAAGCTGTCCAAGATAACTCTCGGACAGCTTTTAAAATAGATGCAATTAAACTAGTTTTGAATGATAAGTTTACTTGCTTGTGATTTGTTAGATTGTTTTACAAGATAAATTCCTTTAGCTAAATTTTCAGCATTTATAGTATTCACAACATTTGCTTCAACCTTTACCTCTTTAACTATTTGACCCAATTGATTTACGATATAAACATCTCCGGTGGTATCGGTTTCAATATTGAAAATACCTTTAGATGGATTTGGATAAATAGACATTTTAGAACTTAATGATGTAGTTCCATTTTCGGTACTATTCGAAAATTTTGCTATATTTTCTATCGTATTTTGAGTTATCGTTACTGGTAATGATGGTTTAGACGGGCATGTACTTCCAGTAAAAGAAACAGAGTATGTACCCGGTGTAGTCACAGTGATTGTTCTTACTGTAGCGCCAGTTGACCATTTGTTTGCAGTAGAATAGGAAGAGGTTAAAGTTACACTTCCGCCCATACTCAAGTTAGTTGATCCAATCACACTAATTGTTGGGGTAGGAGGTAATTGATTCACTACTACAGTTCTCCCTAATGAAGTTAATGATGCACAACCATTGCTGGTTGTTACAGAATAGGTTCCAGCAGAACTTACTATAATAGATTTTTCTGTTGAACCATTTGACCAAACATTATTTGTAGCAGATGAAGTTAAAGTTACACTTCCACCTGCACAAAAAGTGGTTGCGCCACTTGCAGTAATTGTTGGTCTAGTTGGTAATGCATTTATAGATATTGTTACCCCTTCGGAACGAGGAGAAGTACAGCGTAAATTAGAAGCTGTTACAGTATATGTACCTGCTGCAGCTACAGTAATTGATTGCGTATTAGCTCCGGTTGACCAAACATTTCCAGTTGGCGATGAGGAAGTTAAAGTTACTGTTTTGCCAGAACAGATGCTAGTTGACCCTGAGGTAGAAATTGTTGGCGTTTTTGGAATAGGGTTTACAGTAACTTTTCTAGCAACAGATGATAGAGAGTTACAGGTGCCATTATTAACCACAACTGAATATAAGGCAGAACTATCCACAGTAATAGAACGTGTTGTTGTTCCGTTTGACCAAAGGTAACTAGTAGATGGAGTTGAGGTAAGAGTTACATTTCCTCCAGCACAGAAAGTAGCATTTCCACCTGCGGATATTATTGGTGTTGTAGGTCGAGTGCCCATCGTTACACTAACGTATGAGGAACGTCTTGATTCACATCCGTTTGAGTTGATAAATATTACATAATAATCTCCAGGTTCTGTTACTGTTATTGAACTGCCATTTCCTTCTAACTGGATACTTTCCTCATCATAATCACTATTATATCTTTTATACCAAATATATCTTGATGCTTCACTGTCACTCACTCTTGATGCTGAATTTGTTTGTTTTCTGTCAACATACTCTTCAAATGAAGTGGTTAGGGTAATGCTACTTCCTGGACATAAAATTTGTGTTTCATCGCCATTGATTCTTGGGGTAGGAGCCGGTTCTAAAAAGGTTAACACAATTCCTTCTGAGGCCTCTGATGTACAACCATTAATAGTTACTTTTGAAGTATAAGTACCAGATCCATAATAAGGATAGAAGTAAGAATTGGTGCTTTCCTCACTGATTGATTCCCCATTTATATACCAAGAATAGTATACAACATCATTACCTGAGTTTGAACTCGAAGCATATAATGTAGTACCATAATTACTACAGATGGTATTTGAACCATAGTTAATAATTGAGGGTGCATCTGGTGGCGTACATGGCTGTTCTCCGCATATTTCTCCAGAAACAGACAAACTTGTTTGCGCAATTCTTCCAACGTTAGATTTATTTTTGGCTATTCTTGTATAATAATCACCGTTGGCAGTCACTTCTCCAGAATATCCACCCGCAGAAATCCCTTGGGCTAATCGGATTTGAATGGGGAATGATTCTGGGTAAACTAAATTAGACAAGGATATTGAAGTTGACCAATTTCCATTGGATTGTGGTCCAAGTAATTCATATCCTTTTGGTGCATTCACACTAACATAACTATAAGTTGATTGTAAATTCACCCAAAATCTTTTTACAGTAATTTCATCCGTACAACGGTAAAAATTAGTGTAATTTTCTCCTAGACTGGGTTCTAAACTGAAAGATGCCTGCCCAAAAAATAACTGAGTGGCTAACAAAAGCATACAAGTAAAAAGATAATTTTTTTTCATTTTATTTAGATTTAATTTTTTGCCTACTCTATTTGGTTTTCGGCTATCCCTTTTGTTTTTTTATGGGTAAAATAAACTATTTTAATTGTGAGTACGAAATTATAATTAAATAGATTAAATGCAAAAAAAATCGACGAAATACACAAAATTAGTATATTTATTAATATTTATATAATAATAAACTTACATTAAAATATTGATATACAAAAAGAGGCGAGATGTAATTCTCGCCTCTTTTGGAGTTCAACTTATAAATGTAGTATTGCTAAAGGATAATTATTGTTAAAACAGTTAGCCTAATGTGATTTACAAAATAATCGCAACCGGATACTAGTAATTATAAATAAATTAATTAAACATCGTTATATAAGTTTAAAAACAATATTCGTTTTCGGCAACTAATTTGCTGGTAATTGTTTCTCTTAAATCAGCTTCACATTAGGTTTCTGGTTATTAATTGTTTACAGTTACTGTAATGCTTTGTGATGGAACTGATGTACAAGTTGCACTAGCAAATGATACGGAATAAGTACCAGGAGTATTTACTGTGATTGATCTTGTTTTAGCATCTGTTGACCAAGTGTTTGAGGTTGCATAAGAAGAAGTTAAAATTACACTTCCACCTACAGTTAAAATTGGTGAACCTATTACACTAATTGTTGGTGTTGGTGGTAATGTATTAACCAATACAGTTTTTCCTAGAGACGATGTAGAAGTACATCCTTCGCTACTTGTTGATACAGTATAAGTTCCTGCTGTACTTACCGTTATTGAAGGTGTAGTTTCACCATTAGACCATAGATTCGCCGTTTGTGATGATGAGGTTAAAGTAACACTACCTCCACTACAAAAAGTAGTTGGCCCACTTGTGGATATTGTTGGTCTAACTGGGCTAGGGTATACAGTTACTGTTGCTTCTGAAGATGAGGCAGAGGTACAACCCAGATTGCTAACAGTTACAGTGTATGTTCCAGCAGTAGCTACAGTTATTGATTGTGTATTAGCTCCGTTTGACCAAAGATTTCCAGAGGAAGAAGAGGAAGTTAAAGTTACACTTTTACCTGCGCAAAAACTAGTTGCTCCTGAAGTAGAAATAGTTGGTGTAGAAGGTATAGCATTTACAGTAACTCTTCTTGCTACAGAAGATAGAGAGTTGCAAGTTCCATTGTTTACCGCTACTGTATATAATCCAGAAGTTGTTGCGACAATAGATTGAGTGGTTGCGCCAGTTGACCAACGATAAGTTGTTGAAGGAGTTGAGGTAAGTGTCACACTACCACCAGTACAAAAACTACTTGTTCCTACTGCGGAAATAATAGGAGTAGTAGCCAAAGGATTTACGACTACTCTAGTTACAGCAGAAGATACCGAAGTACAAATACCATCGCTAACAGTAACAGTAAAAGATCCTGAAGCGTTGGCTGTAATTGATCTGGTTGTTGCACCATTTGACCAAAGATAACTCGATGCAGCAGATGAAGTTAAAATTACATTTCCACCCGCACAGAAAGTGGTTGGACTTGTTGTAGTAATTGATGGTGTAGGGATAATAATATTTGTGTTGTATGTCACTACGCTGGTGTTTAAACGACTATCTTTTGTAGTAACTGTTATAACAACCGATCCACATCTTCCTTCTGTTGCCACCGTTTCTGTTAATAACCCCGAACAATTGTCTGTTGCTGTTGTAGCAGACAAAGCCGCTGCTTCCGCCGCTGCAACATTGGGATAAGAGCTGGATATTTCTCCTTTTCTTACAGATGGAGCTGTAGTATCTGCAGCAACTGTAAATGTAGCTTGACAGGTTGTTGTTAAAGGAGCAGTTGTACTGGTATAATTAAAGGTTACTGTTGAACTACCCCCAATGGCTGCTGGTGCACCCGTATTATTATTGGTTAATAGCCCATTTGTTCCTCCTGTTCCTGATGCAGTTGCTAACCAAGTTGCAAATGCAGTATTTACCGCGGCTTGAGTCTGACATGCTGCTGCAGTTGTATTGGTTGGACAAGTTAAAACAACTGTTGGTGTTGCAGTTACTGTAAATGTAGCTTGACAGGTTGTTGTTAAAGGAGCAGTTGTACTGGTATAAGTAAAGGTTACTGTTGAACTACCTCCAATGGCTGCTGGTGCACCCGTATTATTATTGGTTAATACCCCATTAGTTCCTCCTGTTCCTGATGCAGTTGCTAACCAAGTTGCAAATGCAGTATTTACGGCGGCTTGTGTCTGACTTGCTGCTGCAGTTGTATTGGTTGGACAATTTAATACAACACTGGGTGCTGTAGCTAATGTAACTTGTTTGCAGTCTGAAGTGGAAGTACAACTTCCTTTAAAGATTACGGCTTTATAGGAGCCACTAACTGATGGGGTATAACTATTGCCGCGAATTGGTAAAATTTGATTAGTACTGCAATCATACCAATTCGCACCAATGTCATCCCCAATTTCAACGGGTGTTAATGTTCCTGAATCAGATAAGCTAAGCATATTAGATGGTAAAGCATTTACAGTTCCAGCAACAGCAATAGTGTTACTAAATGATAAATATGTTATTGTTACATTACCAGATTTAATTCCTGCTGAAGCAGTTGGTGATAATCTCACTTTGACAGTAGTATTTAAATTGCCAAAAAATACATTAATAGAAATAGAACTTGCCCAATCATTTGTAGATTGCGGAGCTACTTGGAAACCTGATGGTGCTGTCACTAGTGCGTTAGAACTTTCGGCGTCATCACCATTTAATACTGTTAAATAAAAACTTTGAAATCCTGAACCACTTCCTTGGCAGGTTGAAAATTCAGTAAGAGAATTTCCCTCAACTGGACTGATGATAAAAATTTGAGCCCAAAATATTTGAGTTGTTAACATTAAAACTAAGGTAAATAAATAATTTTTTTTCATTTTTTTCATTTTTAAAAGGGTTTAAAATACCTTAAAAAGATCATTTCTTTAAAGTATCACTTGTTAAATTTTCACAAAAATAATAATTATAAAATATAATCCTTAATAATTTGTATTAAATAAATGTTTTTTTTTAAGTCGTTTTGCAAAAGCAAAAAAGCCATAAAAAATAATTTTTATGACTTTTTTGGCAAATAGTTATTTAAGGATATTTTAAAAACAATATTCGTTTTCAGTAACTAATTTGCTGGTAATTATTTCTCTCAAACCAACTACATTTGGCATGTTGGTATATTTTGTAAAACGGCGTAATCCCATGAGCATCATGCGTTGTTCATCGCCTTCGGCAAACGAAATGATGCTTTCTTTCCCTTTTTGAGCAACAATATCTACTGCTTGATACAAATACAATTGAGCCATAGCAATTTGTTCTTTTATAGTATCTTGACCTTTAGATTTGGCTAGTTTTTCGGTGCGCAGAATAGCACTTTCTGCCATGTATATTTCAATCAAAATATCTGCTGCAGGCATTAATAATTGTTGGTGAGCATCCAAATCCATTCCGTATTTTTGAACGGCACCACCAGCAACCATAAGGAATGCCTTTTTCAATTTGCCTAAAATTTCTTTTTCTTCGGCAAATAGTTCAGAATAATCAGGGGTTTCAAAGGAAGGAATTCCCATTAATTCTTCTTGAACTTTCGATGCAGGACCCAACAAATCAACATGACCTTTCATTGCTTTTTTGATTAACATCCCTACAGATAACATTCGGTTAATTTCGTTTGTTCCTTCGTAAATTCGAGCAATACGAGCATCACGCCAAGCAGATTCCATAGGTGTATCTTCGGAAAATCCCATACCACCAAAAATTTGAATTCCTTCGTCGGAACAATTTTGCACATCTTCGGAAACAGCTACTTTTAGAATAGAACACTCAATAGCAAATTCTTCCACACCTTTTAATTCCGCTTCTTGATGTGAAGTTCCCTCTGCTTCTCGAGCAATGATTCTATCTTCAATATTTTTTGCAGCACGATAAGAGGCACTTTCTCCCACATAACAATTGGTTGCCATTTCAGCTAATTTGGAACGAATGGCTCCAAAAGTGGAAATGGGAACATTAAATTGAATTCTTTCGTTTGCGTATTTTACCGAACCAGAAATGACTCTTCGTTGCGCATCCAAACAAGCTGCTGCTAATTTGATTCGACCAACATTCAACGCATTCATGGCTATTTTAAAGCCATTTTCTCTTTCGGACAGCATGTTTTCCACAGGAACTTTAGTGTCAGTAAAGAAAACCTGACGGGTAGAAGAGGCACGAATACCCAATTTATGCTCTTCTTCGTTCATGGTAATTCCGTTGGCTGGGTCGTTTTCAACAATAAAACCAGTGATGTTTTTATCGGTACCAATTCTAGCAAAAACAATAAATACAGAACAGAAACCGGCATTCGAAATCCACATTTTTTGTCCTGTAATCGAATATGTTTTTCCGTCTTCAGACAAAATCGCTTTTGTTTTTCCTGAATTGGCATCACTTCCTGCGCCCGGTTCGGTCAAACAATACGCTCCAAACCATTCGCCAGAAGCTAATTTTGGTACGTATTTTTGCTTTTGTTCTTCCGTTCCGTATAACGTAATTGGCATAGTTCCAATTCCGGTGTGCGCACCAAATGCTGTGGAAAACGAACCCGTCGCTCCCGAAATATAATCGCAAACTAGCATGGTTGAAACAAATCCCATTCCCAATCCGCCGTATGCTTCAGGTACTGCAACTCCTAGAAGTCCCAGTTCGCCTGCTTTACGCATACTTTCCTCGGTAAAGGCATAATCTTTTTTCTCAAAGCGATCTTTATTTGCCCATAGTTGTTTGTCGGCAAATTCTTTGACCATGTCTCGCATCATGATTTGCTCTTCAGAAAAATCTTCAGGAGTAAATACATTTTCGCATTTTGTTTCTTTTACGAGGAATTGACCACCTCTAGTTATATCGCTCATTTCTTTATATTTTTAATTTAATAGCTTTTTTATTTATAATCTTGTCATTCCGTAGGAATCTCATCTAGTATTCCATAAATATTTATGAGATTGCTTCGCCTGTTCGAGCTAAGCTCTTGAGTCTTCCTTTGTCAGAATGACAAAAAGAGAAAATTAAATTACATCAATTCATAAACTCCAGCACTTCCTTGACCCGTTCCCACACACATACTAACAATTCCATATTTGGCTTTTCTCAGTCTCATTTCTTCGAATAATTGCACCGATAATTTTGCTCCTGTACAACCTAGTGGATGTCCCAATGCGATTGCGCCTCCATTTACATTGATAATATCAGGATTTAGATTTAGTTCGCGAGTTACCGCTAATGCTTGTGAGGCAAATGCTTCGTTCAATTCGATTAAATCGATGTCATTCAAAGTTAATCCTGCTTGTTTCAATGCTTTTGGAATGGCTTTTACTGGCCCAATTCCCATAATTCTTGGCTCCACTCCAGCAGAAGCAAAGTTTACTAGTCTTGCAATAGGTTCTAAATTCAATTCTTTGACCATTTCTTCGCTCATGACTAATACAAAAGCTGCACCATCACTCATTTGAGAAGAATTTCCAGCGGTTACAGAACCATCAGCTGCGAAAACGGGTCTTAACGCTGCTAAACCTTCCAATGAAGTTCCGAATCTTGGCCCTTCATCTTTGTTTACAATGTATGATTTGGTTTCTTTTTTACCATTTTCATTGATGAAAGTTTGCTCAACGGTAATTGGTACAATTTGAGAATCGAATTTTCCCTCAGCTTGGGCTTTTAATGCTTTGTTGTGTGAGTGGAATGCAAACTCATCTTGATCGGCACGAGAAATATTAAATTGCTTTGCCACCGCTTCCGATGTTAAACCCATTCCCCAGTAATAATCTTCGTTTCCAGCTTTTGCCACCGCATAATCTGGTGTTGGTTTGTAGCCACCCATTGGTATAAAACTCATACTTTCGGCACCACCTGCAATAATGCAATGCGCCATTCCTGATTGGATTTTGGCAGTTGCCATACCGATAGTTTCTAATCCAGATGCGCAATATCGGTTGACTGTTACACCTGGAACATCATCAATTTTTAATCCCATTAAAGATATTAACCGTCCCACATTCAGCCCTTGTTCGGCTTCTGGCATGGCATTTCCTACCATTACATCATCAATACGGGTTTTGTCGAAATTAGGCAGTTCAGCCATCATGAATTCGATGGTTTCTGCAGCTAATTCATCAGGTCTTTTGAATCTAAATAAGCCTTTTGGTGCTTTACCAACGGCTGTTCTGTATGCTTTTACTATATATGCTGTTTTCATCTTTTAGTTTCTTAGCGGTTTCCCTTTAGTTAACATAAACTGTATTCTTTCCAATGTTTTTCTCTCGGTACATAATGAAAGGAAAGCTTCTCTTTCAATATCTAATAAATATTGTTCCGATACCAATGTGTGTTCTGATAAATCTCCACCAGCCATAACGTAAGCCAGTTTATTTGCAATTTTCAAATCGTGTTCTGAGATGTATTTTCCAGCAACCATTTGGTTTGTTCCAACTAAGAACATTCCGAGTGCTTGTTTTCCTAAAACTTTCACATCAGTTCGTTGAATAGGTTTGGTGTAACCAGCTTCTGCCATAAGCAATGCGTGTTTTTTAGCTTCGGCAATTTGACGGTCTTTGTTTACGACAACAACATCTTTTCCGTGTTGAAGAATTCCTAAATCGAATGCTTCATAAGCAGAAGTGGAAACTTTTGCCATGGCAACAGTCATAAAATATTCTTGTAATACATTTAGTTCCACATCGTTTTTACGAAATAAATCAGCGGCACGCAATGCCATTTCTTTCGACCCACCACCACCTGGAATCACACCAACTCCAAATTCTACTAATCCGATATACGATTCTGCGGCAGCAACTACTTTATCCGCGTGCATACTCATTTCGCATCCACCACCAAGTGTCATTCCGTGAGGAGCTACAATTACTGGGATTCCAGAATATCGAACGCGCATCATCGTGTCTTGAAACATTTTAATTGCCATATTTAATTCGTCATATTCTTGCTCAACAGCCATCATAAATATCATTCCGATATTCGCACCAACCGTAAAATTTGCTGCTTGATTTCCAATAACCAAACCTTGATATTGTGTTTCTGCCAAGTCTATCGCCTTGTTTATTGCCACCAAAACATCGCCACCAATTGTATTCATTTTTGATTGAAATTCTAAATTCAGAATTCCGTCCCCTAAATCTTGGATAATTGCACCACTATTGCTCCATACTTTTTTGCTTTCGCGAATGTTGTTCAAGATAATAAAACTGTCTTGACCTGGAACTTTAGTCTGAGATTTTGTAGGGATATTATAGAAGTAAGTTGCTCCTTCTTTAATCGAATAAAAACTTGTGTTTCCAGAAGCCAACATTTCGTTAATCCAATTTGCAGGCGTTAAACCTTCGGCTTTCATGATTTCAATTCCTTTTTCGACACCGATAGCATCCCAAATTTCGAAAGGTCCATTTTCCCATCCGAAACCAGCTTTCATGGCATCGTCAATTTTATATAATTCATCTGAAATTTCTGGAATACGGTTGGAAACATACCCAAACATTCCAGAAAAACTTTTTCTGTAGAATTCGCCAGCTTTGTCTTTTCCTTTTACTAAAACTTTGAAACGATCAATTGGTTTATCAATAGTTTTTGTGAGTTCTAAAGTTGTGAAAGAAGCTCTTTTTGCCGCACGATATTCCAAAGTATTTAAATCTAATGAAAGAATATCTTTGCCTTCTTTTTTATAAAAGCCTTGATTAGTTTTGCTTCCCAACCATTTGTTTTCCATCATTTTATTGACGAAATCTGGTAATTTGAACAACTCGTGTTGTTCGTCGGTTGGGCAATTTTCGTAGATTCCGTTGGCAACGTGAACCAAAGTATCTAAACCAACGACATCAACCGTTCTGAAAGTTGCCGATTTTGGACGACCAATAACTGGTCCAGTTAATTTATCCACTTCTTCGATAGTCAATCCCAATTCTTTTACCAAATGGAACAAAGATTGAATTCCGTATATTCCAACTCTATTTCCTATAAATGCAGGCGTATCTTTGGCAACGACCGAAGTTTTTCCTAAGAATTGTGAACCGTAATTAGTCAAGAAACCCAAAACTTCAGTGGAAGTTTGTGGGCCAGGAATAATTTCAAAAAGTTTTAAATAACGAGCTGGATTGAAGAAATGTGTACCACAAAAGTGTTTTTGAAAATCTTCGCTTCGTCCTTCACTCATAAATTTGATTGGAATTCCAGAAGTATTCGAAGTAATTAATGTTCCAGGTTTACGGAATTTCTCCACTTGTTCGAATACCAATTTCTTGATGTCCAAACGCTCTACGACTACTTCAATAATCCAATCAACATTGGCAATTTGTGCCATATCGTCGGTCGTGTTTCCTGTTGTAATGCGGTTTGCAAATTTGGCATTATATATAGGAGAAGGTTTTGACTTAAGAGCAGTGGCTAAACTGTCATTAACCAGACGGTTTCTGACGATTTTACTGACGATTGTTAGTCCCTTTTTGGTTTCGGTTTCATTTGGTTCTTTTGGAATAATATCAAGAAGCAGGACTTCTACACCAATGTTAGCAAAATGACAAGCAATTCCTGATCCCATAATTCCGGAACCAATGACTGCTACTTTTTTGATTAATCTTTTCATTTATAAAAAGCTTTAGGCTTTATGCAATTTGCAATAAGCGTTTAGTTAAAATATTTTTTTCTCTTGAATTAATTCATTTATAATTTCTGAAACTTCTATGAAATTTTGTAGTTTTTCTTCAGATACATTTTCTTTAATCGTTTCATTGAATTTTAGTACCGTATTTCGAGAAAGCTCTCTTTTTTCTTTTCCCAAATCGGTAAGATGTATCAAAACACCACGTCCATCATCAGGATTTTTTTTCCTAATTATCAACCCCTTTTCTTCTAGAGATTTTAGGGTTCGTGTTAAACTTGTTGCTTCCATTCCCATTTTTGGACCTAAAGTCGTAGATGGAGTTCCTTTTTCTTTATCAATACTCAAAAGTGCAAAACCAGTAGCCATGGTCGCTTCGTATTTTGAAGCTTCCTCATTATACATTCTAGCTACTGCTTGCCAAGTTGCACGAAGTATAAAATCTATTGTTTTTTCTTTCATTTTTTAGAGTTTGGACTCAAAGATAATAAAAAAATACTATGCACGCATAGTATTTTAAAAAAAATATTAAAAAAAAACTCCTCAGTTGTGAGGAGTTAAATAATAGATTAAAAAAAGTTCTATTTCATTTTATTGCAAACAATAGCTATTGCAGCACCAGTCAAAGCTGTTAATACAATTGTAAGAACAGTGTCTAAGCCAAAAATTTGCCAATCAATATTGTCAGTTGATTTTTTAACATTGATAAAGAAATTCCAGTATAATGCTAAAAACAAACCTAAGATAGCGCCCGATTTAATTCCAGTCATCCAGTTGTTAATGTGTGCCCATTTTGTAAAAATGTAAGCTACAAAAAGTCCTGATACTAAACTGCCTAGAGCAATCATACTCATATTCATAACATCACCTTCTTTAACGGGAAATTGACTTTCAAAAACAATTCCGTAAAGTAACCATCCAAGTAGAAAATTAACAAGACCTCCTACAATACCTGAAACTAGAAATTTTTTTGCATTCATAATTCATTGGTTTTAATTGGTTTATAATATAAAAGTATTCATTTTTTATTAATTTGGTATTTATTAAGCTAAATAATTATTAACTTAACAGTAATTGATTTTGTTAATAAAGTTTTTAGGCTAGTAAAAATTATAATTTTTCTAACTAGTACAAATATTCTAAATTATTTATTGGTAAAAAAAAATGAATTGTAACGACATATCTAGTAGAACCAATTTTTAGAAACCTCTTTGTCTTTTGGCTTCAAAAATTAAAATAGCGGCAGCAACCGATACATTCATACTGTCGATTTCGCCTTGCATAGGGATAATGATATTTTGTTTGGCTGCATTTCTCCATTCCTCGGTTAAGCCAGTTGCTTCGGTGCCAACAACAAGTACGGTCGGCAATGTATAATCTTGTGTGTGATAAGAGGTAGCGTTTTGTAAAGTTGCGCTATAAATATTGATTTTTTGTTCTTTTAGAAAAGCAATAATTTCAGTAGTTGTTCCAGATGCAATTTGATTTGTAAATAAACAACCTACGCTAGAACGAACAATATTTGGATTATATAAATCACTTTTGGGATTAGCAATAATTACGGCATCTAGATTGGCAGCATCTGCGGTTCTGAGTAAAGCTCCAATATTGCCTGGTTTTTCCGGTGCTTCGGCAACAAGAATTAAGGGGTTTTTCGATAATTTTAAATCGGCTAATTGCAACGACTTGGTTTGGGCTATTGCTACAATACCTTCGGTAGTGTCACGATAGGCCAACTTTTGATAGACTTCCTTAGAAATTTCAATTAATTCGGCACTATTTTTTAACTTTTTAATTTCAATTTCTGATACTAATTCGGGTAAAAATAAGATTGTTTCTATTTCGTATCCGCCTTTTATAGCAATAGAAATTTCACGAAAACCTTCTATCAAAAAAGTCCCCGATTGTTTTCGAGCTTTTGACTTTTCTTGTAATAAAACCAATGATTTTATCAATGGATTTTGAATAGAAGTGATTTGTTTCATGGAGAACCTAAAAAAGTTAAAAAACTTCAAAGTTACAAAGGTTTTTATGATTTAATTTGCATTCGATTATCGAATCTTCATAATAGTAATTGCGAGCTTTAGTTCATAAATAAAAAAATGCTTAATTTCACAAAGTGAAAAATTACTCGGTACAAAAATATCAAGAAAGCGACTATGAAAAATGGAATGCATTTATAGCAGAGTCCAAAAATGCTACCTTTCTTTTTCATCGGGATTTTATGGAATATCATAAAGACCGATTCGAGGATTTTTCGATGATTATTTTGAATGGCGATAAATGGGTTGCAGTCTTACCAGCAAATATTGTTGACAATCAGGTTTTTTCGCATCAAGGATTGACTTATGGTGGTTTGGTTTTTTCGAAGAAAGTAAAAGCAGAAACCGTAGAATCAATTTTGGATTGTTTGTTATTCTTTCTAAAAGAAAACGCTGTTAAAACCCTACATTACAATCCAATTCCTTCTTTTTATTTTCCAAGTGGAAATACTGAGATGGATTTTTTGTTGATTAAGCGAGGAGCGATTTTAGTAAAAAAAGAAATGAATTTAGCTATTAATTTGTCAGTTCCTTTGGATATTTCAAAAAGCAAATTGAAACATTTTAGGAAGTGTCAAAAAAGTGAGGTGCAAATAGTGGAAGGAAATCAACTTGATATTTTTTGGGAATTTGTTCTAGAGCCAAGATTGCTTATAAAACACCAAGTTAAACCAGTACATTCAAAGGATGAAATTTTGTTTTTGAACAGTAAGTTTCCAGAAAACATAAAGCAATATTCGGTATGGTATGAAGATCATATTGTAGCAGGCATTACACTATTCGAAACTGATAATGTTGTGAAATCGCAATATGGAGCAACCACCATAAAAGGCGAAGAACTTAGAGCTTTAGATTTTCTGTTTATCAATTTAATAGAAAAATATCAAAAACAAGGAAAACTTTTTTTTGATATGGGAACTGTGACAGAGAATAATGAGAGCGGATATAATGCTGGACTTTTAAAACAGAAAGAAGAATTAGGTTGTTCGGTTTTTAGTCAAGATTATTTAAAGTTAGAATTGTTATGATAAAATTTCTGGATTTAAAAAAAATAAACGCCCCACACCAAACTGCTTTTCAGGAAAAACTGAAATCAGTTTTGGAAACCGGTTGGTATGTTTTAGGGACAGAAGTCACAACATTCGAAAATAATTTTGCTCAATATTGTGGTGCTAAATATTGCATAGGAGTAGGGAATGGATTAGACGCTTTGGTCTTAATTTTCAAAGGCTATATTCAATTGGGGAAATTACAAAAAGGAGATGAAGTCATTGTTCCTGCAAACACCTATATCGCTAGTATTTTGGCTATTATTCAGGCTGATTTGATTCCTGTTTTGGTTGAACCAAAAATAGAAACCTATAACATTAATCCGGATTTAATTACTGAAAAAATTACTGTAAAAACCAAAGCGATTCTTGTAGTTCATTTGTATGGTCAACTGGCCGAAATGAATGAAATAAACCAAATTGCTGCTGAAAATAATCTTTTAGTTATCGAAGATGCTGCTCAGGCTCACGGCGCAATCAGCAATCAAGAATCAGCAATCAAGAATCAGCAATCAAGCGTAGCCTACAGTTTTTACCCAGGCAAAAATCTTGGCGCTTTGGGTGATGGAGGTGCGGTTACCACAAATGATAGTGTGTTAGCAAAAACCATTCAAGTGTTGCGAAACTATGGCTCCGAAAAAAAATATTATACCGATTTTATTGGGATAAATTCGAGATTAGACGAAATACAAGCCGCTTTTTTGAATGTTAAATTGCCTTTTTTAGATACAGAAAATAATAGGAGGAAAGCAATTGCAAAAAGATACATCACAGAAATAAAAAACGATAATATCATTTTGCCTTTTTGGGATTTTTCACAAAATCATGTTTTTCATTTGTTTGTTATCCGTACTAATAATCGGGACGAATTTCAACGCTTTTTATCGGAAAATGGAATCGAAACGCTGATTCATTATCCTGTTCCGCCACATCAACAAAAGGCTTTTCTGAATTGGAATCATTTGTCTTTTCCGATTACAGAAAAAATTCATAATGAAGTATTAAGTTTGCCAATAAGTCCCGTATTTACTGATGAAGAAGTGAGCTTTGTAATTGAAGTAATCAACAAATGGAGGTAGTAAATTAATTTTTACCGAGTTTTAATCATTGTTGAAAAAACAAATTCCATACAAACCGTTTTATATTGAACGGTTTTTTTATTTTTACAAAAATATATAATATGAAAATTAGTATCATCAACGGTCCCAATCTAAATCTATTAGGAAAACGTGAACCTGAAATATATGGTAGTCAAACTTTTGAAGAATATTTGGAATTGCTAAAAACGAAATTCCCTACCTTAGAACTTACTTATTTCCAAAGTAATATCGAAGGAGAATTGATTGACAAAATTCAAGAAGTTGGATTTTCTTATGATGGTATTATTCTCAATGCGGGGGCTTATACGCATACTTCAATAGGAATTGGCGATGCCATAAAAGCAATAACAACTCCTGTGATTGAAGTGCATATTTCGAATACTTTTTCTCGGGAGAGTTTTAGACATCAATCTTATATTTCAGGAAATGCCAAAGGTGTTGTTCTTGGTTTCGGAATGAAAAGTTACGAATTAGCCCTAGCTTCTTTTTTGTAATTTTCTTTTGGAATAATCTCGTCTGATTTTATTCAATTATACTAGATTATTTATTTGGGCATATTGCAAGAGCATTATCGTTTTCGAATCTCGAATCTCTCCTCTCTCCATCATGGACAAAGCTTCAGCGAACGGAATTTCAAACACTTCGATATTTTCTTGCTCACTAGCAATTCCTCCACCTTCACTAATTTTCATACTTGGGTCATATTCGCCAACAAACAAATGTAGAATTTCGGTCACAGCACCAGGCGAAACATAGGTTTCAAATACTTTTTGAACAGTACTGATTCGATAGCCTGTCTCTTCTTCAACTTCTCTGATGATACATTGTTCGGGATTGTCTTTGTCTAAAAGTCCTGCACAAACTTCGATCATCATTCCTGTTTCATTTCCGTTGAGATAAGAAGGCAATCGAAATTGACGAATTAAAATTACTGTTTTTTGAATTTTATTATAAAGTAATATTCCTGCTCCATTTCCTCGATCATACACTTCGCGAATATGCGTTTCTACCGTTTGATCTTCTTTGTGATACTTAAAAGTTATTTTGTTTAAAAGATACCAATTATCCGAAAGTAAATCGGTTTGAAGAATTTCTATTTTTGGATTGTACATATTTTTAATTTGAGTTTATGACAAAAAAAACGCCCTAAATTCAGGGCGTTCTACTATTATTTTAAAATGGTTTGTTTTCTGTCTGGTCCTACAGAAATTATTTTTATTGGAACTTCTACGACAGCTTCAATAAACTCAATATATTCTTTAAGTTCTATTGGTAATTCTTCATAGGTTGACATTCCTGTTAAATCAGCTTCCCAGCCTTTGAACTCTTTGTATACCGGAGTTACATTTTCGGGTTCGATGTTGTAAGGAAAATGAGCAATAGTTGCGCCTTTATAATTGTATTCGGTACACACTTTTAAAGTTGAAAATCCAGAGAGCACATCACCTTTCATCATCATCAATTGGGTAACTCCATTAATTTGTACTGCATATTTCAAAGCTACTAAATCCAACCAGCCACATCTTCTTTGTCTTCCTGTTACAGATCCAAATTCGTTGCCTATACTTGCCATACTAGCACCAATTTCGTCAAAAAGTTCCGTAGGAAATGGTCCGCTTCCCACTCGGGTTACATAGGCTTTGAAAATTCCGTATACTTCTTTTATTTTATTAGGTGCAATACCGAGACCAGTACAAGCACCAGCTGCAGTAGTGTTGGATGAGGTTACAAATGGATAGGTTCCAAAATCTACATCTAGTAATGATCCTTGAGCACCTTCGCACAATATGGCTTTTCCTGCTTTTTGCGCTTGGTGTAAATATTCTTCGCTGTCAATAAAGGTTATCTTTTTCAATTCTTCGATAGATTCGAAGAATTCTTTTTCCATTTCTTCTAGATTATACTCAATATTAACATTATAAAACGTAATCATCGCCTCGTGTTTATCTGCTAGCGCACGGTATCTTTCTTTGAAATCTTCAAGCTCGATATCTCCAACACGAAGACCGTTTCTTCCTGTTTTGTCCATATAAGTTGGTCCAATTCCTTTTAAAGTAGAACCAATTTTTGCTTTTCCTTTTGCAATTTCAGAGGCTGCATCGAGCATGCGATGGGTAGGCAAAATTAAATGTGCTTTTCTCGAAATGATTAATTTATTTTTAAAATCAATATTGAATTTAGCTAGTCCTTCAATTTCTTTTTGAAAAACAACAGGATCAATCACTACGCCATTGCCAATAATATTAATAGCTGTTTTATGAAAAATACCGGAAGGAATCGTTCTCAAAACGTGTTTTATACCATCAAATTCTAGGGTGTGACCAGCGTTAGGACCTCCTTGAAAACGAGCAATAATATCGTATTTTGAGGTGAGAACGTCAACAATTTTCCCTTTTCCTTCATCTCCCCATTGTAATCCTAATAATAAATCTACGGTCATTCTTTACTGTTTTAAGCCCTGTCCTAACACTCCTTCATAGTAGGAAGAAAGTTAGTGGATTGTTACTATTTATATGTTGTTTGATTGATTTTCTGTGCTATTTTTATTTGCCAGTTCCCCTTCGGGGGCTAGGGGAATTTTTTTTGTCCCATACAAATACAACGAGTGATTTGTAATGGTAATATTAAAAATTTCTTCGATAGTTTTTTTAATGCTTTGAATTCTGGGATCACAAAATTCGATTACCTCGCCAGAATCGGTCATAATAATGTGGTCATGTTGTTTGTCGAAGTATGACTTTTCGTAATGGGCTTGATTTTGTCCAAACTGATGTTTTCGTACTAAGGCGCATTCCATCAAAAGTTCGATAGTATTGTATAATGTGGCTCTGCTAACACGATAATTCTTGTTTTTCATTTTGATATACAAATTTTCGATATCAAAATGTTCTTCACTATCATAAATTTCTTGAAGTATAGCAAAGCGTTCAGGAGTTTTTCGATGTCCTTTTTTTTCAAGAAATAGGGTAAAAACATTTTTTACAATCTCTTGGTTTTTACTATTATCTACAGAAATTAGTGTCATATTTTGCAAAGATAAAAAAAAAATATTAGCCCCCTAACCCCCAAAGGGGGAAATCTGACAAACATCGGGATAATATTTAAAAATTTTGAACTAAAAATTAAACATAATACCCCCTTTGGGGGTTAGGGGGATTAATTTTTATATTCTCGCGTTACTTTGTCGATACCATCAATTTTCTTAATGTTATCGATTAATTTTTTCAGCATAGCGTTATTTTGAACAATAACTGAAATCTGTCCATTAAAAATTCCTGCCTCTCCACTCAAAGAAATGCTTTGAATATTTACATTCATATTATCCGAAATTACTTTGGTCAATTTATTGGTTAAACCTAATGTATCCATTCCTGTTATGTGCAATATAGCTTTAAATTCTTGTTTAGAGGAATCAATCCACTTGGCAGGAATAATTCGGTAAGCATAATTGGATTGTAAACTAATAGCGTTGGGACAGTCTTTTTTGTGAACTTTTATGCCTTCGTTTATGGTGATAAAACCAAAAACTAAATCTCCAGGAATTGGATTGCAACAAGTCGAAAGTTTATAGTCTAATTTGTCTTGATCGGCCCCAAATACCAACATATCATAATTACTACTCAGTACTTGTTTATGTATGTCTTCATTTGCTGTACTTGGAGAACGTTTAATTTTGTTTTTGAAAAAATTAATAAACGAATTGCTTTTCTGTGTGGCGTAATCTTTAAGTTGCTGATTTTCAATAGCACCAACGCCTACTCGATAAAATAAATCTAAACTTGTTTTTAATTTAAAAAAGTTGACCATTTCATTTACAACCGATTCACTCAGTGTAATTTTTAAATGTTTTAATTTTCGAGTGAGTATTTCTTTTCCTTCTTCGGCTATTTTCTTAGTATTCTCATTGAGTACATTTTTTATTTTAGTTTTGGCCCTTGCTGTAGTAACATAATCGAGCCAGTTGATTGTCGGTTTTTGATATTGTGAGGTAATAATTTCGATTTGATCCCCACTTTTCAATTCATAATTTAAGGGTACTAATTTTCCATTTACCCGAGTTCCTCTAGTTCTAATTCCTAATTCGGAGTGAATACTAAACGCAAAATCTAATGATGTAGCTCCTTTTGGTAATGATTTTATTTCTCCTTTTGGCGTAAAAACATAGATTTCTTTGGAGTACAAATTCAGTTTGAAATCTTCAACAAAATCAACTGCATTGGTTTCCGAATTTTCTAAAGCTTCTTTTAGTAAGTTGAGCCAAGCATCCAAACCGCCTTCTTCGGTAGCTCCATTTTTATATTTGTAATGTGCGGCATATCCTTTTTCGGCAATTTCATCCATTCGTTCACTTCGTACTTGGACTTCAACCCAACGCCCTTTGGGTCCCATAACGGTAATGTGTAGCGCTTCGTAGCCAGTCGATTTCGGTGATGAAATCCAATCTCTAAGGCGACTTGGACTTGGTCTATAATTATCGGTAACTATCGAATATATTTTCCAAGCTAAAAATTTTTCTTCCTGAGGTGACGATTTATATATAATTCGTAAAGCAAATTTGTCGAAAACTTCGTCAAAACTTACTCCTTGTGTGCGCATTTTTCTTCTAATAGAGTAGATTGATTTGGGTCGTCCTTTAATGATGTAATCAATTTCTTCGGCGTCTAAACCTTTTTTAAGAATTTCTGAGATATCAGCAATGTAGGCATCTTGTTCTTCTTTGGTTTCTTTAATTTTGCCAAGAATCTCATTGTAAGCGTCTGGTTCGGTATATTTTAGACCAAAATCTTCTAGTTTATTTTTTATTTTGTAAAGTCCCAATCGGTGCGCCAGTGGGGCATAAATGTATAAAGTTTCGGAAGCAATTTTAACTTGTTTAGAACTTTCCATCGAATCCATAGTTTGCATATTGTGCAATCTATCGGCTATTTTTATTAGAATTACCCGAACATCATCATTTAAAGTCAGGATCATTTTTCTGAAATTCTCGGCCTGCATCGAGACATTCATCTCTTTTTGAACCTTCGATATTTTGGTCAATCCTTCAACAAGTTGAGCTACTTTTGGATTAAACATGCGCTCAATATCCTCAATAGATATTGGAGTGTCTTCGACAACATCATGCATTAATGCAGCCGCTATAGCTGTGGCTCCTAAACCTATTTCGGATGCCACAATTTTAGCCACAGCTATGGGATGAAAAATATAAGCTTCACCCGATTTTCGTCTTTGGTCTTTGTGAGCATCTACTGCCACATCAAAGGCTTTCCGAATCAGTTTTTTATCTTCTAACGTTAAGGTTTGATAACTAATACGAAGCAACTCTTTGTATTCGTGAGCAATTGCCTTATTTTCTTTTTCAAAATCTATTTCTATCATACCATGGGATTCAATTTCTAAAAATAGAAATTTGTTTTCAATTATACAATTTTAATGTTAGAACTATTTGTTGATATAACAAAATAAAAATGGGCAAACGGATAAAATAGATTTTGACAGACTTAAACGGATTTTTTCATATTTGAAAAGAATGAAATTTGAAATGAAAACGTATTTAAATCCAAATTCAAGATTGAAATACAATAGTTATGATTAGTTTTGTTTCGCAAAAGTCGAGGAATTGAATTTGATTGTAGGTACGAGCGTGACGCTCGCACGAGCGGGGGTTCAGTTACATGTTCGTATTACACTAAAAAAAGTACTGATTTTCATTATGGTCAAATATTTGATAATACAACTTGGCATGATTATGCAACAGAAAATGGTGGCGTGACAGTAAACTTTGTAAAACAGGGCTATGTTAACGATGGTTATACCGTAGAATCTTATAAAGGAACATTCGATAAATCCTCTGTAGTTTGGATGGCAGAACAAATGGAATCAAATCATGTTGTTCACATAGCATGGCAACCGAGGGACTCAATAGGAAAGGGGGGGCATATAAGTTTAATGGCCGGCATTCAACAGCATATAAAAACTGGTGCATATAGATTTAATTTAATGGATCCTGCTAATTATGGCGATTTTGATCTTGATTCTTTGTATAAAATATTTAGTGTATGGAGATAATTAGACAAATAAAATTAATAATTTTTATTATATCGACATCTATGGTTTACGGTCAGTCTAAGGATAGTATAGTCGTAAATATTAACTTTAAGGAGTATCTTAATTTTGCAACAAGAAACGCAAAAGACAGGTATGATTTTACCAAAAATAATTCCGAAAAAACAAAGTTATTTACTTATTCTGAACCCTATAATCTTACAAAGCATGAATTTGAAAGTTTTGAGATAACAAGTATCCCTATTTTTAAAATTAATACAAACCTAAAAATTATTAACAAAAAGAATGTAGTTGAATTTATTAATTTCGAAAATAATTTTACAAATCAATTTTTTAATGTTTATGTTGGAGAAAACATTGTAGGAGATTTTAGGTACAAAGAAAAAAAACACACAAAATATGAAATTTCTGAGCTATTAGGTCAAGGATTATTTGGGGATGATTATGAGAATCCTATTAGACTAGGCAGTAATAAGGGTTATATGGTAATATTAAAGATGGAGCGTAAATATCCCACTTTTATAATTGAACAAATTAGAGATACTTTTTTTATTATAAAAAATAACGGGATTTTTGCTGTATGTAATCCAGATACAAAAGGAGGGTATCAAGAATATGAAATAAATTATTTCTTTGGTAAAATATTAGGTTATGATAAAGTACAAAAGATAAAAAAGGGTCAGCTATTTATGTCATTTAAATCTGATAAAATTAAAGAAATGAGTTATTATAAAAGCGAGTATAAAATTACCAGCTGTGCGAAGTATAAATAATTCGTAACCACAAAATATAATCGTGATTGCTGTGCGAACCAGCTGTGCGAAGTATAAATAATTCGTAACCACAAAATATAATCGTGATTGCTGTGCGAATGTCTCCGACTTCGCACCCGTTCCAATAATCCACACAGTTAATCTGTCAAAACAAATATTTATTTGTGGTAAAAACTATTATATTTGAATAAAAAAAATGCCAGACGGATATAAAATAAGAGACCAGACCTTGCCACATTTCGTAACAGCAACCGTAGTAGATTGGATAGACGTTTTTACAAGAAAAAACTACAAAGATATCGTTATTGCATGTTTAAATTTTTGCATTGCAAACAAGGGTATGGTCTTATATGGTTACGTGATTATGAGCAATCATATACACATGGTAGTGCAATCTGGCGATGGAGATTTATCAGGTTTGTTGCGAGATTTCAAGAAATTTACAGCTTCAAAAATTCTAGAAAAAATAAAATCAGATCCTGAGAGTAGAAGAGAGTGGCTTTTACGAAAATTTAGTTATGAAGCGCAAAATACAGGAAGAGCTAAAAATTATAAATTATGGCAGGATGGTTTTCATCCGGTTATGTTAGATACATTAGAAAAAATTGAACAACGAGTAAAATATATACATTATAATCCTGTAGAAGCTGAAATTGTTTTTCAAGAAAGAGATTATGTAAATAGTAGTTATAGAAATTATGAAAAAGATAATACTGTATTTTGTAATGTTAATGTAGAACCTTTGTGGTAATTTTTATTCGAGCCGCGTTGCAAACGCTTTACTTGGTAAACAAATGAAAGTAGGTTCTCGTCGTAGACGAGCACCAGAAGGGTAGTAGCAAACGCTAGGATTTGTTTTCAAAAGTAAGTAGATAACGGAAACAAGTACGATTTTGTCATATCGAGCCATCTGGTTTTACGTTGAGTATTTAAAATTTGTATATTTGTCATTCTAAAGAACTAAGCAAGATGGATATAGCTGCAAGAAAAATAGAATTAGTCGATTGGTTACTTCATATCAATGATGAAAGTAAACTAAAAAAAATTAGCGCTCTAAAATCTGTTTTGGATCAAGAAGTTGTTTCTCATACTATTAGTGGTTATCCTGTTGATAAAGAAGAATATATTAATATGGTTAAGGAAGCCGATGAAAGAATTTCATCAGGAAAATATACTACAATTGAAGCGTTAGAAAAAGAAATCGAGAATTGGTAATATGCAAGAGCCAATTTTGATTCTTTGGGATAATCAAGCTAAAGCTGATTTGAAATTAATCTTTGAATTCATTAAATTAAAATCACTTCAAGGAGCGAAAAATGTCATTAAAGACATTGTAGCTCAAAGTAAAGACATTCATTTTGTTGAGCAATATCAAGCGGATGAGTTTTTGGGAGAACCTTTTCGCAGAATGATTGTTAGAGATTATAAAATTATTTATAAAATCCATTCCAAAACGGAAATCCGTATTCTTCAAATCTTTGACACTCGCCAAAGTCAAATAAATATCAAAAAATAATTCGTAAAATCTGTTTAAAATTAAACAATGAAATACAAAATGCTGGTGGTTGATATGGATGATACCTTGTTGAATGATGATCACGAAATTTCAATTGAGAATAGAGAAATGCTTCTCAAAGCACAGGAGTTGGGAGTTTATGTGGTTTTGGCCTCGGGAAGACCTACATCGGCAATGATAAATTTCGCCAAAGAATTAGAGTGTGACATCAATAATTCTTTCATGATTTCATTTAACGGTTCTACAATTACCGACTTAAAAGAAGATAATGTGCTTTTTGAACATTCATTGACCAAAGAACAGATTCATTCCCTTTATGATTTTAGTCAAGAAAATAACATTCATATTATAACGTATTTGAATGGACAAATTATAAGCGAAAGGCATTCAGAATACATCGATATCGAAAGTACAATTACAGGTTTAGAGTTAATTATTGTTCCAAATTTTAAGGAAGCAGTAACCACTTCGGCGGTCAAATGTTTGTTGCTTGAAGAACCCAGTTATCTCAAAAATATTGAGTCAGTATTAAAAACAGCCATGCCCGATTTGAGTGTTTGCATGTCCAAACCCTTTTTCTTAGAAGCCGCACCAAGCGGTGTACATAAAGGAGCTGCTATTGAAATTTTAGCCAAAAGACTCAACATTCACCAAAGCGAAATCATAGCGGTTGGAAATGCTGGAAATGATTTGGCCATGGTACAGTATGCTGGTTTGGGCGTTTGGGTTGACAATGTTGAAGTCGAATTGAGACCCTTTGGCGATGTCATTGTAGCTTCGAATAATGATCACGGAGTTGCTGAAGTAGTGCGTCGATTTATTTTGAATTAAATATAAAGGTAAATGCGAGTAAAAGTCACAGTACTACGGAATTTGATTTATTCTTAACAAAAAAATGAAAAACAGGTATATTTTAATTGTATTATCTTTTCTTTGGTTAAACAGTTCCTTTGCACAAGATAAAAGATTTCAGTTGCCAATCGCTCTTCAAAAGTCCTATTTTGAAGTAAATATTGGTTCAATAGATTATAACTTTAGTGAGTCACAATTTGAAAGTTTACCAGATTATGATTTTCAGTCCGTCGAGGTTCCGCATACTGCTGTAAGACTAGTTTTGTATGGATATAAATTCAACAAAAATTTCTCCGCTCAAATCAGTTATATGCGCCCAGTTTATTGGGTTAGTTATAAATATTTAAATAGCAATTACTCCCAAAACACTACTGTTTGGATGAACGTAGCCGGTCTTACCGCCAAAGCCCAATTACCTCTTTCAGAAAAATTTTCAATCTTCGGAGAATTTGGTTTAGGGATTATTACCAGACTCGGCGGAGTTAGTGTTCGAGGTGCCGAAATTGTTAAAAAAGCTAATTATAGCAGTTATCTTTTGGGTGGTGGGGTTAAATATAATTTAAATTCTAAAATCGACCTTATAGTGAGTACTGTTTTTTCACCAGAAAAGAAAGAAGTTAAGCAACCCGCTATTTCTTTTGTGTCGACAGGATTTTCATATAATTTGAGTCGATTAAATGAAGAAAAAATAGAGAAAAAGACTCAAGAAGCCCAATCTATTGTTGTTCCTCCTAAGCATTTGTTCCAATTGGGGTATTCGAGTTTGATTTTGGGTTATGCTATTAATAATTCATTTTCTAAAATCCCTATTTTTTGGGGTGGAGAAGCTGAGGTAAATCGAGGAATTTCTTTTGATTATCGACAAAATGTTTTTAATACAGCCAAATATTTTTCTATTGATTGGGGAGTTGGTGCTTCTTACTATGAAAGTAACCTAAAGAAAGATCGTTTTTTTACCATCGCAGCTTATCCTGTTTTTAGGTTCAATTTTTTGCATACAAAACCTTTTGATGGGTATTTGTATTATTCAATTGCAGGACCAAGTTTTATTTCCAAAACGATGCTTGATGATGTTGCAATTGGCGAAAAATTTACTTTTCAAGACACTATGGGATTAGGTTTTTATTTTGGAGAACAACGTAATTCAAATATAGAGTTTAAAATTGGACATTATTCCAACGGTAATATTTTTACTCAAAATCCAGGAGTTAAAATTCCACTTTCAATTAATTTAGGATATGCTTTTTAGTTTTAAGAATTCCTAATTGCCTACATGCTTAATTAATCTATCTTTGCACTTTTTTAATTTTTAAACGGTTTGTCACCCTGAGCGCAGTCGAAGGGCTAACTTCTAACTTCAAAAAATGATTACAATCAACGATGTTTCGGTACAATTTGGAGGCACTACTTTATTTAGTGATGTTTCTTTTGCTATTAATGAAAACGATAAAATAGCCCTTATGGGTAAAAATGGAGCAGGAAAATCAACACTTCTAAAAATTATTGCAGGTCAAAGCAAACCTTCAACCGGAAATGTATCGGCTCCCAAAGAAGCTATTGTGGCCTATTTACCGCAACATTTGTTGGCTACAGATGGAGCAACTGTAGTGGAGGAAGCGGCGAAAGCCTTTGGCGAAATCTTTGATATGAAGACCGAAATGGACGAAATCAATGAGCAATTAACCATTCGTACCGATTACGAAAGTGATGGGTATATGAAATTGATTGAAAGAGTTTCGGATTTGAGCGAGAAATTCTATGCTATCGAAGAAGTGAATTATGAGGCAGAAATTGAAAAAATCTTACTGGGTTTAGGATTTGTCAGAGAAGATTTTAGTCGACAAACATCCGAGTTTTCGGGAGGTTGGAGAATGCGAATCGAATTGGCTAAAATCCTATTGCGAAAACCTGATTTGATTTTGCTGGATGAACCCACAAACCACATGGATATTGAAAGTATTCAGTGGCTGGAGGATTTCTTGATTAATTCGGCTAAAGCAGTAGTGGTGATTTCCCACGACAGAGCCTTTGTCGACAACATTACTAATCGTACTATCGAAGTAACCATGGGACGCATTTATGATTATAAAGCCAAATATTCGCATTATTTAGAACTCAGAAAAGATCGTCGTTTGCATCAGCAAAAAGCTTATGATGAACAACAAAGAATGATTGCCGATAATAGAACTTTTATAGATCGTTTCAAAGGTACTTTTTCTAAAACAGATGCCGTGCAGTCGCGTGTTAAAATGCTTGAAAAGCTCGTCATTGTTCAGGTGGACGAAGTGGATACATCGGCATTGAAACTGAAATTTCCGCCTGCAGCTCGTTCAGGTCAATATCCTGTTATTGTCAAAGAAATGTCAAAATCCTATGGGAATCATGTGGTTTTTAAAGAAGCTAATATCGTAATCGAAAGAGGTCAAAAAGTAGCTTTCGTAGGCAAAAATGGCGAAGGAAAATCGACGATGATCAAAGCCATTATGAAAGAAATTGGTATTGATGGTGGGTCTTTAGAAATAGGTCACAATTCACAAATTGGTTATTTCGCGCAAAATCAAGCCGCTTTATTAGATGAAAAAGCAACTATTTTCGAAACTATTGACGATATTGCAGTAGGCGATGTTCGTACAAAAATTAAGGATATTCTAGGTGCTTTTATGTTTCATGGCGATGATGTGACCAAGAAAGTAAAAGTGCTTTCTGGTGGCGAAAAAACCCGTTTGGCAATGATAAAATTATTGCTAGAGCCCGTAAACTTGTTGATTCTCGATGAGCCTTCGAACCATTTGGATATGAAGACGAAAGATATTATCAAAGACGCTTTGCGTGATTTTGACGGAACTTTAATTCTAGTATCGCACGATAGAGATTTCTTGGACGGATTGGCGACTAAAGTTTTCGAATTCGGAGACAAACGAGTAAAAGAACATTTTGAGGATATTTCGGGTTTCTTAGCAAACAAAAAAATGGAGAGCCTCAGAGAGATTGAAAAGTAATTTGTATGAATAAAATTCCAGTATATTTTATGCCAGGTTTGGCAGCAAACAGTGCTATTTTCGAAAGAATTAAACTTCCTGAAGATCAATTTGAAATGATTTTTTTGGAGTGGGAAATTCCATTCGATAAAGAAACTTTGACAGAATATGCAAAGCGAATTGCTGCAAAAGTGACACATCAAAATCCAGTATTGATAGGTGTTTCTTTTGGCGGAATTTTAGTTCAGGAAATGGCGGCTTTTTTACCAGTGCGAAAACTAATTATCATTTCGAGTGTCAAGTGCAATCAGGAGTTTCCGATGCATTTTAAAATAGCTAAAACGACCAAAGCGTATAAATTAATCCCAACTAGTTTACTTTTGAATATCGAAAACTTAGCTAAATTTTCGTTTGGAGATATAATAAATACTAAAATAAAACTGTACGAAAAGTTCTTGTCCGTTCGGGATATTCGGTATTTAGACTGGGCAATTGAGCAAGTGATTTTATGGGAAAGAACCGTTATCGACACGGATGTAATCCATATTCAGGGTGATGCTGATGAAGTTTTTCCTGTAAAAAATATTCAAAATTATATTCCTGTTCGAGGAGGAACTCATATTATGATTTTGACCAAATACAAGTGGTTGAATGAAAATTTACCTAAAATTATACTTGGTTAAATCAAAACCAAGCGGTTTATATTTTTGTAGACTTAAACAACATTTTGAATAAAAAATTCATTTTTGGCAATGACTTCTTTTAGAGAAGGAATCTCATTTACTTTTACTTTTTCGTTAAAAGCTTGAATGTGATTTTGGTGATGCACATCTGAACCGACAAAATCGTACATTCCTTTTTTCAAAAGTTTTTCAGCAATTTTTGTGATGCCTGCTCCATAATATCCAACGACAGCCAACAGGTTTAGCTGAAACAGACAACCTGCTTTTTTGAGTTTAGCATATTCATTGAAATTATAGTGGTAAAAAACATAGCGCTCCGGATGCGCTAAAATTGGTCTATATCCTGCCACACGCAAATCAAAAATAATATTGTATAATTGAATCGGTGGGTTTGTATAGGATATTTCAACTAATACATAATTGTCTTTTAGTGTCAATAGTTCTCCCGATTGAAAAAGACGAATAAACTGCTCATCCATTAGATATTCAGCGGCGGCTTTGAAAGGTGTTGTAACTTGATGTTGCTGTAATTCAAGAACCGTTTTGGTTTCTAATAATTGGATATCATTTTTGGTGTTGTCCCATACATTCTCCATAATATGTGGAGTAGTGATGAATTGCGAAACACCTATTTGTATTAAACTTTGAGTTAAAAGAAGCGTTTCTTGAAAAGAAGTTGAACCATCATCAATTCCTGGTAAAAGATGCGAATGGATATCAACATAATTATTAGGAATTAAGTCTTTGAGTGTAGGTTTTGATTTAAAAAATGATATCATAAGGCAAAGGTAAACAATTTCTTAATTTTTTAACATCAAGTTTTTATTGTAGTCGTTTTTTTTGATTCATTTCTTGTTTTTAAAATAGTATATTTGTCTCGATTGAGTATTTGTTTGTCTTGTTCAGTTTAAAAGTTGAACTTGACTAATAAAATAAAAAAGTTGAATAATACAATGAACAAAACCGAAAATATCGAAGAGGATTGGTTGTTTGAAATTACGCCTAAAAACAAATTTTTCACCCTCAACTTAAAAGAAGTATGGCAATATAGAGATTTGTTATTTCTTTTTGTAAAGCGAGATGTTGTAAATGTTTACAAACAAACCGTTTTAGGACCGTTGTGGTATCTTATACAACCTCTTTTTACCTCATTAACGTTTACAATAATTTTCAATAATTTGGCTGGTATAACTACTGGAATTGTACCGCCTTTTTTATTTAATTTGGCTGGAATCACGGTTTGGAATTACTTTACTTCCTGTCTTACAGGAACATCTAACACTTTTGGGAGTAATGCAGGAATTTTTGGAAAAGTCTATTTTCCTAGACTAATAGTACCCATATCTATTGTGATTTCAAATTTGCTTAAATTCGGAATTCAATTTTTTATTTTTATGGCATTTTATGTTTATTATTATTTTCAAGGCGCAGTGATTAGTCTAAATACTACGACACTTTTTTTTCCTTTTTTAATTATTCTAATGGGTGTTTTGGGTTTGGGTTTGGGAATGGTTATTTCGTCTTTGGTAACCAAGTACAGGGATTTTAGTTACCTCATTGGTTTTGGAGTACAATTGTTAATGTATTTATCGGCGGTCATGTATCCTATGGCATTGATTCAGAGTAAAATGCCTGAATACGCTTGGTTGGTTCAGTATAATCCTTTGGCGTATATCATCGAAATCACAAGGTATATGCTTTTGGGAATAGGTGGTTTTTCGGTTTTTGGACTTCTATATACTATTGCTTTAACCTTAATAGTGTTTATTTCAGGTCTATTAATTTTTAACAAAACCGAAAAAACTTTTATCGATACGGTTTAGAAAAGAGAAGTTTTAGAATAAAAATATAAAAGAGAATTATAATTAAATGAAAGTAGCATTAATAACAGGAGTAACAGGTCAAGATGGTGCTTATTTAGCAGAACTTTTACTGTCTAAAGGGTATAAAGTTCATGGTATAAAACGAAGAAGCTCTTTGTTTAATACCCAAAGAGTAGATCATATTTACGAAGACCCACATATAGACAACCAACATTTTATTTTGCATTATGGCGATTTGACCGATGCCACAAATTTAATTCGAATTATTCAAGAAACGCAACCTGACGAAATATATAATTTAGGTGCCATGAGTCATGTAAAAGTGAGTTTTGACATTCCTGAATACACTGCTGATACGGATGGAATTGGTACTCTTCGTATTTTGGATGCAGTTCGTTTATTAGGATTAACCAAAAAAGCACGAATTTATCAAGCTTCAACCTCCGAGTTGTATGGTTTGGTTCAAGAAGTACCACAATCTGAAACCACTCCTTTTTATCCGCGTTCGCCTTATGCTGTTGCCAAAATGTATGCTTTTTGGATTACTGTAAATTATCGCGAAGCCTACGATATGTATGCTTGTAACGGTATTTTATTTAACCACGAAAGTCCTTTGCGAGGCGAAACTTTTGTAACTCGAAAAATAACTCGTGGTATTTCGCAAATGGCAATGGGATTGCAGGATGCTCTGTATATGGGAAATATTGATTCGCAACGGGATTGGGGACATGCACGAGATTATGTCGAGGCTATGTGGCTTATGCTACAACAAGATAAAGCCGAAGATTTTGTTATTGCTACAGGAGTCACTACCTCAGTACGCGAATTTATAAAAATGGCTTTTCAGGAAGTAGGTGTTGAACTAGAATTTAAAGGCGAAGGTGTAAATGAAATTGGAATTGTAAAAGCAACATTTAATGATGATTACGAATTTAAAATAGGACAAGTAGTCATTCAAATAGATCCCAATTATTTTCGTCCTACCGAAGTCGATTTACTTATTGGCGATAATACCAAAGCCAAGACTAAATTAGGCTGGAAACCCAAATACAGCTTATCAATGCTTATTAAAGAGATGATGCAGGCAGATGTTGAATTATTCAGAAAAGAAAAATACCTTCAAAATTATAACCGATAATTCAATGGTTTTAGATTCTAAAATATTTGTAGCAGGTCATCGCGGCATGGTAGGAAGTGCTATTGTTAAAAATCTTCAAGAAAAAGGCTTTGTTAATATTGTAACACGAACTTCCTCGGAGTTAAATTTGATTAATCAACACGACGTGGCTAATTTTTTTGGTACCGAAAAACCAGAATATGTTTTTTTGGCTGCTGCAAAAGTGGGCGGAATTGTTGCTAATGCCACTTATAAAGCCGATTTTATTTATGAAAATATCCTTATTCAAAGCAATGTGATTCATGAAAGTTACAAGAATAAGGTAAAGAAGTTATTATTTTTGGGTTCTACCTGTATTTATCCCAAAATGGCTCCGCAACCTATGAAAGAAGAATCTCTTTTGACCGGTTTGTTAGAAGAATCTAACGATGCCTATGCCATAGCAAAAATCGCAGGAATCAAAATGTGTGATGCTTATCGTTCTCAATACGGTTGCAATTTCATATCCGTTATGCCTACTAATTTGTATGGTTTGAACGATAACTACGATTTGCAGAACTCCCATGTTTTACCTGCCTTGTTGCGAAAATTTCATGAGGCTAAACAAAACAATCAATCAGAAGTTACCGTTTGGGGAACTGGTTCTCCTTTGCGTGAATTTTTGCACGCTACTGATATGGCAGATGCTTGTGTGTATTTGATGCAAAACTATAATGAAGCGGGATTTGTAAATATTGGTACCGGCCAAGAAATTAGCATTAAAGATTTAGCTTTTTTAATAAAAGAAATTGTTGGTTATCAAGGAGAAATTATTTTTGACACCACAAAGCCAGATGGGACACCTCGAAAATTAACCGATACTACCAAGTTACATTCACTTGGTTGGAAACATACAATAGGACTAAAGGAAGGGATTCAACAAGTATATGCTGAAAAGTTTATGGGTTTATAAATAAAGTTTATGAAAAAGCTAATACATTCGATATTAAAAAACTTAGGATTTAAAATAGTAAATACAGGAATAAAGGAGAAGCAATATCAAAATTTTGTAAAGAGTTTTGAGTTAGAAAATGACCCTAATAATTTAGTGTATTCATCAGCTGCTGACTTGCTTGTTATCAAAAAATATTTTCCAGAGTTGACTCTAAAATGTCATAAAGAAGGCGTTTTAGCTAGTTTTAATAGTTTGAAAATATATATTGAAACATCTGAAGAATTTTTTATATTAAAAGAGGTTTTCGTCGAAAAAGACTATAATCTACTATCGAATGAAAGTTGCGTTGTTTTTGACATTGGTATGAATATCGGAATTAGTTCTTTGTTTTTTGGCTTACAAAAAAATGTAGAAAAAATATATTCTTTTGAGCCTGTATTTAATACCTACCAACAAGCCATTTATAATGTAGCATTGAATGAAAATTTGTCAAGTAAAATTGAAGCTTTTAATATTGGTTTAGGAGCTAGCACACGAGTAGAGAAAGTACTTTACAACCCCCAAGCAAAAGGAAATTGCGGCATTCGTTTAGAAGCAAGTCTTGTAATTGACAAGGATAATTCTAAAGAAATTGAAATCAATATTCAGGATATAAGCACTATACTTCCTGATTTATTTGCAAAACATTCTCAACAGAAAATAGTTTTAAAAATAGACTGCGAAGGTGCGGAATATGAAATACTGCAAAAATTGAGTGACAGTAGCTTATTGACCCAAGTAGATGTGCTATTAATCGAGTGGCATGATAAAGGTTCAGAAATTCTTGAAAATATTTTGATTGCCAATGATTTCAGGGTCGTTTCAAGGTATTTGACTTCAATATCAGGGATGATTTATGCATTTAAACATAAATAGTATAAACATTATGCTATCATCTCAAGGCACCACCATCGTTCCTTGTTATAACCTCGCTCAATGCTATAATGAGTCTATTCAAAAAGCCGCATATAAACAAAGTATCAACTCATTGATGTAAATTTAATAAAAAAGTGTCAATGCATTGATGTTTTTGTTATATTTGTAAAAAAATAGAGACGTGCAAAAATTAATCGCCCAATTTTATGAAAAATACGCTCTGGTACAAACCCAGCAAGTGCGGGATTTTATAGATACTATAGATTGGAATAATCGATTTATTGGAATAAAGGGAAGTCGTGGCGTTGGCAAAACAACGCTGTTGTTGCAGTATATTCGATTAAATTTTGAGCCAAACAAAACTGTTTTGTATGTTAGTTTGGATCATTTATATTTCCTCGAAAATACACTTTATGATGTAGTTAGCGATTTTTATAAAAAAGGAGGCGTATTTATTGCTGTTGATGAAGTGCATAAATATCCCAATTGGGCTATCGAAATTAAAAACATTTATGACGACATGCCTCATTTGAGGTTGGTTTTCACCAGTTCGTCCTTACTACATATCCAACAAGCAAAAGCCGATTTGAGTAGGCGCGTAGTAATGTATACTATGCCAGGCTTGTCTTTTAGAGAATTTATCCAGTTTGAAACCCAAATCAAATTAGATAGTTATTCGCTCAAAGATATTCTAGAAAATCACACCGCCATCAGTATGGCAATTACCCAAAAAATAAAACCATTTCAGTATTTTGACAATTACTTGGATTATGGCTATTATCCCTTTTACATCGAAAACAAAAAATCATTTCATCCAAAATTAAGCGAAGTGATTCTCACGGTGCTAGAAGTCGATATTCCGCAATATGCTTCCATTCCAGTTTCGAATAGTGTACTGTTAAAAAAATTATTGGCGGTAATTAGTAATTCAGTTCCTTTCAAACCCAATATGAATGCCATAAGTGAGCGAACCGGGATAAGTCTCAACACCATGAAAAATTATTTAAAATTGTTGAATGACGCCCAGCTCTTGCAACTTTTATATGTAGAAGACAAAGGAATTAATAGTTTAGGAAAACCAGAAAAAATTTATTTGAACAACTCTAATTTGATGTATAACTTGGGTATCGATGCAAATAAGGGGAACGTAAGAGAAACCTTTTTTTTGAACCAAGTACAGTACAAGTATGCCGTTTTTGCCTCTAAAACAGTAGATTTTAAAGTCGATGGAATGTATGAATTTGAATTAGGAGGCAGAAACAAAAAACAGGAACAAATTGCATCATTGCAAAATGCTTTTATAGTAAATGACGACATCGAAATAGGAACTGATTTAAATATTCCGTTGTGGTTGTTTGGTTTTTTATATTAAAGTATACATGTTACAACCTCGCTCAATACTTGGACGAATAAATTAAACCAATACAAATTGTGTTTTACGTACATTTTTACGTACATTTAATTTATAAAATAATAGTATGGAAGCAGTTAGCGTAACCGAATTTAGAAATAATATCAAAAAATATTTAGACATTGCAAAAGAAGGAGAATTAGTCATTTATCGCTTTAAAAATGAATCTTTTGTGGTGACTCCTTTAAAAAAAAATGAGTAAAGAAGTTAGTTTATTAAGTGATGCCCAAAAAAAAGCTATCGATGAAGCTATCGATGATCTTGCAAATGGAAGAGTGAATTCGCATGAAAAGGTTATGGAAGAAACTAAGAAACGCTTTCCTCATTTGTTTGATAGTTAGTGAAGTAAATTAAGAATAAGAAACCTGCATAATTGAAGATAAATAGCTATTTTTGACTATTAAAAAGAAATGTTATGAATATGACTGCTCAAATAAAAAAGAATTTAATATCGAGAATAAAGGATTCTAAAGACTTGAATTTCCTTAATGCTCTTCAAACTATCTTTGATTCTTCTGAACAAGCTTTATATCAATTGTCTTCTGAACAGCAATCTGCTATTGAAAGTGGAAGGGTTGAAATTAAAAATGGGCAATTTTTTAAAAATGAAGAAGTAATCTCAGAAATGAAGCAATGGCTCAAAAACAAATAATTTGGTCAAAGCTTGCCAAAATTCAGTTAGCAAACGTTCTTGAGTTTTATGTTATTAGAAATGGAAACTCAAATTATAGTTTGAAAATCTTAAATGATCTTGAAGATTTATTGGAGACACTATCAAAAGCGGAACATATTGGAAGGCTAACGTCTAATAAGTTTACACGTGTAATTTCAATGAAAGTGTATCTTATATTTTATGAAATAAAAGACGATAGAATTGAAATAGTATCTTTTTGGGATAACAGACAAGATATTGAAAACAGAAAGATTAAATAATAGTACTTCTGCTCATTTTTATTATCATTTGCAATACCTATTAAAATCCTGAAAAATTTTCATTGTAACGAATGCCAAGCAAGAGCTTTTTTGTAATTCTAATTTCAAACTTCCTAAATGACGCCATTAGTCTCCATCATTGTTCCCTGTTATAACCTCGCTCAATATCTGGACGAAGCCTTGCAATATATTTATGACAGATATATACATTGGGAATGTTTGATTGTAGACGATGGAATTCAGTATGATATAAAATAATTAGCTCAAAGACATAAATCAAAATGGGGTTGAAAATGAATGCAATGTATTAAAACCAAATACTAAATGACAAATTTAAAAATATTTGAAAACCAACAAATTCGTTCCGATTGGAACGAAGAGGAGCAAGAGTGGTATTTTGCGGTGGTAAATTTTGTAGTCGTTTTAACAGACAGTAGTGATCCAAAAGACTATTGGTACAGGATGAAAAAGCGTGAAAAAGTTTCAGGGTTTGAGTTATCGACAATTTGTCGACAACTGAAAATAATGTCCAGTGATGGTGAAAAATACGCTACTGATTGTGCTACAAAACAAGGATTGTTGCGAATTATCCAATCTATTCCTTCACCAAAAGCAGAACCTTTCAAACAATGGTTAGCACACGTTGGAGCGCAAAGAATAGCCGAAATAGAAAACCCAGAATTATCGCAAGAACGCATTAGAGCTACCTATAAGGCTAAAGGTTACAGTGATGAATGGATAGAAAAACGAATTCGTGGGATTTTAGTTCGTGATGAACTGACTAATGAATGGAAAAAAAGAGGAGTTAAATAAGGAAAAGAGTATTCCATTTTAACCGCAGAAATAAGCAAAGCAACATTTGGTATTATTCCTACTGATTATAAAAAACTAAAAGGATTAACAAAATCATCTGACAATCTTCGAGATCACATGACTGACTTGGAACTTATTTTTACTATGCTTGGAGAAGCATCAACAACTGAAATAGCTAAAAACAAAAATGCAAAAGGGTTTATCGAGAATCATAAAGCTGCCAAAGCTGGCGGAAGCGTTGCGGGTAAAGCACGTATGGACTTAGAGCAAAAGTCGGGTAATAAAATTGTAAGTAATCAAAATTTTAAGGAACTTTCTGAAAATTTAAACAAGAAAAAATTAGAATAATACTATACGAAATGAATCATCCTCAAGTCTCCATCATTGTTCCCTGCTACAACTTAGCTCAATATCTGGACGAAGCCTTGCAATCTATTTTTGGTCATACGTAGAAAATTAATCTGTATTAATTTTAATTATACTTTAAACTTTTGTATATTTTTTACAAAATTTAAATTATACTTAAAATTTTAATATATTTGTAAAATAGTTTTAAACATAATTTAAACAAATGAATTTTACAATACCCAAAACTTTACTAAAAAGAGAAGATTATCTCAATCGGGTGCTTCCTTTTGTAGGTAAGAACTTGATAAAGGTTTTTACGGGCCAACGCCGTGTGGGTAAAAGCTATTTGTTGTTTCAAATTATGGATTATTTATTGCAGCAGGATTCTCAAGCGGTTCTTGTTTACATTAACAAAGAGGATATTGCTTTTTCAGCAATACAAACGGCTCAGGATTTAAACGATTATGTTTTGCAACATAAGTCGAATAACGCTAAAACCTACGTTTTTATAGATGAGATTCAAGATATAGAAAATTTTGAAACTGCTTTGCGTTCTTTATTACTGCATGAAGATTTGGATTTGTATTGTACAGGAAGTAACGCTAAATTGTTGTCGGGGGATATAGCGGGTTATTTGAGTGGTCGCGCTATAGAAATTGTGGTGTATAGTTTATCATATCCCGAGTTTTTAGTTTTCCACTCCCTAAAAGATAGTAACGCAACACTCGAATTGTATTTCCTATATGGAGGTCTTCCTTATTTGAAAAATCTAGTACTAGAGGAAGCTGTTGTTTTTGAATATTTAAAAAATATTTATAATACCATAGTATATCGAGATATTATCAATCGATTTTCGATTCGTAATGTTTTGTTTTTAGAACAACTAGTTTTGTTTTTAGCAAGTAACATAGGCAGTCTTTTTTCAGCCAAAAAAATCAGTGATTTTTTGAAGTCACAACGAATTAATATCGCTTCTAATCAGGTACAAACCTATAGCGATTATTTGGTTAATGCTTTTTTGATACAAAGAGTGAGTCGATACGATTTAGTTGGAAAACGTATTTTCGAGACAGGTGAAAAATATTATTTTGAGAATCTAGGCATTCGCAATGCCTTGTGGGGCTATCGCATAGAAGATCGAGGAAAAATCATGGAAAACATAGTATACAATCATTTATTATTTCGAGGCTATCAAGTTCAAGTGGGCAATTTAGGTGCTTTAGAAATTGATTTTGTTGCTCAGCGTGGTGGCGAAAAATTATATGTACAAGTGGCATTATCTATCAATGAATCCCAAACAATGGAACGAGAATTTGGAAATTTAAAGAAGATAAATGATAATTTTCCTAAAATGGTAATCACTCTTGACGCCTTTCAAGGCAATACCGATGAGGGAATAATAGCTACGGATTTACGAAGTTTTCTTTTAGACAGAATATAAAAAAATAGAATAACATAATTTAAAATGAATCATCCTCAAGTCTCCATCATTGTTCCCTGTTACAACCTCGCTAAATATTTGGACGAAGCCTTGCAGTCTATTTATAATCAAACCTATATAGATTGGGAATGTGTCATTGTAGATGATGGTAGCCATGACAACACAAAGGATGTCGCTCAAAATTGGGTAGCCAAAGATTCTCGGTTTATCTATTTGTATAGAGAAAATGGAGGCGTAAGCAGTGCTCGAAATTTTGGAATCGAAAATGCCAAACACGAATATATTTTGACCTTAGATGCCGATGATAAATACGAAGGATCCTTTCTTGAAAAAGCGATGAAAGTATTGTTGTCTGATGATCAATTAGGGATTGTAAGCAGTTGGGGGCAGTATTTTGTGGGCGATCAATTATTTCAAATTTATAGAATGACAGGGAAATCAACTGCAGATTTTCTATTTTACAATGACGCCATTGGCACCTCATTATTCCGAAAAAAATGCTGGGAGCAAGTGGGCGGTTATGACCAAAATCCAAAAAACGGTTTTGAAGATTGGGAGTTTTACCTTAGAGTTTGTGCCTTAGGCTGGAAAGTGAAGATTATTGAAGAAGTGCTGTTTTTTTACAGGCAACATGCAGTTTCCAGACGCAAAGAAATGAATATCAAGGAAAACGAAAATAAGAAATATATATTCATGAAAAATAAGGCTATTTATTTTGAATATTATGAAACATTCTTGGATCGTTATTTATTGAGTTGCTACAAAGAAAAAGAAGAGAATAATAAATATGCAAACACCATTGATTATAAATTAGGCGCTGCGATTTTGAAACCCATAAGAAAAGCAAAGTGGTTTGTTTTAAATTTATTTAAGTAATTAAAGAAGAATTAGCTTTTATGAAAGAAATCAAAATAAATTTTGTCGACTTTTGGCCCGGTTTCGAAAAAACAAATAATTATTTTTATAATTTGTTAATAGAGAAATACAAAGTGATTATCGATGAAAATCCTGATTTTTTATTTTATTCTTGTTATGATAATAACTATTTAAAATACAATTGTACTCGAATTTTCTATAGTGCCGAAAATTTGAGACCTGATTTTACGGCCTGTGATTTTGCGTTTTCATTTGATTATAATAAAAGAAAAAATCATTTCAGGTTGCCGCTATATTCGATGTATGTTGATTTAAAAAACATGCTCGATAAGTTACAAACTGTTCCTAGCAGAGAAGAAGCTAGAAAGATTTGGTCTAGCAAATCTAAGTTTTGCTGTATGGTGGTTTCTAATGCCAAGAGTAAAGAACGCCTTCAATTTTTCAATACCCTTTCTAAAATAAAGCAAGTTGATTCTGGGGGTTCAGTTCTTAATAATGTAGGGGGTAGTGTAGCTGATAAATTAGAATTTATAAAGGATTATAAATTTGTCATTTCTTTTGAAAACAGTGCTTATGATGGGTATACCACCGAAAAGATTTTAGAACCCATCTTTAAAGATTGTATTCCTATTTATTGGGGTAATAAATTTGTAAGCAACGATTTTAATTACAAACGGTTTGTTGATTACAAAGACTTTCCATCCGAGAAGGAATTGATTGCTAAATTACTCGAAATAGACCAAAATGATGATTTGGCTATTGATATGTTGATGCAACCTGCTTTCAATACACATAAATTATCACATAATGAAGAGCGTATTCAAGTGCTTCAAATTTTAAGTGGAATAATAGAAAATCCTACGACACCAATTGCAACACAATTATGGAGCTATCTGCATAGGGTTAAACGATTTTATGAAAAATATAAAAAGCGGATAAAAGCCAAATTTCAACTCATCTTTACAAAAACAAATGAAAATGATTTGGAATAAAAGAATGGACTCATTTTAATTGTTAGAATTCAGATTGTTAAATCTCCAATTCAAAACGGAAGTGTTTATTTTAGAATTTTTACTTAAAATATATAGTATTTTTGTCTATGTAGATTCATAAAATTAGAAAAGATGAGAATTGCTCCTACACAAAAAAAATTTATTTATGATTATTGGATAGAACGTGAAGTTACTAACCAAGTATATCTTTTTGGGTCAAGAGTTGATGACACCAAAAAAGGAGGTGATATTGATATTTTGGTTTTGTCAGAAGAGAAACTTCATCATAGCGAATTGTATAAAATGAAACAATCTTTTTTTTCTAAATTTGGAGAACAAAAGTTGGACATTGTCAATTTTACAACCGAAAATGATAGTGCCTTTAAAAAACATATTTTGAGTTATGCTAAATCATTAAAAAATGAAAGTTCTACCCCGAATCGTGCGGGTATTATCATAAATAAATAATTTAGAAAAATAAATATATTAAATCAAAAACCATTAAGACATTAAATGAATTAAGTCTTAATGATGTTTATTCAGAAAAAATTGTTGAAAAATGGATAGCCTATTTTATATATCACAAAGAAATTGAATTTGAAAAAATAACGAAAAAATTATAATCAGATGAAAATCACAGTAAAAACCATAGATACGAATTTAGATAAACCAATATCTATAATTAGCGCCAAAAATCTTGGAAATTATACTATTTTAGTTGAATTTAAAGATGGTGTAGAAAAATTCGTTGATTTTTCGGATTTTTTATCAAAATCACACCATCAATCCATAAAAAAATATTTAGATGAAACTCTTTTTGATACATTTAAGATTATAGACGGCAATTTAAACTGGAATGATTATGATTTAATTTTTCCAATTGCGGCTTTGTACGACGGAAAAATTTAGTTTACCAATAAATAGCTTCTTAAAAAAATTAAAATAAAATTTACACTGTTTAAACGATTAACCCAAAACTTCCAACTTCTAACTCCCCACTTCTAACCTTGAAAGACATCATCCTCAAAGCCGAAAACATTTCTAAACAATACCGCCTTGGTACGGTAGGAACTGGTACTTTGCAACACGATTTAAACCGCTGGTGGCACGAAATACGGGGCAAGGAAAACCCATATTTGAAAATTGGTGATACCAATGACCGAAGTACTAAAGCAACTAGCGATTATGTTTGGGCATTACAAGACATCAATTTTGAGGTGGAACGAGGTGAAGTTTTGGGCATCATTGGTAAAAACGGTGCGGGAAAATCGACACTACTAAAAATATTGTCTAAAGTTGCCGCTCCTACAACAGGAAGTATAAAATCGCGTGGTCGCATCGCTTCTTTACTCGAAGTTGGTACAGGTTTTAATGGTGAAATGACTGGGCGTGAAAATATTTATTTAAACGGAGCCATTCTAGGCATGACCAAAAAAGAAATTACTGCCAAGATTGACGCTATTATAGATTTCTCGGGTTGTGAGCGCTATATAGACACGCCTGTAAAACGCTACAGCAGCGGAATGACGGTACGATTGGCTTTTGCGGTAGCTGCATTTTTAGAACCTGATATTTTAATAATTGATGAAGTTCTAGCTGTGGGCGATGCTGAGTTCCAGAAAAAAGCCATTGGTAAGATGCAGGATATTTCTAGAGAGGGAGGAAGAACGGTTTTATTTGTAAGTCATAATATGGCGGCGGTAAAACAGTTATGTACCAAAGCTATTGTATTGGAATATGGGTCAGTAGTTTTTGAAGGTGTTGTAGATAAGGGGATTGAGTTCTATTTAAATTCAGAGAATGATAGTTTTGATGATAATGCAATTAATGAATTTATAAAAAATCAAAATGATGATTTTTTTGTTTTGAAAAAAGTTTCTTTACACCAAGATTTTTCTTCTGAAAATAATTTTTACACTAATAAAGATGTTTTTATTACTATCGAATATGATGTTATTAAAGATATTCTCGGTTTAAGAATTGGTTTTGATCTGATTGATTTAACAAATGGTGTTGTAATTTTTAGATCATTTCAGGATGATTTAGAAAGAACCATACAAAAAGTAAGTAAAGGTATTTATACTATTCGAACTATAATACCTAAAAATTTTTTAAAAAACGGTATATTCGGAATCAAATTAGCAATAGGAATTCACAATATTCGATGGATTGTTTTTGATGATAACCTAATGATGAGATTTAACATAACTAATGTTGATGGGTTGAATAGTGCATTTACCGATTCAAGACCTGGATTTATTATGCCTCAATTGGATTGGCAAATTTTAGATAAATAAAAAACGAAAATGAAATTTTTTTTTAAAAGACCGTTTTATACTATTGCAGGGAAAATTATTAATTTGATGAGAGATTTTCAAAAGCATCAGGATGATAAAATAATTAAGGCTGCTGATGAATCTTATAATTTGCTATTTGGCAATAATGATTTTTTCGAATATAATTTAGAGAATTATATTAAAATAAATCTATACAAGGAAAGTATTTTATCAAGATTAATATACAACGGATTCGAAAAAGATGAAACAGATTATGTTGTTTCAATCTTGAGTGAAGGAGATATATTTATTGATGTTGGAGCAAATATAGGTTTGTTTTCATTGATTGCATCAAAAAAAGTTGGTGATAAAGGTTTAGTTATTAGTTTTGAACCATCACCAACTACTTTTATCAGGTTAGTAGAAAATGTAAAACTTAACAATTTTAATAATATAGAGTTAAGAAATATTGGGCTTTCTGATAAAGCTGACGAATTAACTTTTTATATATCTCAAAATGGACATGATGCTTGGGATTCTTTTGCACCTAGACAAGATGATAGAATTGAAAAAGAAATAAAGATTTTGTCTTCATCGCTAGATTTTGAATTAGATAGTATTAATAAATCTTTAATCAAATTAATTAAGATAGATGTTGAAGGCTGGGAAAAATTTGTTTTACTAGGCGGGAAAGATTTTTTCATAAACTACAACCCAATTGTGATGGTCGAATTTACAGATGAGAATACATTTAATGCAGGTTATTCAGTACATGAAATATATGATTTAATGCAAAATTGGGGGTATGTTTGGTATTGTATAGTTAATGGAAAGTTAGTTAAAGAAATAAAAAAATTGTACTATCCATACACTAATTTAATTGCAATTAAATCAGGTTTATAAGTAGCTAATAAATTAATTTAGACTTGTTTTTATTGAAGCTTGAATTCAATTAATAAATAATTATGTATTATCCTAAAATAACGATTGTTACGCCAAATTTCAACGGTGAACTCTATCTTGAACAAACAATAAAGTCGGTTTTGTCTCAAAACTATCCTAATTTGGAATATATAATTATTGATGGTGGTAGTACGGATAATTCGGTAGAGATTATAAAAAAATTCGAAAATCAACTCGCTTATTGGATTAGTGAACCCGATAATGGTTTGTATGATGCTGTTCAAAAAGGATTTGAAAAATCAACTGGAGAAATTATGGCCTGGATTAATTCAGATGATTTATACCATAATAAGGCTTTCTTCACAGTAGCAGAAATTTTTAATTTTCATGAAGTAAATTGGCTTCAAGGTATTCCAACAGTTTTTGACGAGATGGGTAGAACAGTTTTTATAGATTCAATTAAAAGATGGTCAAAGTTAGATTATTATACAGGAAATTTTGAATGGATTCAACAAGAGTCTGTTTTTTGGAGACGTTCCTTATGGGAATCAGCAGGGAGTAAATTAGTAGTCGAAATGAAGTATGCGGGTGATTTAGAATTATGGCTTCGTTTTTTTAGATATGAAAAATTGTATGTGACACGGGCACTTTTGGGAGGTTTTAGACAACGAAGTGGTGGGCAATTGTCAATTGACTTTTTAGACCAGTATATGGTTGAAGCAAGAAATAAAATAAAAGAAGAAATAGAATACAATATTCCTGTAGAGGAAAAAAAATTATTGAAAAGTTTGAAAAAATATGATAATGCAATGAAAAAAATACGGTTTACTATTTTGAAAATAATTCTAAACAAATTTTTTTATTCGAAAATCATTAAAAAACGACAATTTTATTTTAATAGTCCCCCGATGATTTATTTTGACAGAATCAAACAAGAATTTAGAATTAATTCATAATTCCAACTCTTCATTATCACCATCAGCTACAACAATCTTGAGGAGATGAACTGTTAGCTCTTCGACTCCGCTCAGGGAGACAGCGTAGTCGAAGCCCCAAATTGTATAGAGTTTGAATATATGTTTTCTTAAAAGTTTTAATTATGTTTTAAACTTTTTATTTATTGGTACTAAATTTAAGGTATAATTAAAACTTTTACAATACCATTTTTTTTTAAATTCTGCGGTGATTAAACCTTTTTTTTACCGCAAAAAAGCGGTTATAAATTAAAATAATTATCGTATGTTTTCTATTTGCGGTAAATTATCTTTATATTTACCGCAAAAAAGCGGTGTATATGTATATTCATCAAAATATAAATTGGCCAAAATTCACTTGGAATACCGATGTAATTACCCCTTTGCTCGGAGAAGTAAGGCATCGTCAAGGTAAAATACTTGGACTGATGCAAGGGCTAGGTTTTCGATTGCAAGAGGAAACCGTGCTTAAAACATTGACTTTAGACGTAGTAAAGTCGAGCGAAATTGAGGGTGAACAATTAAATCCAGAGCAGGTACGCTCTTCTATTGCAAGACGTTTGGGTATTGAAATTGCTGGTGCAGTTCCTGCCGAGCGTCATGTTGAAGGTATTGTCGAAATGCTTTTGGATGCTACCCAACGATACGATGAACCTTTAAGCGAAGAACGCTTGTTTGGATGGCATGCGGCTCTTTTTCCAACTGGGCATAGTGGAATACATAAAATAAAAACGGCTACTTGGCGAGACGATGCTATGCAAGTAACTTCTGGTCCAATGGGTAAAGAAATGGTCCATTTTGAAGCACCAAGCGCAGACAAACTACCTATTGAAATGCTTGCTTTTTTAGATTGGTTCAATGGGTATCAAGATATAGATCTCGTATTGAAAGCGGCGTTTGCTCATTTGTGGTTTGTTACGATACATCCATTTGAAGACGGTAACGGACGTATAACGAGAGCTATAACCGATATGCAATTGGCTCGTTGTGACCAAAGTAAACAACGATTTTATTCGATGTCTTCTCAAATCCAAGCGGAGCGCAACACCTATTATACTATTTTAGAAACTACCCAAAAAGGAGATTTAAATTGTACCGCTTGGGTAAAATGGTTTCTAGATAGTTTGTTGCATTCGATGGAACAGACTAATGAAACTATTGATGCCATTTTAAAACGAGCCCAATTTTGGAAAACGCATCATGCTACCGACTTTAACCCCCGTCAACAAAAAATACTGCAACTGCTTTTAGATGATTTTTTTGGCAAACTTACCGTTTCTAAATATGCCAAAATTACTAAAGTCTCAACGGATACGTCCCTCAGAGATATTCAAGATTTAGTAAGCAAAGGCGTCTTGGAACAAGAGGGTAGTGGTAGAGGAACTTCGTATACCTTATATGCTTTTTAAAAAATGTTTAAATGTTTAATCCGATTCAAAAGACAAAAAATAATTTCCTAAATTGCGTTGTTTTTATTAAAACCCCCAATGTATAAACTCACCATCATTACTATCAACTTCAACAACCTCGACGGACTCAAAAGAACCGTAGAGAGCGTCGTGAATCAAACTTGGCAGGAGTTTGAGTATATTGTTATTGATGGTGGTTCTACTGATGGAAGCGCTCAATACATTGAAAATCAAAGTGCCAATATTGATTATTGGGTAAGCGAGTCCGACACAGGGATTTACAACGCCATGAACAAAGGCATTGCCAAAGCCACAGGCAACTATTTGTTATTTTTGAACAGTGGGGATCATTTTTACAGTAACAATGTATTGCTAGAGAATCATAATCGATTAGTGGATTATGATATTATATATTTTAATTTACAAATTGTAAATGGTTCAATTTCAAAAAATGTGTCTTTTCCAGATAAACTTCGTTTTTCAGATTTATATTATGGTTATTTGCCTCATCCTTCTACTTTTATAAATAAAATACTATTTGAAAGAATTGGTTTATATGACGAAAATTTAAAAATTGTATCCGATTGGAAATTTTTTATTTTAGCTATTTTCAAGAATCATTGCAGTTATGTCAAAATTTCAAAAACAATTTCTACTTACTATTTGGATGGAATTAGTTCACTTGTAGATAATTTGGGAGAAAGAGAACAAGTTTTAAAAGAATTTTTTTCTGAATATATTAAAGATTATGAGGAATTATTGAAAAATAGAAATGAATTAGATGATAATAAAAAAATATTAAAAACAAATAGGATTAAAATGTTACTTGAAATTGAGAAATCAATAATAGGAAAAAAGTTAGTATCTATTTTATTTAGAGCTTATCTAATAATGTTTTCAAAGAAAAAGTTGAAAGATATATTGTGAAACTAAAACGGTTTAAATTAATTTTTATATTTATTCCACACCATGAAATTGGGGGTGCGGAGCGTGTTCATCTTAATATAATTAAAACATTAAAATATAAACCAATTGTATTTTTTGATTATTTGAATTCAGATAAAATATCCGAAGAGTTTATCAATAATGCTCATTGTTTTTTAATTACAAGTAAAAAAAGAAAAAAGATTGCAATAAAGTTTATTCAAATAGTTTCTTCTTTTTTACCAGTTGTAATTTTCGGATGCAATAGCGGACTTTTTTATGATTTTATTGCTAAGTTAAAAGGTAAAATTAAAGCTTTCGATTTAACTCATGCTTTTTCTTTTCCAGAATTTGGTATTGAAAATTTTTCCTTACCATATGTTAATTTTTTAGATAAAAGAGTAGTCATAAATGAAAAAACTTTTAATGATTATAGAAAATTATATAAAAATAATGATATTGATGAATCTTTTTTGCATAGATTTAAAATTATTCCAAATGGAATAATAATTAACGATTTCGATGTTAGCAATATTGATTCTCGTTTTGTTAACTTTATCATTGGTTTTGTAGGTAGAAATTCTCCTGAAAAGCGTCCCGAATTATTTTTTGAAATTGTAAAGCAAACAAATAGCAAAGCTAAAGTAATAGGGGATAATTTTGATAATTTCAAAATTGATTTTCCTGAAGTGAAATATTTTGAAAACTGTAATGATGCTGGTATAATTAGAAATCAATTTTCAGAAATTTCACTCTTAATAGTGCCTTCAAGAAGAGAGGGGTTTCCTCTTGTGATTATGGAAGCAATGGAAATGGGTATTCCGGTATTAGCTTCTGATGTTGGGAGTATTTCGGAACATATAATCCATTATGAAAATGGATTTTTGGGTAAAGTTGATGAAAATGAGTTTTTGAGTTTTGCGATGACAAAAATTAAGATAATTGTTGATGATAAAGAACTTTATCATAAATTATCTCTAAATGCAAGAAATTATGCAGAAAATAATTTTGCAATTGACAAATTCAATAAACTATATCTAGAATTATTTTATGAATAGTATAAAAATATCTATTATCGTTCCCTGTTACAATCAAGCCCATTTTTTGGATGAAGCTTTACAGTCAGTTTTAGACCAAACCTACACCCATTGGGAATGTATTATTGTAAACGATGGAAGCCCAGACCATACAGAAGAAGTAGCAAAAAAATGGGTTGAAAAAGAAAATCGGTTTCTTTATGTTAAAAAAGATAATGGTGGCTTAAGTAGTGCTAGAAATTATGGGATTGCAATTGCAACAGGGGAATTTATTTTACCCTTGGATGCTGATGATAAAATTGCCTCTCATTATATTACATTAGCAATAAACGCTTTTCAAGAAAACATGTCCTTAAAAGTCGTGTGTTGTAAAGCCGAGAAATTTGGAAATGAAGTTGGACCTTGGGAATTAGCAGCTTTTTCTTTAGCAGCTTTGGCAATACAGAATATGATTTTTTGTTCTTCAATGTTCAAAAAAACGGATTGGGAACGAGTAGGAGGTTATGATGAAAACATGAAATTCGGTTGGGAAGATTGGGAGTTTTGGATAGCCATTTTAAAAAACGGAGGAGGAGTTAGCTGTTTAGAAGAAGTAGGGTTTTATTATAGGGTCAAAGAAAACTCCATGTTACAGCAATTATATAAAGAAAAAAAGAGTTTTTTATTGGACTATATGAGTATTAAACACGCTTCTTTTTTTGTGGAACAATTAGGTTCTTTCACTCTATTAAATGCTATTGCCGAAGGAGAAAGAGCGCATTGGATTCATAAATTGAAAGACAAAAAATTTGTTATTGACATATTTTGTTCTACTTTTTTTGGGTTTTCAGTTTTCGGGTTGTATAAAATTAATAAACAGTAATGATAGCCATTATAATTCCATTTTATAAACTGACTTTTTTTGAAGAAACACTAGAGTCTTTAGCAAATCAAACGGATATGCGCTTTAAAGTTTATATTGGTGATGATGCTAGTCCCGAAAATCCCACGGAATTATTGGTTAAATACAAAGGGAAATTTGACTTTGTTTACCAAAGATTCGAAACCAATTTGGGCGGAATTTCGTTAACCCAACAATGGGAACGTTGCATCGGTTTGAGTAAAGACCAAGATTGGATTATGATTTTGGGTGACGATGATTACATAGAAGAGAATGTAGTAGAGCAATTTCACACCAATTTTCCTGAATTTCAATCCAAAACCAATCTAGTACGTTTTTCATCAAGAACTATTGTAGAAGCCGAGAAATATAAAGCAGCAATTTGTAACCACCCAGTTTGGGAAACTGCAACAGATGCTTATTTGAGAAAATTTAAATTCATTACCCGAAGTTCTCTTTCTGAATATGTTTTTTCTAGAAAAGTTTATGAAAAATACGGGTTTTATAATTACCCCTTGGCCTGGAATAGTGACGATAGGGCTTGGTTAGATTTTTCAGAGGATAAGCCTATTTATTCAATCAATGAGGCAGTAGTTTGTGCGCGTTTATCGACCATTAACATTACGGGAAAAAAAGATAATTTACCTTTAAAACAAGCTTCTTTGGTTCAGTTTTATAAATTTTTAATTCAGAATAAGTTCAAGCATTTTAATAAATACGATAGAGTTAAAATTCTGAGACAATATCATTACTTCTTAAAATGTACAAAGAAATTAGATTTTTCAGATTGGATATTCTTAATCAAAAATTATCTAAAAAATATAAATAGTGCAGTTATTATAGGTTTTATAAAAAAGTATGTTTAGTTGTGTTAAAGAGTGTATAATATAATTTAATTCGTTTTTTTTACAAATAGTAAATTAGTTGTGATTTGTCATGTCATCTCGAAACTTCGGATGTCGAAGCGAATAGCAAAAGAATAGCAAAAGAAAAGCTCTTCGACAAGCTCAGACTGACAGTTGTTATATAATTTCAGTTAGTTTTACAGTGCACGCTGAGCCTGTCGAAGCCTATATTAAATAAAGGTATTCGATAATTAGACATGCTTAACTTAGACTGATATTTTAGTTAAAAATTAAATTTTAATTTTTATAACCATTAAAATAATAAAAAAAATGAAACCCCAAGTATCCATCATAATGGCAACCTACAATCGAGCTCACTTTATAGCAGAGACTTTAGTAGCGATACAAAATCAGACTTTCTCAAATTGGGAATGTCTTATTATTGATGACGGAGGAACCGATAGTACGAAAGAAATAATTGCAGAAATTTTAGAACAAGATATCCGATTTCAATTCCATAAGCGTTCAGAGGAATATTTGAAAGGTTTGTCAGGCTGTCGCAACCAGGGTTTGGATTTGGCTAAAGGCGAATATATCATCTTTTTTGACGATGACGATATTCCACATCCACAAAATTTGGAATTGTGCGTTGCAGAGTTGCAAGATGAAACAATTTCTTTTTGTCGCTATGTTCGAAATGTTTTTTTTGGTGATTTTCAGTATCAATTTGATTATTCAAAAGAATATACCTCTTTTTATATCGATAAAAAAGATATTCTCAAAATGGTTAACAATGAACTTCAATTTAATTCCACTTCTATTATGTGGAAGAAAATTAGTTTTGAAGCAAATCGATTTGTAGAAACCTTACAATATGCCGAAGACTGGGAATTGTATGCTCGAATCGTTTCGTCAGATTTTAAAGGAATTTCTATCGATAAATGTTTGTTTTTTGGAAGAAAACATGCAGAATCTAATACGGGAGAATATTATAGGAACAGCCCAGTTCGAAGAGCTTCTCAAGCAGAAGCAGTTCTATTGGTGGCAAAAAACCTTAAAGAAAAACACTTACTTACTTATTCTTTAAAACGCTATTTTCTGGCGTATTCAATAGATTTCAAGGAATATAATTTAATCGAAAGCCTATTAAATACCCTAGAATTGCCTACATTTGAAAAATTGAAATGGCAGCTATTTTATGCTGTTTTACCCTTTAGATTATGGCTTTATCGAATTGTAAAAATGAAAACTATACCTAAAATATAATAATCAATAATGAAATTTCTAGTTATAGAACAAGACTTGAGAGTCTCAGGAACAAGTCAAGGCGTTATTTCACGATCTTTTTTAGCGAAATTAAGAACTGCTTATCCCAACGCGATTATTGATGTGGTTTATATCAAACAAGAGGCGAGCAATGATAGACTAGATTTATTGCCGGTTGATTCTATTCGAGAGCATGTATTGAATATGAAAATTCCTTTTATTACTAAATGGTGTAATAAGCTGTATTGGCGATTATTTCATGTGTCATTATCGAGTAATCATATTTATCAGGTATATCGAAATTGTATTGCTCAGATTGATTTTCAAAACTACAATCATATTTTTATACGAAGTGCTGGGTTAAATCATGAAACGATAATTGGAGCTAAAGACTTGCCGATTCTAAAAAAAGCCATTGTTAATTTTCATGACCCTTATCCATTATTTTGGTACGCGGGTTCCAAAAGTGAATTAACAAACCTAGAACTTTTTAAATTAAAACAAATGTACGAAGTGGTTTCTCAGGCTAAAACTTTGATGAGTTCTGCCGGTTTAATGTCCGAGGATATGCAATCTTTGTATGGTTGTCGCAAGAAATTCTATCATTTGCCACATCAATACAACGATAGTGTTTTTGATTTATCGGATGTAAGTCAATTGATTAAAAAGAAAAAAAAGATACTGATTTCCTATCATGGAGCCCTTCAATTTGGTAGAAATATAGAAATTGTTCTAGATGCCTATCAAGAATTAATAGAATACAATTCAGTTTACAAAGAAAACACGGAGTTTGTAATTAGAGTGAAAGGAGTAGATGTAGAAAAATTGAAATTAAAGTATGCCAATGCACTTAACATAGAAATATTATACACTTTGAATTTTTCTAATTCTTGCAATGAACAAATGCAAGAAGCCGATATTAATATTATTTTAGAAAATGGGCCGCTATATTGTAATATTCTAGTAGGCAAAGCCCCATTTTTAGCATCAATTCCAAAACCGACCCTTTGTATCTCGCCAGAACGAAGCGAAATGCGTAGGATAATAAAGGATTCACAATACATAGCTAATTGCAACGATAAACAAGAAATCAAACAAAAACTTGAAAACTTAATTATCAATAGAATGAATACCAACGAAGCGGTCTATCCTTTTGGATATTATTTTAGTGATGCGAAATTTAAATTGAGGTTGGATGCGATTTTGTTGGGAAAATAGATACTTGAATTATACTGATGAATGTAACTTTTGGGAAATAAGTTACACGTTATATTCTTTGTTTACTTTTGTTTGAGAATGGTTAGTCATTGAAAATTTGATCATTAATAATTATAAATCACAATCTCGAAACAAGCTAATTGCTATAGCGTTCAAGGAAGTAGGTATGATTGAACGATATGGTTCAGGAATTCGAAGAATACTAAATATTTGTCAAGAATATGGAATTATTCAGCCCAAAATCGAAGAGGTATTCAACGGTTTTCGAATTTTACTGTTCAAAGAAAAACGCAACAGCACCGATGTCGTAGATAATGTCACCGATAATGTTATCGATAAACGGTTAAAGTTCATTTTAGACTTAATCAAACAAAACAATCAAATTTCAGCAACTGGAATTGCAGAAAAAGCTAAAGTTACTAAACGAACCGTATTACGAGACCTCGAGAAATTAAAAAAAAACAAACAAAATCAAACGGATAGGAACGGAGAAAACAGGCTATTGGGAAATATTATATTATAAAAATTAAAAAATGAAATTTTATATGAGGAAAATAATTTATGGTTTTATTTCTAAGCTAGGATATAGAATTGAAAATAGAAATAAAGAAAAAAAAATAGCTCTTCAATTTGCAAATCAATTTGAAGCAAAAGTTAATCAATTTTTAGTTATTAAATCAATTTTTTTTATTGAAAAAATTTTACAATATTTTCCGGATTTAAAAATTAAAGACCATAATAATGGATTAATTTTTGAATTTAATAACGTAAAAATTTATGTGGAATCTTATGAGGAAGTTTTGATAATTAATGAAATATTTATAGAAAACGATTATGGGTTTTTTACAATTGAAAAAACTGTTATGATTGATATTGGCGCAAATATTGGAATAGCGTCAATTTATTTTTCTCAAAAAAGCAATATTTCAAAAATATATGCATTTGAACCTGTTGAAACTACTTATAATCAAGCGCTAATTAACTTTAAAATGAATGAATCCTTTTTAAAAGTGGAAAAGTTTAATAACTATGGTTTAGCAAAAAGTGATCGAAAGGCAGTTTTTCTTTTTAACAACAATGTTAAAGGGAATACTGGAGTTCGTGGATCACTTAGTCCAAGCTTTGTTGCTACTGATGTTGTTGAAGTTGAAGTAGAATTAAGAAATGTTACTACCGAAATTGAAAAAATAATTTTAGAGAATCCAAATTCAAAAATTGCAATTAAAATGGATTGTGAGGGGGGGGAATATGAAATTTTTGAAAATATATATAATTCAGGATTAATTAAAAGGATTGATTATATTATAATGGAATGGCATGATAAAGGAAGCGAAGTTTTAGAATCAATACTTAAAAAAAATGGATTTGATTATTTTATTCGAAATCTATCTAGTAATTCAGGGATGATTTATGCTTTTAAAAAATAAATTCCCAATGCAATTAATTTCCATAATAATTCCAACATTTAATCGTGCTGATATAATTAAAGAAACACTTGATTCTGTGTTAGCTCAAACTTATGAAGATTGGGAGTGTATTATTGTTGACGATCATAGTATAGATAATACACAAACCGTAATTAAAGAATACCAAGAAAGTGATAGTCGTTTTCAGTTCTTTGTTAGACCCAATTCGAAAAATAAAGGCGCTAATTCTTGTAGGAATTATGGCATAAAAAAATCTAAAGGGAGGTATATTGTCTTTTTAGATAGTGATGATTTATTGGCAGCAAATTGTTTAGAAAATAGAGTAGAAACTTTTAATAAAAGCAAGAATTTCGATATGCTCATCTTTAGTATGGGACATTTTGAAACAAAGGATAATTGCTATATTGTTCAAAAAAGAACTTTAATTAACTTAGAAAGAGAAAAAACATTGATTGAATTTATATTTGGCTCTCAACTCCCGTGGAGTAATACCCGACCTATATATAAAAGTTCAATTTTTGACACTAAAATAGGTTTCAATGAAAAGATGCAAAACTTTCAAGATGACGAGTTTCATATTAGATTGTTAGGAACCTTACCTATTAAATATTGCTCTATTGATACCACAGATTGTTTTTATAGAATTGATTATAATAGTCTAAATAAGTACAATAATATAAAAGGGTATCAAAATGTACTTGATTCATTATATCATTATTATTTTACTGCTTTTTCAGTTCTCGATGACCATGCTAAAAATGAGTTCAAATTATCTTTTGTTCAAAAATATTTTGAACAAATTTTATCTTTTTTAAGACCTAGTTTGAAGCTAAAAAGCACTAATAGAACAATCAAATTATTCCAAATACAATTGAAATTGAATTCTAAACATACAATTATTCTCTATACGATTACCTATCTTAATTATTTTTATTATAACAAAAAAGGCTATTATAAAACTTCAAGATTATTAAGAAAATCACTTTTAAAATGAATCCGCTAATCTCCATAATAATTCCAACATTTAATCGTGCAGATATAATTGGTGAAACACTCGACAGTATTCGGAATCTGAATTATATAAATTGGGAATGTATAATTATAGATGATGGGAGTTCAGATGATACATTTAGTGTTGTTCAAAATTATATTAATAAGGATATTCGGTTTCAATATTTTATAAGACCTTCTATAATTTCAAAAGGGCCTAATTCTTGTAGAAATTTTGGTTATGCAAAAAGCAAAGGTAGTTTCATAAAATGGTTTGATAGTGACGATTTATTCATGCCAAATGCACTCGATTATTTTTTTAATAATGAGATTCAAAATATTGATGCTGTAGTTTGTAAACTTCAAAGAGTAGATTTAACTACAAATTATGTACGTAGTGAAAATAATATTGTTTCTGATAATTTAATACAAGATTATTTAATTGGCAAAGTTGCTTTTTATATTTGTGGACCTACATGGAAAAGGAGTTTTCTAGAGAAGCAAAATGATTTATTTGATGAAAGTATAACCAATCTTGATGATTGGGATTTTAATTTACGAATGCTCTACCAAAAACCTAAAATTAAGTATATAAATGATCCATTAATTTTATATAGAATCCACAACAATTCTCTATCTCATGAAATAGAAAAATTAAATCTAAATGAAATTAAATCTGAACTAAAAGCGAGGGAAAAACATTTGTATTTATTAAATTTATTTAATTTAAAAGAGGTTTCAGTATTAGCGAGTTTTATTAAAAATAGATCCAAATTGTTATTGAGAGAATCATTGATAAATAATAGTTTAGATGTTCAATATTTTTTATTACAAAAGGTATTTTTGTATCAAATTAAAAGATTTGATGTGTTAGATTTAATACAAACTTGGTTTGGTTTTGTAGTTTTTAAAATTTTTAAAAAAGGGTATAAATTTTTAAAATAAAACAATGAAAATCCTTTTTATTTCTATGCCCTCCATTCACACAGTCCGTTGGATTGAAAATTTAAAAGACACTTCTCATGAATTGTATTGGTTTGATGTTATGGGTAGAGGAAACATGGAGACGGCTAATCCTGTTCATCAATTTATAGATTGGGAAAAAAGAAAATTTCCTTATTTAAGGGGAGAGTATTTTTTAAGTAGAAATTATCCTTCACTTTATGAAAAAATCGAACCTTTTTTGAAAGTAACAGCAAATGAACAATTAGCAATAATTATTAAAACCATCCAGCCAGATATTATCCATAGTTTTGAGATGCAAAGCTGTTCCTATCCAATAATAGAAACGATGAATCGTTACCCAAATATAAAATGGATTTATTCTTGTTGGGGTAGTGATTTGTTTTACTACAGACAGTTTTTAAAACATCGAAAAAAAATTAAAACTGTTTTAAAAAGAGTAAATTATATTTATGCAGATTGCAGTAGAGATTATATAATAGCAAAAGAATTAGGTTTTAGAGGTATAAATTTAGAAGTGATTCCTGGTGGTTCAGGATTTGATTTAGAATTATATAAAAAGTATAAAACACCTATAGAACATCGAAATACGATAGTTGTAAAAGGATATCAGCATCAATTTGGCAGAGGGTTAAATATAGTTAAAGCATTGAAAACTATTCAACCAGAATTGAGTAATTATGACATTGTTGTTTTTGGTGGCCATAAAGAGGTTATAGAATATATAAACGAAAACAAACTTCCTTATAAAGTGTATAATAGGCATGAGTTGTCCCATAGCGAAATATTAAAATTGATGGGTAAATCCATAATATACATTGGAAATAGTATATCAGACGGTATTCCTAATACTTTACTAGAAGCTATTGTTATGGGAGCTTTTCCTATTCAATCGAATCCTGGTGGCTCTACTGCAGAAATAATTAATCATGGCAAAAATGGATTGTTAATTGAAAATCCTGAAAGCATTGAAGAAATAATACAACTTTTAAGGTTTGCGATTTCAAATCCTAAAATGATTGAAAATGCGATTGAATTAAATACTATTTTAGCAAAAGAAAAATTAGAGTATAAAATGGTTAAAGAAAAGATTGTAGCCATGTACGAAAATTGCAATGTGTTTTAGAGTTGAAAACGTGATTTTTGTCTAACAATTATCTATTTTTCAGATACAAATTAATTTAAAGAATCATCGAAAATGAGTTCAATAATACTAATCACCGGTGGAGCAGGAAATGTAGCAAGTGCCTTGGCAAAAAAACTAGCTGAAAATAAAAGCAATTTTATTGTTATCATTGATAATCTTTCTACAGGTAATTTGTCAAAAGTTCCCCAAGCAGAGAATGTAAAGTTCATTAAAGCGAATGTCAATAATTACAATGATATTGTACCCGTTTTTGGTCGGTATAATTTTGATTATGTCTTTCATTATGCCGCTGTGGTTGGGGTGAAGCGAACCCTAGAAAACCCGATAATGGTGCTGGATGATATCGAAGGAATCAAGAATATTTTGTCCTTGTCGAAAAATTCAGGAGTAAAAAGAGTTTTTTACTCGAGCTCTTCCGAAGTCTATGGCGAACCCTTCGAAATTCCTCAAAATGAGCAAACCACGCCATTAAATTCAAGATTGCCTTATGCTATTGTCAAAAATGTTGGGGAAGCCTTTTTTAGATCTTATTATCATGAATATGGTTTAGAATACACCATATTCCGTTTTTTCAACACGTATGGACCTAATCAGAGCGAGGATTTTGTGGTACCTCGTTTCCTAAAGGCTGCTTTGAAAAACGAACCTATTTATATCTATGGTGATGGGCAGCAAACCCGTTCTTTTTGTTATGTTGATGATAATATTGATACTTGTATCAAAGCCATGAATAACGAAAGTTGTTTGAACGATGTATTAAACATAGGCAGCGACAAAGAAATGACGATTCTTGATTTGGCCAAAATTATTATCTCGACCTCAAAATCAAAATCTGAAATTATATTCTTACCTCCTTTGGAAGAGGGCGATATGACTCGTCGTTGTCCAGACACCTCAAAAATGAAATTGGTATTAGGAAAAGAATTGATTTCCTTAGAAGAAGGGCTTCAAAAATTAATCACCCATTATGAGACTAGGTAGTAATCCTAACAAAGAAATTGATCAAGAGCAATCTCGATTTTTACATCAAATAATTGTTCCGGTGTATATTCCAAACGAGGAAGGCTATTTTGAAGATGGACTCAAAATTCTAAAAATTTGCTTAGAGTCCTTGTTCAATACCATTCACGACAGAACTTATATTACTGTTGTCAATAATGGCAGCTGCGAAAACGTGGTTCGCTATCTCGACACACTCTTTTCAGAAAAAAAAATTCATGAATTAACTCATACCGATAGTATTGGTAAAATCAATGCGGTTTTCAAAGGCTTATCAGGCAATAACATTCCGTTAGTCACCATAACTGATGCAGATGTTTTGTTTCTGTCCGATTGGCAATCTGAGACAATGAATATTTTTTCAAATATCCCTAAGGCAGGTGTGGTGGGGATTGTCCCTCAATTGCAGATGTATAAATCCAAAAGCGGGAATACTATTTTTGATAATTTACTCAATAATCGATTACAATTTTTGCCTCTAACTAATCCAGACGGAATTATTCATTTTTATGAAAGTATAGGCTGGGGCAGAGATTACAATCAAGATTATTTGAAACTAGGATTAGGTCTCGAGTTTGGTACTACTCGATGTTTTGTTGGTGCTGGTCATTTTGTAGCAACTTACAAAAAGGATATTTTTGAAGAAATAGTCTCTTTTATTGGAGGAAAAAAAGTAGCAGGTATTGGTGAAGATTATATTGATGGCAAAGCATTAAAAAAAGATTATTGGCGTTTGACTACCCAGGGAAACTTTGCCTATCACATGGGGAATATTTATGAAGATTGGATGATTGCTCCACCTAAACAGGCTTCATTAAACAATTACGCTACTATTCATTTTACAAAAAGGGAAAAGATTAATCCAGTATTTTATTTCTTAAAAAATAAAATTATCAAAAAGCTTATCACCTTCAAATGGTTATTAAAGTTGTTTTTTAAATGGAAGAAATTACCCAAGGAAATGATGGAGAAGTACTAAAGTGAATGCAACCAATTCAACCCACTTTCTCCATTCTAATTTCTACCAAAAATCGCCTAAGTGATTTGGCTTTTACTTTGCAGAAAATGAATCATCTTCTTCAGCAAACAAATGATGAATGTGTGGTTTTTGATGATGGTTCTTCGGATTTTTAATGATAATTAGTAAAAATCACATAATTAACACTATATTTGTGATTATAAACACATAAAAGGTGTTAAACACGTGAAGATAATTTTTGAAAGAACATTGGAAACTGCTTTAGTCCAGTGGAAAAATGGGCCAAACCACAAGCCATTACTTCTAAATGGAGCGCGTCAGGTAGGAAAAACCTATTTGATGAAGTGGTTAGGAATGCAACATTTCAAAAAAATGGCTTACTTTAATTTTGATGAAAAACCTGAACTTGCTCAATTTTTCGAAAATACCAAAGACGTACACCGTATTCTAGGAAATTTATCCCTTGTTCACGGAGAACAAATAGATGTGCAAACCCTGATCATTTTTGATGAAATTCAAGAATGTTTACCGGCACTAAACAGCCTTAAATATTTTTTCGAAAACACTCCTGAATTATATGTGATTTGTGCGGGTTCTTTACTGGGTGTTTCTTTAGGTAAATCCAATTCGTTTCCAGTAGGAAAGGTGCAGTTTTTAACGCTTTATCCACTTAGTTTTTCAGAGTTTTTAGGGCAATGTGATCCTAAACTTGATGCGTATTTAAAAGGTGTAAAAAAGATAGAACCCCTACCGGATCTCTTTTTTTCGTCTATTAAGGATCATTTCAAAAAGTATTTAATAACAGGAGGTTTGCCAGCAGTGGCTTTAACTTTTTTGGAAACCAAAGATTTTGTTCAAGCCGATACGGTACTCAAAGACTTAATTCGTTCTTATGAGCTCGATTTTGCCAAACATTCTGTTGTGAAAGATGTTGCCAAAATTGGGTATGTTTGGCATTCTCTACCCTCTCAATTGAGAAGAGAAAATAAAAAATTTGTTTACCAGCTCGTAAAATCAGGTGCGAGAGCAAGGGAATATGAAGACGCAATTCGATGGTTAGAACAGGCAGGTTTAGTATATCGTGTCACCTTGTCTAAGGTGCCAAAATTACCTTTGTCGGGCTATGATGATTTGAGCGCTTATAAAATTTACGCTTTTGATGTAGGAATATTGAGAAAACAATCCAAACTGGATCCTATTGTTTTTACCGAAGGAAACAGACTTTTTGTAGAATTTAAAGGTGCGTTATTAGAAAACTATATTTTGCAAAGTTTAGTACTTCAATTTGAAGTACTTCCACGTTATTGGACTTCCGGAAACGAAGCTGAGGTTGATTTTATTATACAGTCAAAAAACACAATTATTCCTATTGAAGTCAAATCGGATGAAAATGTTAGAAGCCGTAGTTTGACTTTTTATGCCAAAAAATACCATCCAGAATTGCGTATCAGATATTCTCTTAAAAACCTATCTTTCCAAGATGGATTGTTGAATATACCACACTTTATGGCTGATTATACAGCAGTATTCATTTCGTTGTTAGCTTCGGAAGCTGTTTTTGAAGCTTCTTTACAACGCTAATTGTACCTAATTTAAGTATTTTAATAAAGCGATAACAACACTCCAATGCAATCAATCCAATCCACTTTTTCGATACTCATTTCTACAAAAAACCGCCTGAGCGATTTGGCTTTTACGTTACAAAAAATAGATTATTTACTTCAACAAGATACCGTTGAAGCGGTTGTTTTTGACGATGGTTCTACAGATGGAACTTATGAATATGTGTCACAAAACTTCCCCAGTATCAAAATCCAAAAGAATCAGATTTCTAAAGGTTATATTTATTGTAGAAACAAAATGCTGAATGAAACCAAAGCGGATTATGCTATTTCATTAGATGATGATGCTCATTTAATTACGGAAAATCCACTAGAGTTCATCCGCAACTATTTTGAACACAACGATACATGTGGCTTAATCGCTATGCGTATTTTTTGGGGATTAGGAGAGCCTAATTCTATAGTTTCTAATCAAAATCCACAACAAGTACAGGGATTTGTCGGTTGTGCACATGCCTGGCGTATGAAGGCTTGGCGAAACATTCCTAATTATCCGGAATGGTTTGTTTTTTATGGCGAGGAGAATTTTGCTTCTTTTCAATTATTTAAAAATAATTGGCAAGTTCATTATCTTCCCGAAGTTTTGGTCAATCACCGAGTTAACGTAAAATCTCGAAAAATCAATTCCGATTATACACTTCGTTTACGGCGGTCGCTACGGTCGAGTTGGTATTTACTTTTTTTATTTTATCCTATTGGTATAATCCCAAGAAAAATAAGTTACTCCATTTGGATGCAATTGAAATCGAAAGTTTTCGAAGGCGATTTAAAAGCGTTACAAGCACTAATTTTGGCCTTGTTGGATTTAGTTTGTGCTATTCCGCGAATTATAAAAAACAGTAATCGAATGTCGCAAACAGAATATGATTCCTATTTTAAACTTCCTGAAACTAAAATCTATTGGCAACCAGAAAACCAATAGTAATTAACATAAATATTGCAAATTGAAAATACAATTTTCAATTTGCAATATTTATGTTAAAATTAAGTATATTAGATTGATTTTAAATTAATTAAAAAAAAATTTATTTATTATTATTTTTTATAAAAAGGTTTTTTTTATTATAATTTTGTCTATAAATTACATTTTATAGGTTAATTTTAAGTAATTTTACTGCAAATTGAAAATTATATTTACAATATGCATGATTTTATAAAAAGAAAGGTAGAAGATACTGTTCGTCAGTACCTTAAAATATTTCCCGTTGTTGCGGTTTTGGGACCACGACAATGCGGAAAATCTACTTTGGTCAAAAAACTTGCCGCAAATTGGGGCGATTCTGTTTATCTCGACTTGCAGAACGATACTGATTTAAGCAAATTAGATCAGCCTGCCTACTTTTTTCAATCTAATGATGATAAAATAATATGCTTAGACGAAATACAACTGGTTCCTCAATTATTCTCTGTTTTAAGAAGCGTAGTGGATAGCAACAGACAAAACGGAAAATTTATTCTGTTAGGTTCTGCATCCAGAGATTTAATTCAGCAAACTTCGGAGTCATTAGCAGGAAGAATAGGGATGGTTTATTTGGCACCTTTTACAATCAATGAGTTGAGTAATTTAGACGGATTTAGCTTAAATACGTTTTGGTTGCGTGGTGGTTTTCCGGACAGTTATTTAGCCGAAAACGATGCTTTTAGTAAAATATGGCGTGATAATTTTGTCAAAACATTTATCGAAAGAGACATTCCGCAACTGGGGTTTCAAATACCGGCTTTGCAACTCAAACGCCTCTTGACGATGTGTGCTCACAATCAAGGACAGCTACTTAATTATTCCAAATTGGGAGAATCTTTGGGTTTGACACATCCCACGATTAAACGGTATGTCGATTTGTTAGAGCAAACATTTATTGTGAGAACGCTGCTTCCGTATGAAGTTAATGTCAAGAAGAGATTGGTCAAATCTCCCAAAGTATTTGTTCGAGATTCGGGAATACTAAATCAATTACTCGCTATTTCGGATTATAATTCTTTATTAGGAAATCCTATATTTGGATCTTCTTGGGAAGGTGTGGTGATCGAAAATGTGATTGTAAACAGGCCTGATTGGGATTATTATTTTTATAGAACCGCTACGGGTGATGAATTGGATTTGATATTAACGAAAGGAAATCAGCGAATCGCTATTGAATGCAAAGCTTCGACAGCACCAAAATTGGGCAAAGGTTTTTACCGAGCTTTGGAAGTGGTTCAGCCTCAAAAAACCTATGTTATTATTCCAACACAAGTTAGCTATGATATTGCACCAAATATAACCGTTTGCGGATTGGATGAATTTTTAAATATCGAAATTTAGAATAAAAAATTGATAATTATGAGAAAATCAAGTGCTTTAACCCCTTACATTATTGCCGAAATCGGTCAGGCTCACGAAGGAAGTCTCGGGATTTTATATTCCTATATTGATGCGTTGGCTCAAACTGGTGTTGATGCTGTAAAATTCCAAATGCACATTGCCGAAGCGGAAAGTAGTGAACACGAACCTTTTCGAGTGCAGTTTTCTAAAGAAGATAAAACGCGATTCGATTATTGGAAACGAATGGGTTTTACTTTAGAACAATGGAAAGGAATTAAGCAATATTGTGAAGCTAAAGGGTTGGATTTTATTTGTTCGCCTTTTAGTAATTTGGCAGTCGATTGGTTAGAAGAGATGGGTGTAGAACAATACAAAATTGGTTCTGGCGAAGTGACAAATTTTTTAATTTTAGAAAAAATCGCAAAAACTAAAAAACCGGTTATTTTATCTTCTGGCATGAGTTCTTATGATGAGTTAGACCAAGCAGTAGCATTTCTAAAAGAGCGAAAGGTTGAAATTTCAATTTTGCAATGTACTACATCTTATCCTACACAACCCGAACAATATGGTTTGAATGTGATTCAAGAATTAAAAACCAGATATAAAGTTCCAATTGGTTTTTCAGATCATTCTGCAAAAATAGAAACTTGTATTGCTGCAACCGCTTTGGGTGCTAGTATTTTGGAGTTTCACGTGGTTTTTGATAGACAACTTTTTGGACCCGATGCAAAAGCTTCACTAACGATTTCAGAAACAAAAGACTTGGTACTGGCTGTTAGAAATATTGCTACTGCACTTTCAAATCCTATCGATAAAAATAATAATGTTGAATTTGCTGAATTAAAGCAAATTTTTGAAAAATCATTAGCAGTCAACAAAGACTTGTCTAAGAATCACATTGTAACTTTTGATGATTTGGAAGCTAAAAAGCCAAAAGGGTTTGGGATTGATGCCTCTAAATTTCAAAAAATAATTGGAAAATCCTTGAATAAGGATATGAAACAATGGGATTTCTTGAATGAGGAAGATTTGGTATAAGTGAAAGATGTTCAGTGTGCTAATTTTCGTTTGCCCCAGCCCTAAAGGGAGCCGAAAATTAGGGATAAGTTGTTCGCCTTTTTCCACCCTTTAGGGAGGGGAAAGAAAAAGGAATTAACTTGTATGACTAAAAAGTAAAACTTATGAAAAGAAATCCATTCGAACCAGATAATATGTGGAAAGGAGCTCCCTCGCAGATTTTTTCAAATGCAAAAAAATTGAGGGAAAATCCAACAAGGGCAGAAGAATTATTATGGTTAGCTTTAAAGAATAATCAGCTGGATGGCTATAAATTTAGGAGGCAACATCCAATAATTATCTACATTGCTGATTTTTATTGCCATAGACTAAAACTAGTCATTGAAATAGATGGAGGGTATCATCTATCAAAGGAACAGCAAGATTTGGATAAAGAAAGAACTGCGACAATAGAATTTCAAGGACTAAAAGTGATTCGATTTACAAACGAAGAAGTACTATTGAAATTACCAGAAGTTATAAATAAAATTAAGGAGTTTATAACATCAGCATTATAAATTTTCGTTTGCTCCAGCCCTAAATGGAGCCGAAAATTAGGGATAAGTTGTTTTCCATTTTCCACTCTTTAGGGAGGGGAAAGAAAAAGAAGTTCAGTGTGATATTTTCGTTTGCCCCAGCCCTAAAGTGAACCGAAAATTAGGGATAAGTTGTTTTCCTTTTTCCACCCTTTAGGGAGTGGAAACAAAAAACAACCTTTTTTCATTTCCGATTTTTTACCTACATTTAACCCAAGTATAATTTAACAAAATGTCAAAACGAAAAATTGTAGTAGTCATTACAGCTCGTCCTTCTTATAGTCGAGTAAAAACAGTATTGTCTGCCATACAAAATCATCCCAATCTAGAATTGCAATTAGTGGTTGCGGCTTCGGCTTTGTTGGATCGATATGGTTCGGCTGTAAATTATATCGAAAAAGACGGTTTTGCCATTGCTGCGAAAGTTTTTAATGTTTTGGAGGGAGAGAATTTAACAGCAGCAGCCAAAACCACAGGCATAGGAATTTTAGAATTATCTACTGTTTTTGATAACTTAAAACCGGATATTGTAGTTACTGTAGCCGATCGATTTGAAACTATGGCCACTGCCATTGCAGCTTCCTATATGAATATTCCTTTGGCGCATATTCAAGGGGGAGAAGTCACTGGAAATATAGATGAAAAAGTGCGTCATGCCATTACAAAATTATCCGATTATCATTTTGTAGCTTCAGAGAATGCAAAAGAGAGGGTTATTAAACTAGGAGAAGACCCCAATATGGTTTTTAATACAGGTTGTCCATCAATTGATTTGGCTTTAGGGGTGTTAAAAAGTAACACATTAGCTTTTGACCCCTATCAAAAATATGGAGGTGTTGGCGCAAAACCCGATTTATCCAAGGGATATTTGGTCGTGATGCAACATCCTGTAACCAACGAATACCAAGACTCAAGAAAGCATATAGAAGTTACACTCGAAGCTATTTATAAAATCGATAAACCAACGCTTTGGTTTTGGCCCAATGTAGATGCTGGAGCTGATGGAACTTCGACAGGAATTCGTTCTTTTAGAGAAAAAAAGCAATTGCCTAATGTACATTTTTTTAAAAATATGGAAGGAGTTGATTTCTTAGAGTTGTTGCAAAATAGCGATTGTTTGATAGGAAATTCAAGTGTTGGAATTAGAGAATGTGCTTTCCTGGGTGTGCCCGTAATAAATATTGGTTCACGTCAAAACAGGAGAGATAGAGGCGAGAATTGCGTAGATGTAGATTATTCACAAGAACAAATAGAAACAGCTATTGTCAACGCCATTCAAAAAGGGAAATTCAATTCTTCCATGATTTATGGAGAAGGAAAAGCAGGAGTAAGAATAGCTGATTTGTTAGCGCAATTGCCCCTACAATTTCATAAAACTATCATGTATTAAAATGCGTATTTTAACCATTATCCCAGCACGTGGAGGTTCAAAAGGTGTTCCTGAAAAGAATATAAAACTATTGGATAGTAAGCCATTGTTGGCTTATACGACTGAAATTGCAATGCAGTCTAAGCTTTTGACTGAAGTGATTGTGTCGAGTGAAGATGATAAAATTATTACTATAGCCGAGAGCTTAGGTGTTAAAGTACCATTTGTTAGGCCAAATGAATTAGCTCAAGACAACACACCCACGATTGACGTTATTCTTCATGCTTTAGACTGGTACAAAAGTCAAAACATTTTTTTTGATGCTGTATGTTTATTGCAAGTAACTAGTCCGTTTCGGACAGCAGCATTTCTTGATAAGGCCATTGAAAAATTTACTCAAGCTGATGCCGATTCTCTAGTTTCTGTTCAACTAGTACCTCACGAATTCAATCCTCACTGGACATTTGAAATTAATGATGCAGGCAATTTAAAAATTGCCACCGGAGAAACCGAAATTATATCTCGTAGACAAGAATTGCCAGTGGCCTATCATAGAGACGGCAGTATTTATATTACCAAAACAAAAGTGCTTTTAGAACAACATTCCTTATATGGAAAGAGTACTGCATTTATAGAATCTAATCCAGAAATGTATGTGAATATTGATACTATGGATGATTGGGATAAAGCTGAAATGATGGTTAAAAATAAGTTGTAATAATAAGACTTGTATTTAATAGGTATGTCACTTTTGGTTTTTAAGGTGCTAATTTAATAAAAACAAAGTATTTGTTAGCAGGATTGGATTCCCCTCTTGAGAGGGGTTAGGGGTGTGTAAAAAACAAAATAACAATGGCTAAGCGAAAAATCATACCCTATAATCCAAAGCTTAAAGAATTTGCGCGTCAATTAAGGAATGATTCTACTAAAACAGAAATTTTTTTATGGCTAAAATTGAAGAGCAAACAGATGTATGGTTATGATTTTCATAGACAAAAACCAATCGATAATTACATTTTAGATTTTTTTTGCTATGAATTAATGTTAGGGATTGAGGTTGATGGTTATTCTCACGAGTTTTTAGAAGTTTATAATAGAGATGATGTAAAAAAAAAAAATGAATGAATTTGGGATTACTATATTAAGATTTAGTGATGATGAGGTGTTAAACCAAATGGAAAATGTTCTTCGTGCCATTGAGTTTTATATTTTTGAATACGAAAAACACACCCCTAGCCCCTCTCAAGGGGGAATTAGAACTGCTATACTATTAGTTTTTTTCATTGTGACTGAGAATAGTTTAAGTAAATTATTAAGTATTTATTTTAAATAAAGACAATAAAAATAGCTTAAAATAGAAAGATTAAATTTTAGTTAAACTTAAAAATAAAAGAAATAATGTGTGGTATCGCTGGAATTATAGGTAATTACAACTCACTTCAATTGGATGCGATGCTCCAAAGTCAATACCATCGCGGTCCAGATTTTACGGGTAAATATACCGATGAAGGTTTTGCGACATTAGGACATAATCGATTGGCTATAATCGATTTATCTCCACATTCCAATCAACCATTTTTTAATACTTCAGGACGATATGTAATCACTTTTAATGGTGAAATCTACAACTATATTGAGTTAAAAGCCGAGTTAAAAAATCGTTACGATTTCAAATCCGAATCCGACACCGAAGTTTTACTGGCTGCTTTTATTGTGTATGGAAAATCCTGTTTGCAAAAACTCAACGGGATGTTCGCTTTTGCAATTTGGGACAATAAAGAAAAGAAACTTTTTGCCGCAAGAGATCGTTTCGGTGTAAAGCCATTTTATTATAGTGTTAAAAACAATTCGTTTTATTTTTCTTCCGAAATCAAAGCTCTTCACGCAGCTGGAATATCAAAAATACCCAACAAAAAAGTTTGGGCTTCTTATTTTGCGTATGGTTCTTACGGAATGCCCAATGAAACTTTTTGGGAAAGCTTCAATCAACTGCCAGGAGGTCATTTTTTAGAATATGAAAATGAGAATCTAATTATTAAAAAATGGTATTGCTTTGAAGAAGAAGTAGCCAAACAACCCAAAAATCTAACATTTGAACAAGCAAAAGAAAACTATTTAGTGCTCTTAAAAGATAGTATTAAGATTCGTTTTAGAGCTGATGTTCCGGTAGGATTTAATATCAGTGGGGGTTTGGATAGTTCTGTTTTGTTAGCTTTGGTCAATGATTTTTCTAACTTCCAACTTCCAACTTCCAACTTCCAACCTTTGGTCAACGCCTATACTTTCTATACCAATAATCCAGATTATGACGAACTACCTTGGGTAGAAATGATGCTAACCAAAACCCAAAATCCATTAAAAAAAGTACTTTTAAAAGCGGATTCTGTTCCTGATTTAGCCGAAAAAATGGCTTGGCAACAGGACGAACCTTATGGAGGGATTCCTACTTTGGCTTATGCCAAAATTTTTGAACAAGCTCGAAAAGATAAAGTATTGGTTTTGCTAGATGGTCAAGGCATGGACGAGCAATGGGCGGGTTATGATTATTACACCCAAGATAACGAAGCTACGATTCAAGGCGTAACCCATTCGCCTTATAAAACCAACATGCTTTCTCACTCATTTTTGGCTAAAGCCGAAAAGCCTATTTATCCAAAACCTTTTGAAGATGATATATTGAATAAGCAATATCGAGATTTGTTTTATACTAAGATTCCTAGAGCCTTACGATTTAATGATCGCATTTCGATGGCATTTTCTACCGAGTTAAGAGAACCATTTTTAGATTATAGGTTGGTCGAATTTGCATTTTCGCTGCCATTGGAGTTTAAAATTAAAAACGGAATTACTAAATATATGCTTCGCGAAATCGCCTCAGAATATTTAGCCAGCGATTTAGTTTTTGCCCCGAAAAGAGCTTTGCAAACCCCACAACGCGAATGGCTTGCTGAAGATTTGAAAGATTGGGTAGCGCATAGTTTCGAATCAATTGAAAACTCCTCTTTTTCTAATTGGTTTAATAAAAAGGAACTACAAAAAGAATTACAACTTTATATGGAAGGAAATATTCAATCTAGTTTTCATATTTGGCAGTGTGTTGGGTTGTGTGGGATGATAAAAAAGTAGTTATGTTTTCTTGATCCTTTGAGAGTTTTAAACTCTGAAAGGATCAGGAAAAAAAGATTAAACATAATAAATCCGTTTGTTTATGTTAATCTTAAAAATATATTTTTCGCTTAAAATTTTAATAAAAAACATAATATAAAACCAATGAATAATAATTATTTCTCACAATATAACCAAGATAAATTTTTGAATGAGGTTGTTTTTTACAATAAAAAAAATGGTTTTTTTATTGACATTGGAGCTCACGATGGAATTTCATATAGTAATTCTTTGTTTTTTGAAAAGTTCAATAATTGGAATGGTATCTGTGTAGAACCAAATCCATCAGTTTTTAGTAAACTAATATTAAATAGAACTGCAATCAACTTAAATGTTTGTATTGGGAATGAAAATAAAAAAGTAAAATTTACTCAAATTGAAGGTTTTTCTGAAATGTTAAGTGGTATAACAGAAAAATATGATGAAAAGCACATTCAAAGAATACATAATGACCTACTGGTAAATGGTGGAAAAAAAAGTGAGATTGAAGTTAATATGGTGTCTTTAGATACTATTGATGGTTTAAAAAACAAAAAAATTGATTTTATTTCAATTGATACTGAAGGAAATGAGTTCGATATTGTTAGTTCAATAAATTTTGATATGTTGGTTGTTAAATCGTTGGTTATTGAAAATAATTATAATGACATCCGTATTAATAAATATTTAAATTCCCAAGGGTTTAAGTTAATTTTTAAATTACATTGCGATGAGGTGTATATTAATAAAAAAAACTTTTCTATTGGGATCAGTTTAAGAATTCTATTTTGGAAATTAAAATCTAAGTGGAATAGAGTTAGTAAAAAGTCAAGCAACTAACCAACTGCTTTCCCTAAAAATTGGTATAAAAGCGTATAAGATTTTCAATAGTAAGTAAATATTTTCAATAAAAGAATCAATATGATAAACGAAAAATACAATTGGGTAAATGCATTGCGAGGATATGCGGTTTTATTAGTATTGCTCATTCTTACTTCGCAACAATTTATAGTTTCAAAGTATATTCTAAACATTTGTAAAAATGGTGATTTAGGGGTTTCGCTTTTTTTTATATTGAGCAGTTTTACTTTGTTTAATTCTTATTCAAAAAGAAAAATAGTTGAAGGGAAATATGTAAATAATAATTTTTTTATTCGAAGATTTTTCAGAATAGCACCCTATTATTATATAGCAGGATTTATCTATGTCATGTATCATTTTTTTATTAAAAATGAGTCGGTTAATGTTAAAAGTCTTATTGCTAATTACTTCTTTATAAATGGACTTTATCTACCGAATATAAATGACATTCCTCCAGGTGGTTGGTCTATAAGTGCTGAAATGCTCTTCTATTTGTTGATTCCTATATTGTTCAATTATATTAATTCTTTAAAAAAAGCAATAGTATTATTTTTGATGACAATGGTTTTATCAATTTTGATAAATCATTATTTTTTGAGTTATACAACTGATTTATTGGGATTGATTTTCAGCAGTATGAATCAATGGACTTTTTACTTTTGGTTACCCAATCAGTTACCAGTTTTTATTTTAGGCATCGTTCTTTTTTATATTTATAAGCATGTAGTTTTTAGTTTTAGATCAGGGCAAATGTTGTTAATTTCTTCGATACTGCTTTTTTTTGTTTTTTGTTTTCACGAATTTAAGGTTGATTATCCTTATTATTTTATAAAAAGGGAATATGTTTATGGGTTAATTTTTGTTTGTTTTTCTATTGGTGCTTATACTACAAATAATAAATTGATAATTAATCGGGTAGTACAAAAAATTGGAATCGTTAGTTTTTCTATGTATCTAAATCACTTTTTGGTACTTTATATTTTGAGTTTTATCTACGGCGGAATATGCAAAGTTCAGGTCGATTATATTCATTTATCCAATGCATTAGTGCGAAACGATTTTGTGTTTTTTGGTTTTTATTTCTTACTTATAGGTATTAGTTATTTTATTTCAAGTTATACTTACAAGTATATAGAACTCAAAGGGATTGTTTTTGGGGATACCATAATCGAAAAAAGAACGGTTAAAAGGCAAAAAACACAAATCATTACTTAGGCAAATTTTTAAGGAACACAAAATATTAAGATCAAATAATGCTATTCAATTCCTTATCTTTTTTACTGTTTTTGCCTATTGTTTTCGCATTGTATTGGAGTGTCAATAAGAGAGGGTTGCAACTTCAAAATGCGTTGTTATTGCTTGCTAGTTATTTCTTTTATGCCTTTTGGGATTGGTGTTTTTTTTATATGTAGATTGAAAATATTGTAACTAAAGTAACTTAAATAATGTTTAATTAAAATTTTAAAATGAAAAAAAAGATTAATTTTTTGTACAAAAGGAACGTAAGTGTGATTTTTTTTATTGGGTTTTTAATTTTTAATTTATATTATTTTATAGGTAATTTTTTCTCTGTTTTTTTGAATAAGAATTATAATGGAGATGAGTGTTATGAAAATAATCTATATACACTAAGTACTATTACTTTAGAAAAGGTATTTTGCTCTTCGTCACAACCTTACATTTTTATAGTCTCTTGTGTTAATTTTATTTTGGACTCTCCGAAAATAGCAACAAGATTGGTTTCTTTAATTGTTTGTTTTCTGCTGATAATTTATTTTATAAAGAAAATAAATTGTGACAATATTAGCTTTCTTGAAAAAATTATTAAAGCTACTTTATTTATTTGTGCGATTTTTATAACAAATCAAATGTTTATCGGAACTTCTGATTTTTTGTCAGTTGCTTTTATTTCAATAGCTATTTTAATGATAATTCAAAACTTGCAATTTGGAAAAATTAATATAAGTAAAAAACAAAGTTTTATTATTGGTATTTTAATTGCCCTTTCAGTCGCAACCAGGCCAACTACTATTGTTCTTATTGTATCATTCTATCTAGCCTTAATTTTGATTGGTGGATTTATGATGGTGTTTTGTAAAGAAAATATTTTGATAGGTTTGACATCTATAGGTGTGTTATTAATGATTAATTTTATTCCATTGGTTCAGCAAAATAAAATAATTTTAGATGTTAAAGAAGTGCCTAAAGAAACGGGTGTGGATTGGTTTCAAAGAAACTATCTAATGGCAAAATATTGGGATTCTAATAAAATACCTCACACTCAATGGATATCCACACAAGAAGTCATTGATTTTAAAAAATCAAATCCAAATTTTGATTTTCCAAAAAACCAGATTGATCTATTAATTAAAGAACCTGGCTTGTATATTAGGCAAATGGTTAGAATGTTTATAACAGCACTTTATACTAGTTATAGATTTATGTATTTGTTATTTCCAATTTTGTTTTTGTCTTTTATAAAACATAAAAAGTATGATATTTTTTATTCTATCAATATTAAAAACAAGAGAAATATTTTTCAAAATAAAATAATAATAGCCTTTCATATTTTGAGTATTATTTTCTTCTCTTTTTTAAGTGTTAAATTATTTGAATTTCGATGGGTAATACCAATCATGATATTGTACACTTATTTTTCATTAATTTATTTATCAAAATTCCCTGAAAAATATAGGTTTCTAGTTTATAATCTAAGCTTTTTAAGCGGAATTTTATTATACATTTTTTTTTACATTAGGCAAGTTTAATATTTTAATTATCACATAAGATGTTGATAAAAAAATAGTCTTCATTTTCTATTATGTCCCGAATCCGAGCCACATTGGCTGAAAGGATTATTTTTATTTTGATTTATGATGAAAAGGTCAAGTACTTAACTTAGAATACTAAGTAAATTGCATTCAGTAAGCTATTTCTTTAAACCACAATCCAAGACCTTTTAGAAGGTTTTCCGATTTTTAAAATTTTAAAAAATAAAATTAAGGGAGTTTTTTATTGCGTTCCGTTTTGCAAGAATAACAAAAACGTTACTTTTACATCAAAATTGAAGGCTAAAATACTTGGTTTTATTGATTTTTCGGAAGCGATCACCGATGATAAAATGTTAGTAAATTGTAATCATTTGAATAATAGTGGAGCGAAACGATTTACTGCAATATTTTCTAACCAAGTGTTGATGGGAAAATAATAGGTAATTTTATTTTAGTATAAGAAAAAAAATGAAAAAACTAGGAATAGTTATAACGGATGGAGTAGGATTTCGCAATTTTATCATGAGTGATTTTATTGCAGAAGCATCCAAAGAATTTGAAGAAATCGTAATTTATTCTGGATTGCCAATTCGTGCTTTTCATTCTATTTCTGAACCCAAAGTAACCATCAAAGAATTAGATGTTTTTATAGAATCTAAAGCGACTTGGTTTTTTAGAAAATGGAAAGAAGTAGCGCATTTGCAAAAGCATCAATCTTTTTTTGGCATGAAAGATAATCTGGATTTAGGCTATCCTTCAACCAATTCGCTTAGAGCATTGCTTACTAAATTGATTTATGTAGGTACTCGATTTATACATTCCGACAGCAGTATTTTATGGGCAGAAAAATTGCAGTTTTTTTCATTTTCAAAAAATACAATAACAAAAGACTATTTTGAATTATTAAAACAAGATAAACCTACCCATCTTTTTTTTACTCATCAAAGACCGCCTTTCGTAGCTCCAATTTTATATGCTGCACAGCAATTAAATATTTCGGCAAGTACCTTTATTTTTAGTTGGGATAATCTGGCTTCTAAAGGAAGAATGTTAGGAACTTTTGATTATTTTTTTGTTTGGAGTGATTTGATGAAATCTGAATTGTTGTATTTTTATCCCAAAGCAAAATCTGAAAATATCAAAATTGTGGGAACGCCACAATTTGAACCCTATATGATGCCAAAATACGAAATGAAGGCTAAAGATTTTTTTCATAAGTTTCAATTAGATAGTGCTATAAAAACGATTTGTTATAGTTGTGCCGATGTTTCAATTGGACAAAATGATCCTATTGTGATTAGTGCCATTGCAAAAGCTATTATAAACAATCAAATTAACGAAAAAGTACAACTACTGGTTAGAACTTCGCCTGCCGAAGATGATTCGAGATTTAAAACCATTAGAGAGGATTTTCCAGAAATTATTTGGAACGTTCCTAAATGGATTTTAACTCGAGATAATCATGTTGAAACTTGGTCGCAAAGAGTACCTAGCGAGGAAGATGTTATTGATTTAAGGGCTATTCTAGAATATGTCGATTTGAATATTAATATGTGTTCGACCATGAGTTTAGATTTTATGTTGTTTGACAAACCGGTTATTAATACTGTTTTTGGAAATCGGGAGAACGGAATGTATGATGACCAACGTTTTTTAAATTTTGTGCATTTTAAAAAAGTAGTTGATAGTGGCGCTGTATCCATTGCAAAAAACGAATACGAATTAATAGATCAAATCAACCATGCTCTGAACAATCCAAAAGCGCAAAGCAAACAAAGAGCAACTATGATAGATTTGCAAATAAGTGAGCCATTAAAAGGGACTAGTAAACGAATCGCCTATACCTTATCACACTTAAACAACTAAGCCAAAAAATAAAATGACAGAAACCAATCGTATAGAATTCAAACAAGAACTAACGGATAATTTAGAAAAAGAAGTTGTTGCTTTTTTAAATTATCGCGAAGGTGGTTTGATTTATATTGGTATCAATAAGCTAGGTAAAATAATAGGAGTCGCAGATTCTGATGGTGATCAACTCAAAATTAAAGATCGGCTGAAACATAATATTTCACCCTCATGTATGGGTTTGTTTGATGTGGTAAATGAAAATAAAGAGGGACACGACATCATTAAAATAATAGTAGCGAGTGGTAGCGAAAAACCTTATTTCTTGCGAAAATTTGGCATGACCGAAAAGGGAACTTTTATACGAATTGGTACTGCATCGGATCCAATGCCACAAAAAATAATTGATACACTTTTTGCAAAACGTACCCGAAATTCCATCGGTAAGATAAAATCGAACAGGCAAGATTTAAGCTTTGAACAGCTCAAAATATATTATGAAGCCATTGGCAGAAAACTTAATGATAAATTTGCCTTAAATCTTGAATTACTCAACGAAGATGGTTTCTTGAATTATGCCGCATATTTATTGGCTGACTATAACGGAACCTCTATTAAACTTGCCAAATATAAAGGCACTACAAGAGTGAACCTAATCGAGAACAACGAATATGGATATTGCTCCCTGGTAAAAGCAACTAAGCAAGCTTTAGATAAATTAGAGTTGGAGAACAAAACAAGTTCTAAAATCACTCACAAAGAAAGAGAAAACCATCGTTTATGGAATCCTATTGCTTTGAGAGAAGCCGTTATAAATGCGATTATTCATAACGATTACACGAATGAAGTTCCCCCAAAATTCGAACTCTTTGATGATAGAATAGAAATTACATCGGCTGGAGGATTGCCTGATTCTTTGGACGAACAAGAATTTTTTGAAGGTGTTTCTATTCCTCGAAACAAAGAACTAATGCGAATTTTTAAAGATTTAGGTATGGTAGAACAATTAGGTTCTGGAGTGCCAAGAATTTTAGAGTATTATGGTACAACATGTTTCAAATTCTCTCAAAATTTCCTTCGCATGACCTTAATGATAAGGCAAGAGGATGATAATATTACAGGTGGTAAAATAGGTGGACAAATAGGTGGACAAATAGGTGGACAAATAGGTGGACAAATAGATGACGCAATTCAAGATTTAACCTCAAGACAGAAGCAGGTATTGGCTATATTAGCTAAAGATGATAAGATAAGTCGAAGTGCAATAACAAAACAAATGGGAATCAGCGAATCTGCAGTATCAAAGCATTTAGGAATATTAAAAGAAAAAGGATATATAGAACGTATTGGGGGCACAAGAGGGTTTTGGAAAATTAAATACAACTAAAAATAACAACAATTTTTCAATAATAATGAGCATCAATAATAAAATAGCTGTCGTATGCAACTATACTTTGAACTTTCAAAAGAGCGAAACGGACAAAGGGAAAATAGGATAGATTTGCAAATAAGTGAGCCATTTGAGGAAACCACCAAGAGAATTGTACTAGCCTTGAAAAATAGTTTTTAAGAATACAATACGATTTCAGAAATTTACAAAAAACTTAACCCAATGCATTTTAAATTTCATAATTTAAATTAATAATATGAATTCAGCAATTATTACACTTTATTTTTTAGGATTAACAACTTTGTTAATTTCAAATTTCTTAGGGTTAGTTCTTTTTCGCTTCCGAAAGAGTAACTTGTTTTTAGAACTATTTTTCGGTTATTTATTAATTATCTCAATCTATGCTATTGGCAAAGCTAATTTTAATAGTATTGGTATTGTTGTTCTATTATGGTTAATAGGTTATTTTATTTTAAACAATAAACATAATGAAAATCCTTTACTAAAGAAAAAGGAATTTTTTAATAATGTATTTATTATTAGTTTTTTATGGACTGCAATTTTTATTCTAAAAGCCAGTTTTTTTTGGAATTCAGAATATAATTGCCCTAATTTATTATTTACTGATTATGAATGCTATATGCGAATAGCAGAAGGGTATAATCTCAGTGGTCATGAAAATGCTTTAGAATTTAAAAATGTTTTACTTCCTTATTTGAATTTTGCTCAACCTTATCGTTCTAGTGACTTTTGGTTAGTTTCAATAGGATTAGATTTGACAAAAATTGATACTATTTATATCTGGGAGTTGTTTTACAGTACCATATCATTATTTCTTTGTTCTTTAAGTTTTTTTGTAATTGCAAAAAGAAAATTTAATTTGCTAGTCTCTTTGGTCTTATCGATATTTATTTTATTTGCTTTTTGCGGATCTTGGTATAGACAAATAATTAATATTTTTTTTGATTTTAATTCTGGAGGGATGGATCCTATTGGGATTGCAGCCTATACCAAATTAGCTTTAGTGTTTTCAATAGTATTTCAATTTTTTTATAAGTATGAGAAAGAACAAAAAATAGAAGCAGTTTATTTTCTCCTACTAATTCCTATATTAATTCAATCGACAATTGCTTTTTTTATACTAGTTTTTTTTATGATTTTATATTTTATAATAAATGAAATCAATGAAAAGAAATCAATTCAGTTTAGTTTAAAAAAACATTTACCCCTAATTGTAATTTTCACAGTATTATTTTTGAGTGTTTTTGTTTATTATAAAATTAATCATTTCAAAGAGCAATTTTTTATTGGAAATTCAAACCAAGATATTGTTAGTAATGATTGTTTTTTATATTTTGTAATTCAATTTTTTAAGAAATTAACAGTCATGTTTATTTCTTATTACTGGCTTAGTGTTTTAATAGTTGGTGTCTTATTATTTTATACAAAATCAATATCAAAGAAAATTAGGTTAGACTTGTCTCTGTTTTTGCTAATTTGTTATGTGTCTACTATTTTTTTGTTTGCAAAGTATAATAAAATAGAAAATTCGTATCAGTTCTCTTCCAATGTTTTTGGTCCATTTATACTGGGATTGATTATCTATCTGTTGATACAAACTCCTTTTAATACTAAATTGGGTAAAATAAAATTATCAGTTCTTATTATCGTTTCTTTAGTTGGTGTTCAACAATTAGTTGGTGGTAATAATGTGTTTCACTCTGTTGGCAGAATATACTTTTATGATAAAAATTTTATTAATGAGGTTAAAACAATTTTACCAAAGTTAAACTACCCTTTTGGTCTTATTTATTATGGTGAAAGTTTACAGGATCATTCAAGAGAAGATTTTCCTCAACATGAGGCTACTTTTCTTAAATTATTTGGAAGAAATTATAATGTTTTTAATATTGAAGCCGATTCATTAAAAAAGGATTTGACTAATATAGCCCTCCAAAAGAGAAATGTAAATATTGATTTGAATACATTAAATATTTGGCTTAAAAATAAAAACAGAGAACAATCTGAAGCTAAAAAAAAATTCACAAGAAAAGATTTTTACAACACTTTTCCATTTAGTTTTTGTATTTCAAAAAAACCAAAAGATAGTTTGCCCGATTTTATAAAATCGGATGTTGTTTCAGTAATTAAAGATAAAAATTCTAAAGTTTATTTTTATACATTAGATAGAAAATAATGAAAAAAATAGCGGTCGTTTGCAATTATGCCCTAAACCCCAACCGCATTGGCGGAATGGATCGTTTTTGGGTGTGGTACGATACTAAAGCAAAAGAACTGGGTTACGATATAGACTGGTATTTTTCGGATTATCAATCTTTCGAATTCTTTTCGGGATTGACCATTTATAGTGCTAATAATCAAAATTTGGAGCGATTTTTTTTAGAAAAAGTCACTCAAGATCACATAAAATATGATGTATTAATTACCCATTTTGTGGCATTGTGTACTTCTTTTTTTAAGAAAGCTAAAATGTCAGGAATACAAAATACCATTGCCGTAGACCACAATCCACGACCATTAAACGGTTTTTCAACATCTAAAATTTTAAAAAACAAAATTAAAGGAGTTTTATATTCCCGATACATTGATCAGTTTATTGGAGTATCTGAATACACAAGAAAACACATTCTTAAAGATTATGGTTTTTTTCTTAAAAATAAAACGATTGTAATTTATAACGGAATCGACACTTTGGTTTTCCTAAAGAGGGGAATGGTAAATAAAAATAAATTTATCACCACTTCGCATTTGCGTCATTCAAAGGGAATTCAAGATTTGATACAGGCGGTTTCTATTCTAGAAAATGATATCAAAAATCAAATTCAGATAGATATTTATGGCAAAGGCCCTTATGAGGAACAATTATTTGAAATGACCAAAGAGTTCAATTTGAATTCCATTATTCATTTTAAGGGTAGTTCTTCTCAATTAAACGAACTTTATGCCAATTATGCCTATTTAATACAACCATCCCATGAAGAAACGTTTTGTTATTCGGTTATTGAAAGTTTGGTCAGCAATCTTCCAGTAATTACAACACACGAAGCAGGAAATGTGCTGTCTTTAATAGAACAGAATAAAAATGGATTTCTTTATAATGCTGGTAATTATCATCAGTTAGCAGAAATCCTGAAAAATATTGTTATAGGGAATTTTGTTATTGATAAAGAGGTCAGTACTGAAATTGTCGATAAATTCAATTTAAATAAAATGGTCAACGAACATATACAGCTATTAAATTGAAAACGAATAATAATCCAGTTTTGATTTCCTCTCCTTTGGAGAGTCTTGATGCTTCGGGAGGGGTGAGGCTAAAAATAGCCTTTCTTACTCCCGAATATCCTCATCTTAAAACTGGAAACTCTGGTGGCATTGGAACAAGTATAAAAAACTTGGCTGTTGGATTATTGGCCGAAGGATGTAGTGTTCGTGTTCTGGTGTATGGTCAAAAAAGTGATGCTGTTTTTGATGACAATGGTATTCTTGTTCAACAAATTAAGAATGTAAAGTTCAAAGGTTTGTCTTGGTATTTTACCCGAAAAAAGCTAGAGCGAATCATTGATAAATTATATGCAAATAAAGAGATTGGTTTAGTTGAAGCACCTGATTGGACGGGGATAACCTCTTATATTCAGCCTAAAAAATGCCCTATTGTGATTCGGCTTAACGGTTCAGATACTTATTTTTGTCATTTGGATAACAGACCCGTAAAATGGATAAATAAATATCATGAAAAAAGGGCATTAGAGAATGCTACTGGATTGATTTCGGTAAGTCAGTTTACAGCCGATTTGACCAATCAAGTTTTTGGGTTGAACAAAGAATTTACAATTATACCAAATAGCATTGATATAGATATGTTCAATAGCAATAACAATTTCAATGGCAATAATCAAATTTTATACTTTGGCACTTTAATTCGGAAAAAAGGAGCGTTGGAATTACCGTTCATTTTCAATGAAGTTTTCAAGAAAAATAAGAATACCAAATTGATTTTAGTAGGTCGAGATTCTTCAGACAGTATTACAGGAAATGTTTCTACTTGGAACATGATGCAATCGATTTTTGATACTGAAGCGTTGAAAAATGTTCAGTATTTAGGTAGTGTGTCTTATCAAGATGTGAAAAAGTATATCGAAGAAGCTACAGTTTGTGTATTTCCATCCTACGCCGAAGCTTTGCCAGTTTCTTGGATAGAGGCTATGGCTATGCAAAAACCAATTGTAGCCTCTAATATAGGTTGGGCAATCGAAATTATTGAGAATGGAAAAAATGGTTTTTTAGTTCCTCCTAATGATCATCAGTTGTATGCCCAACGAATTATTGAAGTTATAGATAATCCAGTATTGCAAAAAGAATTTGGTCTCGAAGGAAGACAAACAATATTGAAAAAATTTGCTTTTGCTGTTGTCGCTCAACAAAGTTTGGGGTATTATAAATCGTTAATAAAATAAATTTTGATAGTAGTATATCATTTAAATAATAAAATTGTTGAGGTTTTTTCGTCGGAAAATCAAACTATTGATTTTGATGTTATAGATTCCATTGCTTCGGCGATACATAAATTAGCCCTTTTATTTCCTGATGAAAAAATAGTTTGGTGTCATTTTGAATATAAACAGTTTCTGAATTTAGATTCATTGAATGATGTTTTTCATCATAACAAAATGTTGTTGTCCTTTTGTCCATCAGAGGCGGATTATTTCTTTGGTAAAATTGGTTATGCAGACGAATCACCTTATATAAAAATCAACAAGTCAGTTAGTTTTTCAACTTGGCAAATGAGTAGTTGGGTTGGCGTGATTCATGCTCAAACTCTCGCCATTGTATCGAAACAAATTCCATTTGACCAAGATTTTGATTATTATTTATGTTCTTTAGCTAAATTAATAATGCCTCTTGGGGTGGAATGTTTTTCTGAACCTAGCCTCTTAAAAAAATGTAAATTTCTCAAAATAAAAACCGCAAATAATTACACCTTTTTTAGATTCGTAAAGCAACATTATAAAACCCGTTGGGTGTTTTTATTGATTTTTAATTTGATTATTTACGAAAATAAATTTCCTTTTTCACCATTTTTATTTTCACTTTTTTATCGAAGAAGAACCAATAAAAACATAAGCCTTCAAAACCTGGTAGTAAAATCTTCTAGGAATGTCTTAGCTAAAAGCACTGTTGATGTACTTATTCCAACAATAGGAAGGAAAGATTTTTTAAAAGATTTTCTAAAAGATTTGTCTATTCAAACTCATTTACCGAATACAGTAATAATTGTAGAACAAAACCCTATTGAAGGAAGTGTTTCTGAATTAAATTATATCAAAGAAGAAAATTGGCCTTTTGAGATTCAGCATATTTTTACGCATCAAGCAGGAGCTTGTAATGCAAGAAACCTCGCTTTAAAAGAAATAAAAAGTGAATGGATTTTCTTTGCTGACGATGATATCCGAATTAATCCTGATTTCCTCTATACAGCTCTTAATAAATGTTCAGAGAATGGTGCGAAAATAGTTTCGTTTAGCTGTTTGCAAAAAGAACAAGTGAAAATTTACAATTACGTTTTTCAATGGGTTACTTTTGGCTCAGGTTGTAGTTTAGTTTTGGCCGATTGTTTGACAGGATGTGAGTTTAATATGGGGTATGAATTTGGTTATGGTGAAGATGGTGATTTTGGAATGCAATTGCGAAACAAGGGCTTTGATATTTTATATTTGCCGGAGCCTGAAATATTACATTTAAAAGCCCCGATAGGTGGATTCAGGACCAAACCAAAATTGCGATGGCAGGATGAACCGATTGAACCCAAACCTTCGCCAACTATAATGCTATATTTTACTTCGCATTATACAAAACAGCAAATTTTAGGCTATAAAACAATATTATTTCTTAAAAATTACAATTTAAAAACATTCAATAATCCAATAGGTTATTTTATTAAAATGAATAAACAATGGAGGGTTAGTGAGATTTGGGCCAATAAATTAAACAATCAAAATGAAATTTAAACTTTTCAATTTAGTTTTAAATTATTTAAGTGAATTGTATTCACTACATAAAGTCTATTTCAGTGAATTAAATTCACCAAATTTAATTAAATTCAGTGAATTAAAATAAAATCTGTATCTTTACAGAAATTTTTGTGTTATGAAAATTGAAAGATATTTAAAAGATAGCATAGTTAAAAAACTATTCAAGAATAAAGCAATTATTGTAATTGGAGCTAGGCAAATAGGTAAAACAACATTACTAAACGAGTTGTTAGATTCTTATGAAAACACCTTATTTCTTGACGGCGATGATAGAATTACAAGAACATTATTGCAAAATCCATCCACCGAAGAAATAAAAAACATTATTGGGAATCACAAAATTGTATTTATAGACGAAGTACAACGAATTGATAATATCGGGCTAACTTCAAAGATAATTGTGGATCAATTCAAGGATGTCCAACTTTTATTGAGTGGTTCGTCAGCATTTGATATTAAAAATGTAACAAGTGAATCATTGACAGGCAGAAAATGGGAATACAACATGTATCCTGTCACTTGGAAAGAATTAGAAAATACAGTAGGGTATGTAAAAGGCTTGCAACAATTAGATTTGAGATTGATTTATGGAATGTATCCTGAAATTATTACCCATCCATCAGAAGAGAAAGAACGCCTAAAACAGCTAGTAGATAGTTATTTATATCAAGATTTATTGGCTTTTTCAAATATTAAAAAACCAGATGTTTTGGAAAAATTGTTAAAAGCATTAGCCTTTCAAATGGGGAATGAAGTTTCCTTTAATGAACTTTCGCAATTATTAAATGTTGATAAAAATACGGTTGCGAGTTACATTCAAATACTAGAAAAGGGATTTGTGATTTTTACTCTAAATGGGTATAGCAGAAACCTAAGAAATGAATTGAAATTTGCAAAAAAAATCTACTTTTGGGATAATGGGGTACGTAACACTATTATCAATAATTTCAATTCATTAGAGATGAGAAATGATAAAGGGGAGTTATGGGAAAATTTTATTATTTCGGAACGAATGAAGAAAAACAACTACGAAAATCCTTTTGTAAAAAGTTATTTTTGGAGAACAACAACACAACAAGAAATCGATTATATTGAAGTTGAAAATGAAAGTGTAACTGCTTTCGAGATTAAAGCCAATGAAAATGCAAAAATAAAAAAGTTTGAAAAATTCAAAGAAGCTTACCAAACAGAGGTAAAAATAATACATAGAAACAACTTTAGAGATTTACTTATTTAAAATCACAAGACAAACTGTTGATTAAAATGAAATTTAGCCTCATCATCTGTACCTATTTGCGCCCTAAACCCTTGCTTACTCTATTGCAATCGGTTAGGGAGCAAACGCTATATCCAGATGAAATATTGATTATTGATGGTTCTACTAACAATGAAACTGAACTGATATTAAAGGCAAATCATTTCGAAAAACTTCAATATTTTTTAGTTCCAACAGCCCATCGTGGACTCACCAAACAAAGAAATTATGGGATCGAAAGGGCAGGAAACGCGATAGAAATTATTTGTTTTCTTGACGATGATGTGGTTTTAGACCCCGATTATTTTGAACAACTTATCAAGACCTATGAAAATTTCCCTGATGCACTTGGTGTTGGGGGCTATATCATTAATGAAACAAAATCAGAATTTGTTGGCGAAAAATATAGTCCTAAAATAACCGAATATTTTTTTGATGGTTGGAAACGAAAAGAAAGTAGTCGTTTTATACTCAGAAAAATGTTGGGTTTAGATAGCGATTGCCAACCAGGCTATTATCCAACATTCGGTCACGAGAGGAGTGTGAGTTTTTTACCGCCCAGTGGCAAAACGTATCAAGTGGAGATGCTCATGGGTGGTGTTTCTTCGTTTAAAAAAACAGTGTTTGAAACCATTCGATTTTCATCTTATTTTGAAGGGTATGGACTATATGAAGATGCCGATTTCACCCTGCGACTTTCTCAAAAAGGGAAACTGTATGTCAATACAAAAGCCAAATTAAATCATTATCACGATGTTTCTGGCAGACCGAATCAGTTTCATTATGGAAAAATGGTGGTTCGCAATGGCTGGTTTGTTTGGAGGGTCAAAAATCCGAATCCAAATTTAAAATCCAAATTAAAATGGCATGCTATAACGCTTCTTTTGGCATTGATTAGATTGGTTAATTCATTGACTACTAACAAAAAGAGAGTTGCGTTTAGTGAAGCTTTAGGACGTATTAAAGGATGGTTTAGTTTGCTTTGTTATAAACCTCAGGAAGTTTCATCAAACTTCGAGATGATAAAAAAAATTCAATTATTTCATGAAGAAAAAATTATAAATATTCTCCCTCTAGAAGAAAATTTATTTAAAATGTCTATTTTGATTCCTGAACAATATCAAAATAGTGTTTTTGATATTGAAATTACATTTCAAGATACAATAGAAAAAATAAGAAATAATGATTATGAATGGATTGATTCAGAACAAGATTTTATTGCCATTCATTTAGCTCCCAAAATTTTGAAATTGTCTAATGGTTCTTTTGTGCAACCAAATTCTACAATTGGTGTTTGGGAATATAATAAAAAATTCAAAAATAAGATTGTTTGGAAAATTAATCCTCCCGAGGCAACTCCAATGGCTACTTATAAATCAGTTTCTTTACATAAGTACTCTTGTTTTAAGATACCGAGTCCAATTGTAACTCAAAAAAACATTGAATTACTTTCTTTATTATTCAGTAAAGAAGGAGCAATAGAGTTTAGCCGATCTAAAATTCCTTTTTCGGCAGTGGCATGTTTTACTGATCATTGCGATTTTGATACCCTTGGAAATTTAGAACTTCAGAGAAGATTATTGAAGGATTCTGGTGTCAGAATAACGAAAGGTTTTTTCTTAAAGCATTTTTCAAAGAGAGAAGATGGTGTTTCTTGGCAAAACAATCAGGAAGAGCTACTGAAATGGACTACTGATGGTCACGAATTAGCCTATCATTCATTATCACAATCGATAATGTCTAAACAAGAAAGTGCAGAAATTTTCTCAAATTTTATTCCAGTAGAAAAAGTGGTGACTTGGATTGATCATGGATATCAACCTTATAATTTTTCATTAATAAATAATTCTCAAATTGTTAGTCGAGAGACTTTTTTTGATAAACTCAATTCAAGTAATATTAAAAACACTTGGAATTATATTGATTCAGGCGTTTCAACAACAGGTGTTATCAACCAGTTAAACGCTTCTCATTTTACTTTGGATAAATTTTGGAAAGGAAATAGCAAATCCACATTAATGAACAAAATTCAAAGATTTCTAAAAAATATTTTTTATCATTATTATGCAGAAAATAACCTAATAGGGCATTTCAAATTAGTTTCTCAAAATTTTAAAAACATTATTTTTAATTATAGATTAACGGAAATTCCGAATTTTTTACAAAATAGTTTTAGAGTACTAATTCCGGTATTTAAAATTATTTTATTTTGGAATAGTTATAAAAATAAACCCTACCGTTTTGCAAAATACAATGCCATCATTTTTCCTTTTTTTGAAAATGAAAAAAAAATTATAATGTTTCAAACTATAGATATGTTAGATTTAACAAAGTCTTTGGCTCCAGAAAATATTGATTTGTTGATTCATGAAAAAGGACTTTTTATAGGGCATACGTATTTTTCAGTTCCTATGAAATACCATCATGGTCGAATGTTTTTCAACGAAGATACTATAGATGATAAAGTGGTAGATAATTTCATGTATTTAGGAAATAAGATCAAAAACAAAGAGATTTGGAACCCTACATTAAATGAATTAATTGAGTTTTTAACTAATTTTGAGAGAGTAGTTTTAAACGTCGATTCAAAAGGGAAAATAGTTGTTGAAAACAATTCAGATTTGCCATATAGAACCCTAAACTAATGAAAATTGTTTATACTAAAGATCAGTATTGGCTTGATAAATGGGATGCTTTTGTCACAAATGATGATAGCGGTTCTCATTTACTTTTGTCTGATTGGGTTAAATCATATCAATCTTATGGTTTTGATTATGAATTTTGTATAGGTATAAAAGAGGATATCATTGTTGGAGGATATGCTGTTGTCATCGCTAAAGCGCTAGTTTTTAAATTTTTTATTGTTCCTTTTGGTCCAATTGTTAGTAAAGGATTTGAGAAGCAACTCAACGAATTTATAGAAACAGTACCTAAAAGGGCTCTTTATCATAATTGTTGTTATTGTCATATTAATTTAGCTTTTTCGATAGTGTCTAATGAACATGTATGTAATTCTGGATATCAATTGCCCGCATTAAGTAATGCTAAAGAGGGGCATTTATTTAAATATATCTATTCTTCAAACGGATTAAATTGGATAAACCTGAATGGATATTCAGATATCGATTCAATACTAATGAGTCTAAATCCTTCGGTTAGGCGTAATATTAGAAATTCCTATCGCAAAGGGCTGCTACTTGAAGAAATGAATACAATTGAAAAATTAGAAAAAGGCTATCATCTATTTTTAGAAAATGCCAAACAAGGCAATTATAGTATTCGCGAGTGGGATGATTTAAAAGATTGTTTGTTATCACTATTAAATAAGGGACGTTTAAAAATGCTTGGAGCGTTTAAAAATGAGGAGCTAAAAGGAGCAATACTCTTGATTAAAGCCGGAAATTATTTTACCTATATTTTAGGAGGTTCCAAAAAAGAGGTTCCAGATCTAAGAACTGGAGATTTTTTGCAATGGGAAGCCGTTAAGCTAACTTTGAAAGAGGATTTCGATGGCTATAATATTTCGTTAGGAGGCTCAAAAGGGGTAATTGATTTTAAAAATAGTTTTAACACAAAACAAATAGTGTTTGAAAAATCAAAGTATTATTGGATATTGAAACCCTTTTATTTTAGGCTTTTTTTACTTTTTGAAACAAGTATAAAGCCCTTTAAAAAACAAGTTTCTAAAATTTTATCTGTTATAAAATGAAAAAAATATTGAATAAATTTCGGAAAAAGCTACAAATTATTGAAATAGATGTTTTTATTTATCGCCTTACTGAGAATGATTTAGCAGCTTTTCCTGATATTGGATATACTATTCAAACGGAAACAATTTCTAAAAATAAAATAAAATATTTTATTGTAGAGAAAGGGATTTCAATTCATAATTGTTTTCTTTTTAACAAAATATATTTACTTGGTTTAATTAATAAAAAAGGGCCAGTAATTGGAGATTGTTACACGAATCCAGATTATAGAGGAAAATCCATTTATCCTTTTGTAATCAGTTATATTGTAAACAAAATGGTGTTCAATGAGAATATGAAAGAGGTCTTTATTATCATTAGTAAAAGTAATTTGAGTTCTATAGCTGGCGTTGAAAAAACAGGATTTAAACGATATGCTAGTATAACCGCTTCAAGATGGCTTTGGTTTTATTTTGATAAGAATATTGTAATTTTTTAAAAGAATAAAATGGATTTTTCTACAAAAAGAATGAATGTTTTTATTGTGTTGGTTTCCTCATTGCTGATGCTGTTGGTTTCCAATTTGCCGTTTAAAGCGAATCAATTTGGAGATATGAATTTTCATACCGAGTCAAAAAATTTAGCCTTATTTATAAAAGGGAAAGTTAGTTTTGATAAAGTGGTAATTACAAAAGCGCCTGGGCCAATTTTGTTTTACACTCCTGTTTATGTTTTAGCTCCATCCGACGCAACAGATCAAAAGCTTTGGTTGTATGCGGTTGTTTTTTTATCTATTATTACTACAGTCAGTTTACTGCTGATTTTCAGAATAGCTTCCTTCTTTTTCAGTAAAGAAGTGGGTCTACTATCGGTTTTGCTTTTTTTTATTTTTCCAATACATTGTTATTATTCATTTGGAATTCTTGCTGAAATACCTGCTTTTTTTTCTTTAACTTTAGCTATTTATGGATGGACACTAACCTATCATAATCCTGATAAAATTAAAGGATGGTTAATACTTAATTTTGGAATGTGGTTATTGATTATGAATAGACCTAATGCGATGTTGCTTTTGGGTGTTTTATTTATAGTAATTACCTATTCTTTTTTGCGAAATAAGGTTTTTTATAAAAATTATGGAAAAAAATTAAGTTTCACTTTTTTAACAGTGTGTATTTTTAGTTTTGGCGGACTTCAATTGGCCAAGCTTACGACCTTAAACAAGTCAGGAGAAAATCAAGAATCTTTATTTTATTTTGTAGCCCTCCAAGGGAGATATCAGTTTAGAGAGGAGCCTTTTGATTTTCGTTTTTGGGATAATACAAACAGATCGGATAGTAAAGATTATCAAAATTGGGGAAAAAGAAGAGAGGATTTAGCTTTAGAAATGGTAAAGACAAATCGTTCTTTTAATGATGTTTATAAAGAATTTTTAATAAATGATATCGTTACAAATCCTTTTTGGACTACTAGGCAGTTTTTTGTTAAATGTTTATATGGAAATCTCAATATAATAAGCAAAGTGCCTCCGAATCAATTTGTGCTTGGTCCTTTTAAAGGGGCAATTGGATATTGGAGTTTTCTTTTTATTCTCAATTCAATTAATTTAATAATACTTACAGGTGTTGCTCTTTTTCTATTTTACGAAAAAAAATTAATAAACTATTGGATATTTTGGGGAATAACGGTTTCTTTACTTGTTTTTCATGGACTGACATACATGGAACCACGATATATTTTTCCTTCGAAAGTAGGTTTGTATATAATGGGAGCTGCAGGATTATACCGAATACCTCTCATAAAAAAAATAGTTAATAGGATTTCGGTTTATATGTTTCCAGCTCCAAAAACGAAACAACAATAAAATATATTTAGAACCCTTTTGGGACAACCAATAGACCCGTACAATACAATGACCTTTCTAATCATAACCCACGTTCCTCATATTTTCGAAAGCAATCAGTATTTTGGGTATGCACCTTATGTTCGTGAAATGAACATTTGGATAAAAAAAGTAGATAAGGTGGTTATTGTAGCTCCTTTGGATTTATCAAAAAAATCGGCTATTGATATTGCATACCAACACTCAAATATTGAATTTATACCTATTGATAGTTTTGATGTTTTAGGATTAAAATCCGTTTTTAATGCTATTTTTAAAATGCCAAAAATCGGTTTGACCATTTTTAATGCCATGAAAAAAGCAGATCATATTCATTTGCGTTGTCCTGGAAATATTGGATTATTGGGTTGTATGGTTCAAATTTTATTTCCAAATAAAATTAAAACGGCCAAATATGCTAGTAATTGGGATACCAAGTCCGAACAACCTTTGAGTTATCGACTGCAACGATGGTTATTAAACAATACGTTTCTAGCTAAAAACATGCAAGTTTTGGTTTATGGAGATTGGGATAATAGTACCCCAAACGTGAAGTCTTTTTTTACAGCCACTTATTATGAAAAGGAAAAGCACCCCATAGAAATTAGAAATACGAATCATAAGCCAATTCGCTTTATTTTTGTAGGGACATTGACTCAAGGTAAAAACCCAATTTATGGTATTGAAATAGTAAAGTTGCTAAATAGTTCTGGAATTGCAGCTACCATTGATTTGTACGGTGATGGAATTCTTTATGATGAAATTGAAACTTCGATAATAAAGAATCATTTACAAGAATTCGTTTTTTTGAAAGGCAATCTGACCAAAGAATCTTTGATAGAAGTGTACAAAAAAAGTCATTTTCTGGTTTTGCAATCGGGTAGTTTTGAAGGTTGGCCCAAGGCAGTAGCTGAATCTATGTTTTGGGGCTGCGTTCCTTTGGCAATTCCTACATCGGTAGTGCCTCAAATGCTCGATAATGGAAGTAGAGGATTGTTGTTGACAGGTATTTTGACGGTTGATTTGAAAAATATTACGATCATTATAAATGATACTAAGTTGTACCAACAAAAAGCAACAGCTGCAATGAGTTGGTCAAGAAAATACACCTTAGATGTTTTTCAGGACGAAATACAAAAGTTGATAGAAACTAAATAAGATGCGCATACTTCAAATTATAGATTCTCTTGAGGCTGGTGGAGCGGAACGTATGGCGGTGAGTTATGCCAATGCACTAGTTGATAAAATCGATTTTTCGGGATTGGTAGCTACTAGAACGGAGGGTTCACTCAAATCTAAACTGAACAAAAATGTTTCTTATTTGTTTTTAAATAAAACACACACCATAGATTTTAAAGCACTTTTTAGCTTGCGCCATTTTGTACTTTCAAATCAAGTTACCCATATTCATGCGCATAGCACTTCTTTTTTTATTGCTTTTTTGTTAAAAATGACGCTCCCACGAGTTCGCCTGATTTGGCAAGATCATTACGGTGATAGCGAGTTTCTTGATAAAAGATCAAAAATTGAATTAAAAATAATGATTCCCTTTTTTGATGGGATTATTACCGTGAATCAAAAATTAAAAGCCTGGGCAGAAAAAAATAAACTTTCAAAGAATATAATTTATTTACCTAATTTCCCATTCAAACATGTAGAAGTAATTTCGCCTACTATTTTGAATGGAATAAATAATAAGAGAATCGTTTGTTTGGCTAATTTGAGAGTTCAAAAAAATCATTTCTTGTTATTACAAGTAGCTAGTAAACTACAAGAATCACATCCAGAATGGACTTTTCATTTGGTTGGAAAAGATTTTCAGGATGAGTATTCACGACAAGTAAAGAAAAAAATAGTAGAATTGAATTTAGAATATAAAGTATATATTTATGGTTCTAAAAATGATGTTGATACTATTTTAGAACAAGCTACTATTGCAATTCTTACATCACAATCGGAGGGTTTACCAGTGTCATTATTAGAATATGGTATGCATAAAAAACCAGTCGTTGTAACTGATGTTGGCGAGGTATCTTCGGTAGTTCACCATACTATTAATGGTTTTGTAGTATCTTCGAATGATACTAATTCTTTTTATGAAGCTTTGATTAAATTGATAGATTGTCCTAAGCTAAAAATTAGTTTTGGCGAAGCACTTTATCAAGAAATTACAAATAATTATTCGGAATTTGGCACAATTAATAAATACCTTAATTGGGTACAAAGCAGTCGTAAATGAAGAAAGAAGAAGTATTATATCTCTATTTGATAGCCTTTCATGCAGGAATTGGAATGATAGTATTTATTGCTCCGTTTTTGGCGAAATTATACGGTTATTCAATAGTTATTTTTGGAGCACTTATTATCATAAAGAGACAAAACAAAAACAATGAGGCCTTACTAGCTGCAGCTTATGTAGTAGGTAGTGAAGTTTTTTTGAGGATGACCGGAGGAAACCCATTATACGAAATTTCTAAATATTGTGTAATAATTTTTCTTTTTATAGGAATGATTTATACTGGTTTTTCTAAGAATGCAACACCGTATTGGATATTTTTATTGTTGTTAATTCCTAGCGTGTTGCTTTCTACTTTTGTATTGAATTATGGTACGGATATGAGAAAAACAATTGCTTTTAACATTTCGGGTCCTGTTTGTTTGGGGATTGCTTCTATTTATAATTTTAGGCGAAAAATTTCTTTAGAAACTGTAAATTCGATTCTACTTAGTATGGGATTACCTATTATTACTACCATGATATATTTGATATTTTATGCTCCAAATATTCGAGATATTGTTACTGGAACAGCATCTAATGTGATGACATCTGGTGGTTTTGGTCCAAATCAGGTATCTACCATATTAGGTTTGGGGGTTTTTATTTTCTTTTCCAGGATTATTTTAGAATCTAGAACAAAAAACATGGCAATCATCAATTTAATCATTGCTTTTGTTATGGCATATCGAGGGCTAGTTACATTTTCTCGTGGGGGAATGATTACAGGCTTTTTTATGATTGTATTGTTATTGTTTTTTTTGTATTTCAAGTCTAATCCTAGGGGTCGAGTAAAATTAAATATTTTATCCGTCTTGTTGGCTGTGGCTTTATTGGCTGTTTGGTCATACTCTTCGCTTCAAACCAGTGGACTTATCGAAAAGAGATATGCTAATAAAGACGCATTGGGAAGGTCTAAAAAAACTAATTTTTCTGGAAGAGAAGAAATCGCCAAAGGCGAATGGGAAACTTTTTTAAAGAATCCTATTTTTGGGGTGGGAGTTGGTAAAGGAGTAGAAGTACGTGCAGAGGCAAATGGAAAAACAAGAGAACAGACTCACATTTCGCATGATGAGATTACTAGGATGTTAGCCGAACACGGAACACTTGGTATAATAGGATTATTGATTCTCTTTTTCACCCCTTTTGTGTTGTATTTAGAAAACAAGTTCAATATGTTTTTGCTTTGTTTTGTTTTGTTTTGGCTGTTAACTATTAATCATGCTGCCATGCGAATAGCCGCTCCCGCCTTCGTATATTCTTTGTCGTTGCTTAATATTAATTTTGGGGAAATTCCAAAAAAGAGAATAACCGAAGAAATAGAATTAACTTCAAATTAATTCATTATGAGTTTTTACAATTTTATAACTTAACTCCAAATCGATTTTTTGTAAATTTCAAATGTTATTTATGTAGATTTGTTTCAGATATTATATTTTAAAAAAAATCATGAACAAAAATAATAAAATTCATTTTGAAGTCTCAGAACGTAAAGTTTTGTTAAGGATTTTGGACGTGATTTTTATTTGGTTTGCCATCTATTTTATTGGTAATTTGTTTGATTTAGAGTATCTTAAGAATTCAGCTAATACCTTTTATTATCTTTTATTTATTGGGCTTTATATTAATGGAATTGGAACTGTGTTTGAATTGTATAATTTACAAGTTGCCAGTAATCAATTTCAAGTACTAAAAAGTGTTATTCTAACGGTTTCTACAACAGTATTATTCTATTTGTTAACACCAATATATTCTGCAGAACTACCTTCTCAAAGACTTCATATTATAGTTTTTTTCTTTACAATATTAATTGCTCTTTTATCTTGGAGAATCATTTATGTTAAATTTTTAGCATCTAATCGTTTTGTTCAAAATGTGATTTTAGTATGTGATTTCGAACATTTAGAGGAATTAGTGACTGGTTTGGAAAGTGCAGACCCTCATTATAGAATAATTGGCTATGTCAATTCTGATAATTATATAAAAGAGACTGGTTATCATTATGTTCCACCAATTAAAATTTATGATTTTGTTCCATTTGTAAATGAAAATTCGATATTTGAAATTGTGGTTGCCTCACAAAAAAAGGAAGAAATCACAGTAGAATTGTATCAACAATTACTTCATTTATTAGAATCTGGTAACACAATTAGAGAGTATGCTCAGGTTTATGAAAGTAAGACCCAAAGAATTCCTGTTCAATATGTGACTCGAGATTTCTATAAGTTTTTTCCATTTAGTAGAAGTAACAATAATCAGCTTTATTTATTTACGATAAAGACTATGGAAATAGTAATTTCTGTGACGGGTTTATTTTTTGGAGTAATACTTTTACCATTTTTACTTTTTGGTAACTTTATTGGAAACAAAGGAAATTTATTTTACACACAAGAACGCGTCGGGCTTAATGGTACAAACTTTAAAATATACAAGTTTAGGACAATGGTCAAGAATGCAGAGTCTAATGGGGCTGCTTTTTCAACTTTAAACGATAGTAGAATTACTCCTTTTGGTAAGTTTTTGCGAAAAACAAGAATCGATGAAATACCTCAATTTATTAATATCCTTAAAGGCGATATGGCGGTTATTGGACCTCGTCCTGAAAGACCAATTTTTGTAAAAGAAATTGCCGAAATGATGCCTTTTTATGAAACCAGACATGTTATTAAACCAGGGCTAACAGGTTGGGCTCAAGTAAATTATTCTTATGGAGAATCCTTTGAAGATAGTTTAATAAAACTGCAGTATGATTTGTATTATATCAAACATCGAAGCGTATTTCTTGATTTGAATATTACCATTAAAACCATCAGTACGGTTTTATTTTATAGAGGACAATAAGTGCTTTTTTATAAAAAAATTTCAGGTAATAGCAGACTTTTGTTTTCCATTTCTCAAAATTATTCTAATGAGTAGAATTCCATTTGTTAAAATAAGTGGTAAAACTAGAAGCAGGTGTATTTTATTTAGCATTAGTATCGCATAAGCAATCAATAAAAGGAGAATGAAATAACTTAAATACATAATTAATTTCTTGGTTTTAGTCATTTGTAAATAGAGAAAAACTAATAGTAGCGGATTGAATAATAAGATATTATAATTATTGGTCAACTCCTGATGAAAGGAATAAAATCCCATAAATCCAAAAAATAAGCCTAACAATCCAAGTATAAAAAGATAAAATACATCCAATTTTATTTTGTTCAAAAACACTATGAATGCTAGGAAAATATAAAAGCTATAATAATTATTCCACCAAGAAGTGTTTTTAGTTTTTTCGAAATTCAGCAAAGTTATACTACTCTTACAGAGAGGTTGATTTTTAAACTGAATTGCCTTTATATTTTTATGAAGTTCTAAGGGAAGAAAAATGCGAGTTCCATATTGGTCTACTTTGGTTCCGAAAATAATACTGGTTCCTAATTTTTCATAAAAAAAATCATCAAAATAAGGATACAATATGCTTCTAAAGGTTTGATCGTTATCGAATTTTTTTACAATTACAGGATATCCTAAAGTAGTATTCAAGATATCGACTACCATTGAAGTACAGTTTTTGTCAATAAATTTATAGGTATAAAAGCGTTGGTCCGTACTTACCACGGTATTCAAATTGTCAAACAATTTTTGCTTATAAGTCATCGGAATTTGTAATTCCTGCTCATAAACACTTCTCCTTTCATAAGAATATTGCGCTAAAAATTCAGAAAAAGAGTGTACGATCACAAAATATTGAAGATCTCCTTTTGAAAATTTAGCAACAAAATTGGGTGTCGAAAAGTCAAAAGCTCCATAATTGTAGGCGACATCCAAATTGTTTTCTAAATCGGTTATTCGGATGGCAGTATGCCCAAAAAGAGAATAGGATTCGTTGCCTGTTTCGCAAGTGATAAGGCTTACTTTGGCATTTTTTGATAATTGTAACCCTTGTCCAAAGACATAATTTGAAGAGCTAACTATTAAAAAAAGTAAAAGTATATTTTTAAAAAAATAATGTTTCATTTCAATACAATTAATTTCTAAACTGTCCTAAGTCTACTTTTAAAGAAAAAATATTAGAATATAAAGAGGAACCTTGATTGCCTAAATTGGTCAACGCATAATCCACTTGAATCCCTTTGTATTTGAAACCTAATCCAACATTAGGCTGAAAACCTACTTTCTCGGAACCATCAATTTGTTGTATATTTTGAAAATTACCTGCGCCAGCTCGCAAGAAAACTAAATCGGTATAGCCAAACTCAAAACCCATTGCTGGATCTACACTCACAAAATCAGTCGAGATTAGATCGTTGGTTTTAGCAAAACGCATGTTGATGTTGGCTGCTGCCAATAGGCTATAATCATAACGAATTATATATTTTTTTGATAATCCCAGTTGGACTTTTGGAGCTGTAATTTCGGTTGTTTCGGGTAATTCTTGATTTTGTCCCGGAATGGTATTTGCTATTTTTTTATACTTTTCTTCGTCTATATTCCAAACATTGTAAGTTGTCGTTATGTCACGAAGCATTAATCCAAATTGCCAATCATTTTTTTGATATTGTAATCCTGCATCAAATCCAAATCCCCAAGCACTAGCAAATTTTCCGATTATTCTACGGATTACTTTGGCGTTTACCCCATATTGAAATTCTTTTAGTCTTAGTTTTCGAGCATAAGAAAAGGTAAAACCATAATCGGCGGTCGAAAATAAATTAATACGATTGTAATCTATGTTTCCTTGACTATCAATTAATTCAGTAGTGTCCAAAATGTCATCCACACCAAATCGAATTAATGAAATTCCCCAAGCACTTTGGTCGTCTATTGGTTTTGCATAAGCGATATAGTCGTATTGAGCAATATTGGCAAAATAATTAGCATGCATCAAAGCCACTTGATGGTCTTCTAGTTTCATGAGCCCCGCAGGGTTCCAATACACAGCGTTCACATCATTGGTGCTAGAAGTGACGGTGTTTGCCATTCCTAAAGCGGCGGCATCAACACCAATATTCATAAATTCATTAGAATATTTTCTAACAGTTTGCGCCTGTGAAAAGAGACTAATCAATAGAAAGACAGGTATATGTTTTAGTTTTATCATTAATTATAGCAAACTAATTTAGCTGTTTAAAATTTATCAAAAATATAGTTTTTTAACGAGTTTAATCGTTGCTATCAGAAATAAAATCATTTGAATAGCGGTTTAAATTTCTATTAAAAAACGTTCTTATCGCTCATATATTATATTAAATTTGTAATCTTTGACAATCTTATTCTAATTTATATGAATCTTAAAAACCACGTTCCTAATACAATAACATTACTTAATCTTTTTTGTGGTTGTATTGCTTTAGTTTTTACTTCCCAATCTAATTTTGAAATGGCTTTTTATTTCGTTTGTTTGGGAATATTTTTTGATTTTTTTGATGGTTTTTTTGCTCGATTATTCAAAGTTTCCAGTCCTTTAGGCTTGCAATTGGATTCACTAGCCGATATGGTCACTAGTGGTGTTGTGCCAGGATTTGTGATGTTTATGATGATGCAAAAAAGCCAAAATCTAGAAGCCTCTTTTATGTTTTTTCCTTATTTAGGATTCATCATTACTTTAGGAGCTTGCTATCGCTTGGCTAATTTTAATATTGATACGCGACAAACCGACTCTTTTATAGGATTGCCAACACCGGCGAATGCTTTGTTTATTTTAAGTTTACCTTTGATTTTGGATTATTCAGATTCTATAATTACTTTCGAAATACTAACGAATCAATGGGTTTTGGTAGCGATTACTTTACTCAGTGCCTATATGATGAATGCCGAAATCCCATTGTTTTCATTGAAGATAAAAGACTTTACCTTTAAGAAAAATGCTTTGCAAATCGTTTTTCTAGGTTTGTCGGTTTTGCTGTTGGTTTTATTTCAATACTTAGGGATTGCATTACTTATTATTACTTACGTTTTGTTGTCAGTAATCAATAATAAGTTTTTGAAGAAGTAACTACAAATTTGTCTCAGCGTAGTTGTCTCAATCCATTGCGCTAGTATTTTTTAGAGACGCTTGTAGCCTGTAAATTGGTGTGGTAAGTGGTTTACAAAGAAAAAACCTTCTCGGTTGGGAGAAGGTTTTGAAGAAAAAAAATTATTTTTTTATAATTTTTACGGTTTGTTTGCCTTTATCGGCGGTGATTTCTAGAATATAGACAGCCTTTGGCAAATTTTCGAGGTTAAATTGATAGCTGCTACCGGAAATCACTTCTTTCTTGATGCTACGACCCGTAATGTCAAACAATTGTACAGAGATTAGATTGTCATCTTTGGTTTGAATGTTCAGAACATCTTCGAATGGGTTTGGATAAACCGCAAGACTGTTGAGCGGTTGCACTTCTTCTACTGATAAAGTAGAAGTTTTGGATTCTTGCGTTCTGTTGCCTAATGCATCATAACTATACTGTATGCCGACACCATTAGAATAACTGGCTTGGGTAAGACGGTGTAAATTATCGTAAGTATAAGTTACCGTTACTTGGGCTTTTGCTGAAAAGCCGAAAAGTAAAATTGCTATTGTTAAAATTGTATTTTTCATTAGTTTATTTATTTTTATTGTTGATAACCCCAGTCTGTAAATAATACTCCTTGTTTTTGAGACATTTTAGATGCTTCTGTAACATAGCCCTTCTTTGAATTACTTGGTTTAGTAATATAATTATATTCTTCAACTGATTTTTTTACTTCATAATTCATCTTTCTTAATAATTCTTTGGCTAATTCTTGCTTTTTTTGATTATATAATTTTTCTGCCCATTGAACTTTATACTGGAAATAATTATAAGCATCAGTACCTTTCTTATATCTTTTAGAGTAATTAAACTTTCTTAAGTTATTTAATTCATTAAGATTTAATGCATACACTTCATTAAATGCCTTTCTGTAGTTTGGAGCTTCACCTTTTGGGTCTATCATCATCACTGGATTATTATCAGAATAAGGATATAAATTCAAATGCCAGATTGGGTCTTCGCTTATAAATCTACCAGTAGTTGGGTCGTAGTATCTGGCACGCATAAAGGTTAGCGTTGGGCTTTCGTATTGCACTCCGTGTTGTCCTACATATTGAAAAGGGTTGGCATCGGCTTCAGTTTTGGCTAATACTTTTCCGTAAGGGTCGTAACTGTAACTATGGGTTACATTCTGTGCTTCGTTGGTTATGGCTGTAGTGCTGCCTCTGTAATCGTAATGGTAATAAGAGTAAGTTGTATTATCGGCTTTTACTCGGTATAATAAACCTGTGGGTCCATATACATAATGGTTTTGCACGGCATTACTGCTGTTGGTTTCCAGCAACACTTGGCTCATTCCGAGAATACTTAAAACATAGCGAGTATTTACGCCACTAACCGTTTTGGCTCTGCGACTTCCTGCACCGTCATAAGAAAATGTGCTATTCGGAGCTGTAAGCATATTGTCGTTAATGTCATAGGTAAACGAATTAGTTCCTGCTTGGGTTATGCCGCCTGCTGTATTGTGGGTAAAGTTGGTGCTACCTTGGCTTTGTATTCTGTTTAAAGGATATAGACCATAGTTTACAGTTTCATTGGCAATAGTTTGTAAACCTGCTGTTATAGATGGTTCTGTTATAGTTTCGGTTAAATGATTTCCTGCATTATCCATTGTATAACTGTAAGAACTAATTACCGTTCCGTTGGCTTTTTTATTGATAGTGCTTGTCATTCTACCTGCATTGTCATAGGTGTAGTCTGTAAATGTTCCGTTTGGTAAAGTTATTTTTGACACTCTATCGTCAGTAAGATAAGTGTATGTAGTTACTTTATTGTTCCAATCGGTTACAGAGTTACAGCGGTTTACAGCATCATAAACATAATTTACTTGTTTGCTTCCCGGGTAGGTTATGCGAGTAACATTGTTATTATTGTCATACAAATAAGCTACTGTATTACCAAAATAATCAGAATAACTGGTCATTCTGTCGTTATTGTCATAATTCAAAGTTAATGTACCGTTGCTGTTGGTTATGGTAGTAATGTTACCACGAGTATCATAGCCATAACTTGTGTGTCCGTCGCTGGTTAATCTGCCTGTTGTATTATTATAGGTATAAGTAAATGTTCCGTTACCACGAGTATGTGTAGCCAAAGAACCATCCACATTATAAGTATAAGATTTGGTATGCGAACCAAAAACTTCAGTAGCTAACAAATCATCATCAAAATTATAGGTGTTGGTTTGTGTTTCATTTTTTGGGTTTTTGATGGTTAAATGATTGTCGTTGGCATCATAAGTATGTTGTACAATTTGCGTGTTGGCATCGGTACTTTGAGTAAGATTATCGTTGGCATCATATTGAAACGAATTTATTTTACCATTGGCATCGGTTGTAGATAACAAGCGAGAAGCATTGTCATAAATTGATGAAGTGGTTATACCTAAAGGCATCGAAATTTGATTGGTTAACCCATTGGTATTAAACCCAAATTGTGTAACAATACTTGAAGGATTGGTAGTGGATTGTACTTGCCCAAAACTATTTCTCGAAATGGTTGTTGATCCACCTCCTGAAGGTCTTTGAACTGAAATTAGATTTCCTAATCCATCGTAGCTGTAATTGGTACTAAAACTTCTGCCGTCAGTATGGGTTAATACATCGTTAAAAGTGGAATAAGTAAAAGAATTGGTAATTCCGTTTTTAGTAATATTCAAAACATTTCCTTTTGTATCATAACTAATAGACGAACTTTGACCGTTTACTGTTAAATTGGTTGGTAAATTACCATTATTGCCAGTTGCATAATTATTGAATGTTGTTGTTCCTGTTGGTGCAACTACTTGAGTTGGGTTTCCTAAAGTATTGTGCGTATAACTTGTATTTTTACCTTGTGGGTCGGTAATGGTTGCAGCACTATTGTAGCCAGAAGTAGAATAATTAGGAACCCAGTTTACATTGGTGGTGCTTGTTGCCACATTCGCCTGACTAAAGGTTTTGCTAGAAGTTAATTTTCTGTTTACATAAGTATTTTCGATTTTATTGCTTTTAGGTAATAAAATTCTAGTTAACAGATTTGACTTGTTGTAATTGTTTGCATCATCATAAGTATATTGCGTTACTTGACCTTTAGGGTCGGTGTATGAAGTTAAACTTTTTGTTTGTAATGCTACATTAAAATTAATTGTTCGTCCTATTGAATTATCACTAATTGTAGATAAATAAGGCAAAATGCTACTTGCATAATTAAAAGTTAAACTTCTACCTAAAGCATTATTATTAAATTCTTCTTGAACCGATGAAATTCTAAATAATGACCGTTGTGGGTTGTTGATATAGTTTGCCCAATTTATTTTTAAACCATTGTTGTTTCTGTCTTTTATTGTTCTAATAAAATAGAATTTACCATTATTTGCGTTTTCAAACACATATTTCATTTGTCCTTTAGTGGTTATTGTAATTCTTTCACCTCCTGAAATTGTTGTTTTGGTCATTACATCATATACTCCAATATTTTCACAAACATTGGTGTTGTAGTTGAAAATATTTATACTGCCATCAGGATAATAGAACATCATTTTAGTAGGTTCGATAAAAGATCCCGAAGTGTAGCCATCTACTTTAACGGCGTAAATATTATAAGTATGTGTCCAACCAATTCCTAAAGGAGAAAAACTTTGACCAGAAGTTTCATCTTCAAAATATCCTTTTGGTAATTCGGTTAAGAATGAATTATAAGTATGTGTATAATCTAAAGGAATACCTCGACCTGCAATAGAGAAAGATGTCTTTTGATAATGATTAAAATTGGCTTGGTCTAAACCTGGCACTTTACCCATTGTTGCTGTTCGGTTATTGCCTGGAACAAAGTAGTTAGTAATACTGTTTAATTGTGTTGCAGTAGGTCTTGTAATGTTTGTTGCAATTAGTATTCTATAAAGAATTACAAAAACATCTTCCCTTGTTATGTTGTCATCGGGATGAAAACAAGTTCCAGTTGTACATTCTGCTGTATATTGTGTATTTCCAGTCACGAAACCTAATTCGTGAAATCTTTTAATATAGCCATACATTTCGTCAGTTGTATTCACATCAGTAAATGGGCTTGGCGTTGCTGTTGATTTACCAATGTTAAAGGCTTCCGCCATTGCTTTTACAACATATTTTCTAGGAATTAATGTATTTGGGTTGAAGTTAATTAAATCTCTATCAAAAGGAGTTTTATCATCGGTAAATTGTAAATATGCTAATGTTTTTATGGCATCTAAATAGGGAGAAGTAGAACCTTGCATATCTGTAAACGGAACTGGAAAATTAACCGCTGGACTATTGGGAGTAGAACCTTTATAAATCCCTAAATAAGTTATTTTAGCTAATATTTCTCTTGGAATTCCGTTTGTAGCATTATCAGTTCCGTTTTGAGAATTTATAATAATACCATTTGTACAAAGATAATTAGCAGCTGTTAGCTTCTCTCCTGTTGGCGGTGTACCTGTCCAAGTAATGCAGGAGTTAGATAATGTTGTTACACAAGGAGAAGATGGGCTCCAAGCACTAAAACATTGATTAGGATAAACTGCTCTAATTTGAATTTTATATTGAGTATTTGCAGTTAGACTGTTAATTGTAATAGAGTTTGTTGTAGTTGGTAAATCTTGTAATGTAAAAGTTCCTGTACAAGTTGTATAATTTACTTTGTAACCAATTGCACCAGATATTGCCGTCCAATTTGCAGTAAATGAGGTTTGGGCAATGTTATTAAAAGTTACAGAACTTGCATTGGGAACTGTTGCTTGGGTTAATTGAATATCAGTAGGGTTTGATGTACTCCAACTACCAGCACCAGAACTACAAACTGCCTGAACTTGGAAACGATAACACGCACCACAATCTAAACCCGATAGCGCCAATGAAGTACTTGAAGTGCTTGTTTGAAAACTTAAAGCGTTGCTATAATCTGCATCTGCACATTTCTTTACATTAATATTATAGTAATTAGCACCCGAAACCGCTTGCCAATTTGCAGTAAAACTACTTGTAGAAATACTGGAAGCACTTGAATTTGAACCATTAACTTGTCCGCAAGGTGCAGTGGTTGTAAAACAATTTGAAGAAGAACTCCATAAACTATAGCAACCGTTTGGAAATACGGTTCTAATTTGCATTTTATATTGAGTGCCTGCTGTCAAACCAGTCAAGTTTACACTTGTTCCGCTTGTACTTGTTGTCAATGCTCCACTATAGTTTGTTGCAGAACATAACGCATAATTTATTTCATATCCGATAGCTCCAGAAACATTAGCCCAAGACGCAGTTGCTTGTGTTGTGGTAATATTTGAAAATGAAATATTTGTTGGATTTACATTATTTGCTGTGTTACAAGTTCCTGTAATAGCAATATTATTAGTATAATATCTTGTTCCGTTTGATGAAGTAAAAGTAATTCTATAATTTTGGGTACCAGTGTGGCTTAGGGAAATATTAATTGGAACAATTGTACCCGAAACTGAACTTGTAGCAATTGGATTTCCGCAAATGTCATTAGTTTTTAAAAAGTAAGTTCCTACACCAAAAGGAGTACCATCACATTTCACTAAATTAATAGTTGCATTTGTACCACTTATGGGAGTACTTACATAAGCTTTTATTGTATTGCCTACAAAAGTTGTAGATGGTGCACAATTACCCGCAGTACCTGTTACATTTGTGGTTGGACAACTTGCACCACCTGCTGTAGTTGGAGTGCCAGAATATGTAATCTGCCCCCAAACATTCCCCACCATCAAAAACAGCAATGGAATAAAAAATAACTTTTTAAATTGTAAAATAGTTTTCATAAAAATATGGTTTTAATAAGCTTACAAACATATTAAAAAAAATTGTCAGAAATTGATTTATTTTTCTTGTAAAGGCCTACAAGCTATTTTGTCTATTGTAGCGTTACTTTCAGACTGTAAAAAAGGTAATTTGTTTATTTTGTAGTGGGTAAAAGACTCAGTTTTGAATACTAAATTTCATTAAAAAAAGCCATTACGGGTAATTTCATTTCAGGAAATAATGAGATGGTAATGGTTTTGCTTTCAACGCAAATAATCTGAATAGGTATATTCTTTGGTTTAATCTAAATCGGAATAATTGGTTTAGAGTTCCATTACTATTGTTAAACAATAAATAAACATATTTTGTTTAATTCTTGGCGGTTAACAAGCTGTTTTTTACCTTTTCTAGATAGGATTCACCTATGGGGAGTTCAATTATTCCATCGGTAGTACTCAATTTTATTTTCTTTTTCGTTGTGTTGAGCATCTGTACAAACTGACGGTTTACAATATAACTTTTGTGAATCCGAATAAAGGGGTTTGGCAATATTTTTTCTAGTTCTTTCAGGGTTTTAGAAACCAGCATGGGTGGCTGATTGGTGCGGAAAATAGTACTGTAATTGATTTCGGATTTGATGTATTGAATTGTTTCGAGTTGCATAAAAAAATGCCCTTCGGTGTTTTTAATCGTAATCTGCTTTTTAAGGTCAAGGTATCTTTTCTCAAATTTATTTAAAGCGATTACCAATTCATCGGGGTCAATAGGTTTGTCAAGAAAGTATAAAACATCCGTGTTTACCGCTTTTTTGGCGTATTTGTCAACACCTGTTGTCATGATTATAAAAGGCATTTCTGAGGTAAATTGCCTAATTTCTTTGATGAGGTCAAAGCCGTTTTCATCGCCCAGTTCTACATCCAGAAAAATAATATGTGGTTTGGTTGAAAGTGCCATAGCAATTCCTTTAGTCAATGTGTGTGCCACCCCCAGTTCTATAAAATCACAATGTGGTTTTATGGCTGTTTGCAAGTTTTGCAAGGCACCAAGATTATCTTCGACAATGATGTAGTTATAGTTCATTAGTTGTATTTATATTCCACAGGGATTTTTACTACTACTTTTGTACCCCGCTCTTTATCAATGATTTCAAAAGTGGCATTTTCTTTATTTTTTGGGTTCAGCGTTGCAAATAATTTTTGGTAGGTCGATGTACCTATGCCACTATCCAACGAAATAGCGTGTTTTCGTCCTTTGCCTGTATCATCAACCGTAATGTAAACGAAATTATCTTTTTCTTCAATTTTTACCGCTATATTTCCACCAGTTTCTTGGGCTTTTATGCCGTGTTTTATAGCGTTTTCAACTAGGTTTTTCAATAGTAATCTGGGTATTTGCCTTTGTGTATTTTGATAATTATTTTCAATGACATATTCTAAAGAAATGGCCGTCATGCTTTTTTCTAACGACAAGAAATCATCAATTTGTTGCAATTGATTTTCGATGCTATCGGTTATAGAATTACTGTTTAAACTGGCTTTAGTCAAGTTAAAAAGTTTTAACATTTTCTTATACGATTCGGGAGCTTTTTCTTGAATTTCCGGCGAAATACTCGCTAATAGATTTTTTATTTCGTGCGGGTCAAGTTGATTGTTCAGGTTGGATAGTTCGGCTTCGATAAGGTTTTGTTGTAAACCCAATAGTGTATTTTCGGTTTTTAGGTTATTTTGTTTTTGCTTATTCTTAAACCAAAGAAAAACACCACCAGAGAGCAATACTAAAAACCCAATACCACCAAAAGCGATGTATTTATTGTTTTTTTCTTGTTCAATTTGAAGTTGTTGGGTTTTGATTTGGGATTCTTTGAGTTCGGTTTCGTATTTTACACTTAATGTGTTCGTGTTTTTTTGAACAATATCTGAATTTATTGAATCGGAAGTTCTTAGAAATTCATTAAAATAATTTTTACCTTTCAAATTACTAGATTTGATGAATTCTAATTCAATTATTGATTCTAAAAGAGTTTTTTTAGCATTTTTATCTTCAAATTGATTTAGTAATTTATAAGATTCATTAAAATATAAATCTGCCAACTTTAAATCGTTTATTTTTTTATAAACACCTCCAATAGATAAATAATCATTGGCTAAATCGGTTTTATTTGCTAATTTTTTGTCAATGTTGATTATTGTTTTGTAGTGTTTAATAGATTGTTTATAATTTTTTTTTCTACTTTCAATTTCTCCTAATACATTAAAAACCATACTAGAATCCGAACTAGTAAATTTTTTAAAGTCTAAACGATTAATAAGGCTCTCGGCTTCTTTATTTTTTTTCAATTGTAACAGTAAAAGAGCAAGATTGCTATTCAATTGAGCCATATTTTTAATGTCGGAATTTTTAACAGCTAATTTATAATAATGTTCGGCTTTGTTAAATTGTTTTAAATTATAAAAGCAAACACCGATGCTATTGTATACTGGAAATTGAATTTTATTTTCCTTAACTCCTAACATTTCAAATAGAACACTTAATGACTTTTGATATTCGCCTAATCTTAGTAACGAATTTGCATAAAAATTAAAGCAATTTATAAAGTATTTTTTTTCTAATTTATTTTCTTTGATTGTAAGAAAACATTTTTCGAAATATTCTTTAGCTGATTTTTGGTCTCCATTTTTTTGGATAATTACTCCTCTAAAAAAATAAATATGTGTTTTTGTGATAGGTAGATTATTACACTTAATTGTTTTTTCAAAATAGGTCAATCTTTTATCTGCATTTATTAAATCGCCTTGAGTTAATAGTAAATAGATATGATTGATTTTGAAATAATTATTATAATCAAGATTGTTTCTAAATTTTAATTTTGCTATTTCAATTTCTCTTTTTGCATTCTCTATTTGGGATTTATTGATAAAATAACTGATAATTTCACGATGTAAGTAAAAGTCATTTGGATTATTGTTTAATGCTGATTTCAAACTATCAATTTTCTTACTTTGAGAAAATGAACTAAACGCAACGAGACAAAATAGTGCGATCGTAAATTTTTTTATCATAAAATTTATTTTTTGAAAGATATAAAATCACATAATAAAAAGCGTGTTGTTTAATTTTATTTATTTAATTATATATGTTAAGGGACAAATAGCTTAATCTAGTTATTTTAATATTTTTTTTTTTTTACTATTTAAGAAAAGCATTAACAATACAATACTACGTTTTGCTGTCAGTAATCAATAATAAGTTTTCGAAGACTAGAAAAAAAGTTTAATTTAAAACTCCAACTTCTTCTTTCTCAACTCAAAATTCTGTCCCAAATACACTCGTCGAACCATTTCGTCTTCTACTAATTCCTCGGGTTTGCCTTCTTTAAGAATTCCACCTTCAAACATCAAATAGGTTTTGTCGGTAATAGCTAAAGTTTCTTGAACATTGTGATCGGTAATTAAAATGCCAATATTTTTGTTTTTTAGTTGGGCAACAATACGTTGAATATCTTCCACTGCAACAGGATCTACTCCTGCAAAAGGTTCGTCTAGTAAAATAAATTTTGGATCAGTGGCAAGACAACGCGCGATTTCTGTACGACGGCGTTCTCCTCCTGAGAGTAAATCGCCACGATTAGTGCGAATGTGATTCAATCCAAACTCATCTATTAAGCTTTCTAATTTGGCTTCTTGCTCCGCTTTAGATAATTTGGTCAATTGCAAAACGCTTAATATGTTGTCTTCTACACTCAGTTTTCTAAAAATTGATGCTTCCTGAGCAAGATATCCAATTCCTTGTTGGGCTCTTTTGTACATGGGGTAATTGGTTATCTCGAGATTGTCTAGAAAAATAGTTCCTGAATTGGGTTTTACCAATCCCACAATCATATAAAAAGAAGTCGTTTTTCCCGCTCCATTTGGTCCCAAAAGCCCAACGATTTCCCCTTGATTCACTTCGACCGATATGCCTTTAACCACACTTCGACCCTTGTATGTTTTTACTAGATTTTCAGCTCTTAATTTCATTTTTTTTACTGTTTTAATGACCATCTGTTACTTGCGCCAATTTGTAAAATGGCACACGGATGCTGAGGATTTAAACTGATAAAAAACGGATCTTATTAAATGACAATCCGTTACTTACCAATTTTAAAATTGAACAAAGACACAAGTTTTAAAACTGATAAAAAAATAAATTTTTATACTAATCGGCGTAAATCCGTTCAATCCGTTTCATCTGTGTGCCATTTTAGAATTATTAGTCCGCTTAGCGGACAGCCACTCTAATTTATTTAAGAACTAATTTGTCCTTCTTTTTTCTGTTGGTTTTTATAAACAATAACCGAAATAAAAATGCTTATTTCATATATCAGCAACATCGGAATCGCTACTATGAGTTGGCTCACTACATCAGGTGGAGTTACAATGGCAGCTACAATCAGAATAATAACTACTGCATAGCGCCAATAATCTCGCAAAAATTTAGGGGTTACCAATCCTAATTTCGTTAGAAAATAAATAATTACGGGCAATTCAAAAAACAAACCACTCGCAATAACTGCTGTTTTAATCATGCCAATATAGGAATCAAAACTAAATTGATTTTGCACCACATCACTCACTTTGAAAGTGGCAAAGAAATTAACCGACATGGGTACCACCACAAAATAGCCAAACAATACACCGGTAAAGAACAAAAGCGAAGCTATGAAAATAAACAGTTTGGCATACTTACGTTCGTTTTCGTATAATGCGGGACTAATGAAGTTCCATAATTGGAGTAATATATAGGGAAATGCTAAAATAAATCCTGCGGTGATACAAGTCCAAACCAGAATATTTATTTGTCCCTCAACATTAATATTTTGGATGATAAAAGGCATTTCGGTTACACAAATACTATCGGCAAAACCCAGTTGATGTGATAAATCACAAAATAAACGATAGGTAATAAAATCGGGACTTTTTGGTCCGAAAATGATAACGTCAAAAATATAATCACTTATAAAAAAAGTAAAAGTAGCAAATAGCAATATGGCTATTGTACTTCTAACTAACAACCATCTTAATTCTTCAAGATGGTCTAAAAATGACATTTCTTTAGCTTCTTTTTTTACCATTATACAATACCTTCTTTTAAAATATCGTGCAAATGAAGTACGCCTTTATAGTCGCCATTATCCACTACAATCAACTGTGTAATGGCAAAATCTTCTAGAATGTTTAGCGCATCTACCACCATTGTGCTAGATTGTATTGTTTTAGGATTTTTAGACATAATATCTTTGGCAGTCAAATCAGCAAAGCTGTCTCTTTCGTTAAGCATTCTTCGGATATCTCCATCGGTAATAATGCCAATTACTTTATTGTTTTCAACAACAGCAGTAACACCCAAACGCTTTTCAGAAATTTCGAAAATCACTTTTTTTATGGATGTATCAGGAGAAACCATCGGTTTCATTGAGTTTTCGAGCATGTCATTTACACTCAGTAATAGTTTTTTGCCTAAAGCGCCACCAGGATGGTATTTTGCAAAATCCTCACTTGTAAAACCCCGAAGGTTCATTAAGCAAACCGCAAGTGCATCTCCCATAACCAGTTGGGCTGTTGTACTATTTGTAGGAGCCAGATTATTAGGACAAGATTCAGCATCAACAGTAGTGTTCAGGACAAAATGAGATTCTTTTGCCAAAAAAGAAGTCGTATTTCCAGTAATAGCAATTAGTTTATTTCCAAATCTTTTTAATAATGGCACCAAAATTTTTATTTCGGGACTATTTCCACTTTTCGAAATACAAATTGTTACATCCTCTGTTTGCAACATTCCTAAATCACCATGAATCGCTTCGGAGGCATGTAAAAATAGGGAAGGAGTGCCAGTTGAGTTGAAAGTAGCTACCATTTTTTGTGCAATAATTGCACTTTTTCCTATGCCCGTAACAATCAATCTCCCTTTTGAGTTGTATAAAATTTCGACGGCATGGGCAAAGTCAATGTCAATATAATCAACCAGTTTTGCTATGGACTCACTCTCGGAAAGAATGGTCTTTTTTGCCAAAATCAATATATTTTCCGAATTTACCAAAATTGAATTTATATAAAATTTGTGAGTGTAAAAGAAATTAGTATCTTTATAAAGCGCAAATTTAGATAAAATACCATTAATAAAGAATGAATTCAAACGAAATTGACATCCACAAAGAATTAAAGAAATATTTCGGCTTTAGCCAATTTAAAGGTCTACAAGAACAGGTTATAAAAAGCATACTCAATCGTGAAAATACTTTTGTAATAATGCCAACAGGTGGAGGAAAATCCCTTTGTTATCAATTACCCGCTCTGATTCAAGAAGGAACTGCTATAGTAGTTTCGCCTTTGATAGCCCTAATGAAAAATCAAGTAGATGCTATTCGAAGCTTGTCGTCAGAAAATGGTATTGCGCACGTCCTCAACTCTTCATTGACAAAAGCAGAAATCACTCAAGTAAAAAAAGACATTACTTCTGGTTTGACAAAATTGTTATATGTAGCTCCAGAATCTTTGACCAAAGACGAATATGTGCAATTTCTTCAAAAAGAACCTATTTCATTTGTTGCCATTGACGAAGCGCATTGTATTTCAGAATGGGGACACGATTTTAGACCAGAATACAGAAATCTTAAACATATTATCAAGCAATTAGGCGACGTTCCTATTATTGGATTAACCGCAACAGCTACTCCAAAAGTACAAGAGGATATCTTGAAAAATTTAGATATGTCCGATGCAACAACCTACAAAGCATCGTTCAACAGACCTAATTTATATTACGAAGTTCGTACAAAAACTAAGAATATTGAATCGGATATTATTCGTTTTATCAAACAACATAAAGGGAAGTCAGGAATTATTTATTGTTTAAGCCGCAAAAAAGTAGAAGCTATTGCCGAAGTTTTACAAGTGAACGGAATTAGTGCGGTGCCGTATCATGCGGGTTTAGATGCTAAAACTAGAGCCAGACATCAGGATATGTTTTTGATGGAAGATGTAGAAGTGGTGGTAGCAACAATAGCTTTTGGAATGGGAATTGATAAACCCGATGTTCGGTTTGTAATTCATCACGACATCCCTAAATCCTTAGAAAGCTACTATCAAGAAACAGGTCGTGCAGGTCGAGATGGAGGCGAAGGGCATTGCTTGGCTTATTATTCCTATAAAGATGTGGAGAAATTAGAAAAATTCTTATCAGGCAAACCCGTTGCAGAACAAGAAATTGGATTTGCTTTATTGCAAGAAATAGTGGCTTACGCTGAAACATCCATTTCAAGAAGAAAATTCCTTTTGCATTATTTTGGCGAAGAATTTGACAGCGAAACTGGTGATGGTGCTGATATGGACGATAATATTCGCAATCCAAAAACAAAAAAAGAAGCAAGTAATCAGGTGGCAAATTTGCTCAAAGTAGTTCGTGATACAAATCAACTTTATAAATCGAAAGAAGTAGTTTTCACGATGATTGGTCGAGTAAATGCGATTATCAAAGCGCATCGAACGGATACCCAATCTTTTTTTGGATGTGGTGCTGATCATGACGAAAAATACTGGATGGCTTTATTGCGACAGGTATTAGTTGATGGTTTATTGTCTAAAGATATTGAAACCTATGGCATTGTAAAAATCACTCCAAAAGGATTGGATTATATCAAAAAACCAACATCATTTATGATGTCTGAGGATCATGAATACAACGAAACCGAAGACGAAGCTATAGTTACCGCTGCCAAAGCAACTGGAGTTGCCGATGAGGTATTGATGGGAATGTTGCGTGACTTGCGTAAGAAAACAGCAAAACGATTGGGAGTTCCCCCATTTGTGGTATTTCAAGATCCTTCACTCGATGATATGGCCTTGAAATACCCAATTTCTATGGATGAGTTAATCAACACACATGGGGTTGGAGAAGGGAAAGCCAAGAAATATGGAAAGGAATTCATTGAATTAATTAGACAATATGTCGAAGAAAACGATATCATTCGTCCAGATGATTTAGTTGTAAAATCTACAGGAGCAAATTCCATAAATAAATTATATATCATTCAAAACATCGACCGTAAATTACCACTCAATGATATTGCTTCCGCCAAAGGATTGAATATGGATTCCTTGATAGCCGAAATGGAACAAATCGTAAACTCTGGCACCAAGCTAAATATCAAGTATTGGATAGATGAAATGCTGGACGACGATCAGCAAGAAGAAATTCACGACTATTTTATGGAATCGCATTCGGATAATATCGAAGAAGCACTCAAAGAATTTGACGGCGATTATGATATAGATGAATTGCGCTTGATGCGAATTAAGTTTATTAGTGAAGTAGCGAATTAATTTCAGATTTCAGATTTGCTTCGCCCGTTCGCTGTCGCTCGGGTCAGATTTCAGATTAAGAAGGTTAAACATCCCCATAAAAAAATAAAAAAAACATCTTGATTTCTCGGTCGTTTTCGTTTTTTTGCTACCTGCTACCTGCTACCTGCTACCTGCCATCTGTAAACTAAAAAACTTCTCCTCGATGTGGTTTCAAG
>JAYVIN010000115.1:0-2721 GCA_043770135.1 Flavobacterium sp. | reverse complement strand
CTCGTGCGAGAGGTGTCGCCAGTAACCCATTGTACCCATTCGTTTTTTATCTCGACATTGTACTGGCAGTTTTGCATAATGCGCTTTATTTGAAAAGCCGTTATGCCTCCTGTGGGTTTGGGTGGGGTTTTAGTTGCTTTCATAATTTACGGCTTAATTGGAATGTTGCTAGTCTCAATTATTTTTTTTAAATCCTCAAGTAATAGTTCTTGAGTAATTTCTTCAAAAGTTGAGTCTCTGTCCGTTTCATTACAAAACTCAATATCATAGACAAACTCTATATGAGCAACGCCATCTGGGGTATATCCATACACTGCAACTACTATTGCATCATTTCCTTTGTCATTGACTTTTTTTAGAATTGTAGCTTGTAAAAAGTCTGAAAAAACGAATAATTTAATTCTCTGGTTCATTTTGTTGTTGTTTTAAAGTTTGCTCCCGATGCAGGATTCGAACCTGCGTTTCTCTCAGTAAAGAGAGGTCTTAGCCGCTAGACGAATCGGGAAACCGAATTAACACCCTATTTTTTACTATCGTTTTGATCCTGAAAAATCAATTTATTACAAATGTGATTAAACTCTAAAGTGTCGGGTTCTTGGCCTGTTATTTTGGAAAAGATGTATTGGGGAGCTCGTGCTCCTAGTATATAGAATAAGTCATTAAGATTTCCGTCTTTTTCAACTTTATTAATATCTATATAGTTTTCACTATGTTCATCAAAAACGGTTTGTAATGCGTTTAAAATCTTTACCAAAAACTGCATTTGAATTTCTTCTTTTTTATTATTTGCCATATTTTTATCCTTTATATTCTGCTTTTGTGTGTTTTTTGAATGCCTTATTTTCAATGACAGCTTTCTTATAATTGTTGAACGCCATTGTTTCCTGTGTGGTAAACTCCTGACGTTGAATCCAATTTCCGTTGCTGTCTTTATAAACTTCTTTACCGTTGACGTTGTAGGATTCGTGATCTACTATGGGTATTATTTTTACGCTCATTTTCGAGTTGTTTAATAAAGGTTCTTATTTTAAATCGAAGCCAAAGGATGTACTCAACTATGGCTTTTCCGTTGAGTACTGCTATTAAAATGATTAATAGCAGTATGGTGCTGTGGCAGGCGTTCATGAAATCGAAAATCTAAATTCAATTTTTTTCTTCATGCCCTCTTCGGTTTCAATCATTTTCCAGCCGCTAACAAACATGGTGGAAACATTGCGGATTTGTGCCGCTATGATAATATCTAAGTTTTCGTTAAATGTTAACGAGTTCATTTCGGCACGGAGTGAGTTTAACTGAATGATATTGGCAGGATTCAACATTCCCGTCTTTTTGCTTTCCTTCAAAAAGACATTAACCATACTCTTCAATTTTTGGGTATTTTCGTTATCGTCTGTCAATGAGGTCATATAATCTTTGATTCCTTTCACACCCACCTGTTCTGTGCCATCAAATCCTATATTCACATTGTAACCTATGGTAATGGACGCAGAACCATCAGGCAAAGTGGAGGTGTGTGTGTCCTGTTCTAAAACTTTATCGCCATAAGCCATGGCTTTCAATTTTACCACGTCTTGATAATCGGCAAACAGTTTTTTGATGTCTGACTCATTCTTGAGTTGACGATTTACAAAAACATCAACATTTTTGTTTACGAACTCCTGAGTCAGCTCTTTGTAAGCCGTGATGTTTTGCGATTTGTTAGCTTTTTTTTCGTTTTCCTCTTTTTGCAAATCTGCCAATAATTGTTTTTTGGCTTCTGGGCTTAACTGTTCTAATGTGATTGCTGGTTTTTCTTGTGTTTCTGTGCTCATTTTACTTTTTTTTATGATTATTATTAATGTCCTAATTGTTTACTGATTTCGGCAGTGAAGCCTCCTAGTTCTACGAAAAGCCTTTTGTGAAAAGCTTCGCTCGTTGGTAAATCGCTCCTAAAATATATTTCGGTGCCTGGAGGCGCGAACCTCCATAACCTGCACATCGTATATTGATCCATTATTTCGATTTCCTCAAGTGCGTTTTCTATTTGTTGTTGGGTAAATTCCATTACTCTTTTTTTGAGATTTTTTCAATTACAAATTCTATTTTTTGGCGCAGTGCCAGCGAGTGGCAGTGTTTATCGTTACCCGCCATTAGCTTTCCTCGCTCCTGGTTGATTAGGATTCTCTCTATTTCGGAGAAATGTCCTGCTTTGCCTGTTTCTTTCATATAAGAGTCGTATTTCAAGACTTCGTTAAGCAACTCTAATCGTTCGGGGACTTTGAATTCTTTCATGGGTTAGTTGAGATTAACGATTGAGAACGGAATGGGAATGCCTCTCACGATAGTCGTGCTAGGCTTAGCTTCGGTTTTTTTGGCTTCGTGAAGCAACGCCATAGGGCGAATGTTGAACATTTGAACCGTGCAGGTGTCATAGCACTTTTTTAGATCTACCACAGTGATGGTGTCACTACCTTCATATCGACTGGTCAGGTGTTCAAATTCGGCTTCGCATTTGGCAAATTCAATTCGGTACCATCTATTGATGGTCGCATTTGCCAAAACTTTCTGAAATTCCCGAGCGGTCACAGTTACACTCTCGCACCAGCGTTGGTAGGTGTCGAAAAACAAGTCTTCATACTCTTGGTGGGTTAGTTGTAGTTTTTTGTTGATTGTCATGGTTATTTTGTTTTTGTTTTAAACTATTTCTTTCCAATATTTAGCGGCTTTTTGAGCCCAAATAAC
>JAYVIN010000114.1:0-22064 GCA_043770135.1 Flavobacterium sp. | reverse complement strand
AATGGTCTAATCCTTTTTAAAATTTTACAATGGTTAATGCCGATAGACAATATATTGAGTACAATTTATTGGACTCTTATATATTGCTAATCGGTATTAGTCAACCCTTGAAAAATTATAGGCGGCGGATTATATAACCCAACGAATTTATTTTCTGAATTTATAGAATTTATAGAATTTATAGAAAAGAAAAAAAGTGCATGCAAATAAAAAAAACATTAGCTGATGTTAGCGCCACGATCATACAAACAAAACAAAAATTCAACCAAAATCCCTCGCTCTACTCACTAAATATTATATTTTGCCAACTAAAAGAAGTTAAGTCTATAAAAAGTATAAAATTTTTTAAATCAAACGAAAAAAATTACTCGTCTTCTTTCTTAATGACTTTTCGAGCCACTTCGATTTTGAATTTCTTGCCTTTCATTTTTTCGTCCTTGATGTTCTGAAGTAAATCTTTTACTTTGTTGAATTTTACCGCCGCAAACGAGATAAAATCTTTGACTTCGATTAATCCTAAATCGCCTTTTTCGAGTTTTCCTTTTTGGGAAAAGAAACCCACAATATCTATTTTATTCAGCTTGTTTTTCTTTCCGCCACTGATGTAGATGGTTTGAAATTCTGGTGGTTTGGGTAAAGTAGAATTGTTTTCTACTTTCAAAACTGGCATTCCGTAATCCAAGTAGTCTGCTTTTTTTTCGCTTTCGTGGGCAATGATATAGGCTGTTCCCGAAGCCAACATTCGTGCTGTTCTCCCGTTTCGATGCGTGAATTCATCTTCTTTCAAAGGCAAATGATAATGAATCACGTGCTTCATTTCGGGAATATCAAGTCCACGAGCAGCTAAATCGGTGGTAATTAAATAACTCACACTTCCGTTTCTAAACTGGATTAAGGCGCGTTCTCGTTCGTCCTGATCCATTCCGCCGTGATAATAGGTCGCGTAAATTCCTTTTTCATTCAAAGTGTCGCTGATGCGTTCAGCAGCATCTCTATGATTGCAAAATACGATTGCCGATTGCGATTTTAAGGAACATAGCAATTGAAATAAGCTTTCCATTTTGTCTTTTGCTGTTGAAACAATCATTTTTAAACTCAAATTGGTTTCTTCTTCTTGATTTGGAATAAAATCCAGAATCGTCGGATTAACCACTCGTGTATATTTTGGTATTTCAATATCAGAAGTTGCAGATACCAAAACGCGTTTGTTTAATTTGGTTAATTTTCCAATAATGAAAGACATTTGTTCGTGAAAACCCAATTGCAACGATTTATCAAATTCATCTAAAATCAGGGTTTCAATTTTATCGGTACGAAAAGTGCCTCGATCGATATGATCGGCAATTCGTCCGGGAGTACCAATTAATATAGCGGGTGGATTGCTCAGATTTTTAATTTCAGTTTCTAAAGCGTGACCGCCATAACAAACATTTACTTTATAGGCGGTACCCATTTTTTTCCATACTTGTTCAATTTGCAATCCTAATTCACGGGATGGAACCAAAATCAAACATTGCACCGAAAGAATCTCTGGTTTCAACATTTCAAAAATAGGCAACAAAAAAGCCAATGTTTTTCCAGATCCCGTGGGCGAAAGCAATAAGACGTTGTTGTCGCTCAAAATGGTTTCATGAGCCGCAACTTGCATTTCATTTAGGTTGTCTATTCCTAAATTGAGAAGTATGTTGTTAGAATGGTGTTTTGAATACATTTTGCAAAGGTAGGGAAAAAGTGTTCAGTTGAGAGAAGTTGGAAGTTGGGAGTTAGAAGTTTTTCAATGTTAAATTTTAGTTTCCTAATTTTTTTATATCCGCTTCAATCTCTTTCAAGCTTTGTTCTTTTTCAATTGTAGTTTGCTCAATTTTATACTTTTGAAATTCGTTTTCCGATTTGTCTATTGCCATTTGATGTGAAATAGTTCCTGCATGGTTCAACAATTCTCGCCCATTCAATTGAAGCAAACCATCTAACCTAGCGATCCAATCTTTCATATACATTGGGGTTTGCTGCTGTGCCATAGTGTCTGCAAATGCTAAATATTGCTCTACTAAAAGTCCTAACAACTTCATTTCTTCTTCGTTCAAGTAGTTTTTAGCAACACTAACTTCTTGTTTTGTTACCGATTTTGCTTCTTTTTTATCATACGAGAGCATTCCCATTAAAGGTAAACTGGCATCAACTCTTCTGTAAACCAACTCGGCTGCGGTATTTTGAGAAATCGCCCAAAGCAATTTATTTTGAACAACTTTAAAAAACGCTATCGATTTTTCATCCTTTGGATCATAATCTATACTAGTAGTATAAATATCTTCTATTTTTTGGTAGAAAAATTTTTCAGACAAACGAATTTGCTCCGCCAGTTCGCATTTTCATGCTCGGGTCACGAATGCGACTTTGCAATTCATTGAAATAATTCATAGCATTACCCGATTTAAAACGTTCATCATTCAACGCAAAACCTTTGATAATGTATTCTTTTAGTCGTTGGGTAGCCCAAATTCTGAACTGTGTGCCTTGTTGTGATTTTACGCGATACCCAACTGAAATAATGACATCAAGGTTGTAAAGTGCAACTTCTTTTTCTTGTGTTTTTCCTACAATAGCACCGTGAGAAGTGGTATGTCGGAATTTCCGACTGACCACTTTTTCAATTAATTCACCTTCCTTGAAAATATTACCAATATGTTCTGTAATGGTGCTTCTGCCTTTACCAAATAGTTGTGCCATTTGGTCTTGCGTTAACCAAACGGTTTCGTCCTCTAGTCGGACATCTATTTTGATATTACCATCTTGGTTTTGATAAATAAGTATTTCGCCTGTATTCATATACTTTGACTAATCGTTTTTATTGAATGTGGGTTTATGGAGTATTATTGTATTACAATTTTGTATTAATTTTTATTTGGTTTTCAATTATTTCGTAAAATTTAATCAAAATCTATCAAATTTAATTCCTCTAAACGAATAGCCATAGCCTCAACTGAAACGTTGAAAATTGAGGATAATGAAGCAAAAGGGTTTCCGTCGTAAAACTCTATAGATGCAACAAATCTAGATAATTTTCTTTTTGTATTAAGTTTTGCTTTCATTTCAGATAATTTAGATTTTGGAATTCTAAATGAAGTTTCTTCATCAATTTTAAATCTTCGTTTTCCAAATCTATCATTATAAACACTGTCCACTATTTTTTTTGGCATCAAAAAATAACTAGCAAATTTATTGGCTTGTTTTTCATCAGAACTTAATATTCCATTAATTGTTCCATCAAGTGGTATGTCACGATGCATTCTTAGACCAGTATGTAATATTGCGTGACCTAATTCGTGAGCAGATGTAAAATTTTGTACCTGATGATTAAATTTTTTAGAAAGTAAAACTTGTCTACTAGATTGGTCAATAATTCCTGCACATTCCACTTCAGAGTTACTATCGGAAAGATCATTTGCAAAAGCGACTTCAAAATTTAATACTTTATCCAATATTTTAAAGACATCTAAAATTTCAAAAGCACTTTTTGGTGTTTCTGTTTCCCAGATGACCTTTCTGTGTCTCCAAATCAAATTTTGAAAAGTAACAACTAAATTTTCTAATTCATTATCAGTCCAATTTTTTTTACTTTTTGAAATTGATAAGAATTTGTCAGTATCTTCGAATATCTTAACATATTTATCGACTCGCAGTTCTAAAACTTCTAGCCTTTTGTTAGACTCAACTTGTAAATAATCAAGTTTATCCTTTAGAGTTTTATATTGCTTTCGTATTCCTGATGTCCATCTAAACTCATTTACTTTTAATAAAAAAAGATTTAACTGTATAATTGATAAACAACCTTGCAAAGCGGAAACAGCGTTTGAAATAGCAACCTGTGAGTCACCTCGAGCAGACTTATAAGCATTGTCAAATACATACAACCCTATTTCTGCTATTTCAATACAAATATTAGCAATTTGAACAGGAATTTCTATAGATTTTTTTAACTCTTCTAAAGACTTTACATTTAATTCACCTCTAATAAAAAAATCCTCTTCTTTGTCCCGTTCTTTCCGAAAAGTAATTGCTCTATCAAAGTAATATGAATCAGTGTAGAAAAAATTTTCTAACTGTGGCAAAAAATCTTTTTCAAGTTTTATGTGCATACTTAGTAAAGCGGGAAGCACTTTTTCATATTTTTTTTGATATTTTGGTTTATTTGTAATGCTTATTACTGTTATAAGTAATTCGGAAGCAAGCATACCTTGAAAAGCTGCTGCACTCCCTGAACCAGGTTTATGATCACCAATACCGAATTTTTCAAGTAGTTTTTTTGCTGTTATTTTTGCAAGATCTATAGCCATAATTCTATTTTTTAAATTTTATTTACTCAAACCTAACCTTCGGCAAACCCGCCACAATGATGGCATGATGCTTGACGCCAAGTTTGGACCATTGCCAATTAAAAACGCAACTTTATTATGTCTATCTATTATGTCTTGTAATGCTTTCATATTACTCTCCCCAAACCTTACCAATCCTATTCTTTATCTTCTGCTCATAAATACCTATCAACTCTTTATTAGCATTAACTAACGCTTGCTCTTTTTCAATTTGGGAAACGATTTTTTGTTGGGTTTCTATTGGTGGCAAAGGGATTTTTGCGAATTTTAAATCACGAATTGGTAATTGTGGTTGTGCAGCGCCAGAAACAATATTTTTAAATTGAATTTGACAATTTTCAGATTGAAAGAAATAATACAAATACTCAGAAATAATTTTTTTATTGTTAGGTCTAAAAATTAACATACCTGAATTAATTCTTATGTTTTCATAAGGGACATTTTCATTATAATATGCGGTATTACCAATAGTTCCTCTTGTAGTTAATAACACATCTTCTCTTTGTAATTTTCCTTTTCTTAATTTTTCATCTTTTTCTTTAGTAATGAACATTAATTCATTAAAACGAAATCCATTATCTCTAACATTTTTAGTATTCAAAAATAAACAATAACCTTCTGATTGAAAGTCATCACCATTAGGATAATTTACTCCTCTATCTCCATCAATTATTTCAAATGGGGCATTTCCTAACTCAACAATCTCCCAATCGGTGTCAATCTCAATTCTTGGTTTGTAATTATCCACCACCATTTTAGCACCATCAATTATTTTTTGATAGCTTTCAATTTCAACAACAATTTCTTCTTGAATTGAAAGTGGTGGCAATGGGATTTGAAGCGATCTAATAAAACTCAAAGAGATAAATTTCTGTGTTGATCCAGATGAAGAAAGAGTAAAACTATCTTTGAAAAAATCAGAATCAAGAATGTATTTCAGGTAATGGTTTATAATTTTTGAATTTTCTAAAAACTTAACTAATGCAACATTTTTAATTGCAAACTCTCTTTCTTTTTTTACAACAATTGGGTTTCCAATAGTTCCAATCATTGGCATAATTATATCGCCATCATCTACGTATGAACGTTGACTTATTTTAATAAAATCTGATTCAGTTATATAATTTACATTTTCAAAATCAATTACACCATTTTTGATGTTTTTTGATGTAACTAATGGAAATCCTTCATTAACATATTTTGGGCTATCGTGGGTTCCATCTCTTACATCGCATATATCTGATAATTTCACAAAACTATATTTTGAATTTATAGGAAGATTGACTTTATACCTTTCCCCACTCAAATTATAATCCCCACTTTTTCCAATTTCGGTTTTGGGAACTATTTGGGCAATTTTATTTTCCTGTAGAGACGCCATGCATGGCGTCTCTACGTCGTTTTGACGATGCAATTTTGCAAAATCATGAATAATTTGCACCGCTTCTTCTAATTGCCCGCCTTTTACGGCATTGCGCTGTGAACCTAAACCATAACCATCGTTGTCTATTTTTATAAATAAAATGTCTTTAGTTTTCTTGGCTAAATCGGCATCCATCAATAAAATTGAGGTTTTTACACCACTATACGGGTTAAAAACACCAGCAGGCAAACTTACCACAGCATACAAATATTTGTCGACCAACATTTTGCGTAAGGCTTTGTATGCGGTACCGCTTTGAAAAATAATGCCTTCGGGTACAATAATTCCGGCACGTCCTTTTGGGTTTAAATGTTCGGCTATATAATCTACAAACAATACTTCGCTTCGGTTACTGCTAATTCCAAATTTTTTGTGCGGTCGAATTCCGCCTTTTGGGCTCATAAACGGTGGGTTGGCAAGTACTACATCAAAGGTTTCGTCCCAACGGACTTCACTGCTCAATGTATCATATTCAAAAATATGTGGGTCAGAAAAACCGTGTAAATACAAATTCACTAAACTCAATCGCACCATATCGGGTGATATGTCGTAACCTATAAAGTTCTTTATTAGATTTTTTTGTTCCTCAGGTTTTAAAACATTATTGTTTTGTTCTTTAATATATTTAAAGGCAGAAATTAAAAATCCTGCCGTCCCACATGCCGGGTCAAGTATAGTATCATTTTTACTAGGATTAACTGCTGCTACCAAAAAATCAATAATATGGCGTGGTGTTCTAAATTGTCCGGCATCGCCTTGTGAACCCATTACCGATAACAAATATTCAAAGGCATCGCCCAGTTTTTCGCTGTGTGTATATTCAAATTCGCTTATCGTTTTTAGAAACATTTTTAAGGTTTCTGGGTCACGATAAGGCAAATAGGCATTTTTAAATATGTTAGCAAACAATTCGGGTATATTGGGGTTTTTCACCATTCCCTCAATCGCTTCCGAATACAATTTCAACATTTCGGTCGCACTAACTTTGGTGTCAAACAAATTATCCCAACTGTATTTTTCAAAAGGCACAACAATTTGTTTGTTGGTATCGCTTGGGTCTGGAATGGTATAATCTGAAAAGAATTTTGCCTTTCCACCCAATTCAATGGCTTCTTTATCCATGTCGTCCATGAATTTATAAATAAGCGCAATGGTAATTTGTTCTATTTGCGATTTTGGGTCGGGTAATTTACCCACCAAAATATCGCGGCAATCGTCAATTCGTCTTTTTGTTATGGTATCTAACATTATTTGTTTTTATTGTTGTTGGTGGTGGTAGAGACGCCATGCATGGCGTCTCTACAGGATATTATTTATTAAATTCATCATCAACCCATTTTTTTGGATTGTCGATGATATATTGCGAAATCACGTCATACGATTTAGGATTTCTAATGATATGATCATAAAATCTTGGTTGCCAACCAAAATCAGGGTTAATCTTTTTTGATTGAACCGTTACCGCTGATTTGAACCCACGAATTATGGATGATACATTTTTGGATTGTGGGCCAAATTCGTTTTTGTAAATATCATCGGTAGAGACGCCATGCTTGGCGTCTCTAACAATATTTGAATTATATTCATTATTTCCGATAAAAATAATCCCATGAAAATGATTAGGCATTACCACAAATTCGCCCAATTCTAAATTCATATCAGGTCTAATTTTTGGTGTATTAATCCATTCTTGTTCAACAATTGTCCCAATGTTAGAATAAACCATTTCATTATTTTGCACCATTCCAAAAAAATGTTCTCTGTTGGCAGTACATATTGTAATATAATATGCAGCTCGTTGAGAATAATCCCAGTTTAACAATCGTGCAGATTCTATTCTAAACTTATTGTTATACCTTGCCATTATGCAGCAAAGCTTTCAAGGTTAATATAATCTTTAATGTAAACAGGAATTACTTCTCTATACTTTGTAGCTACTTCTTTAAATTGATTGATGGTTAATGTTGGATTAGTTTGTAACGATTGAAAATCTTTAGTTTCAATTATTTTCCGAATATCTTGGTCAACGATGTAAGCTTTAAAGAAATATTGTAATGCTCTAATATTCACATCTTCTTCTGGAGGATAAATGGAAATGAATTTATCAAATTCTTCATCAAGTAACTCATCTTTTGATTTAAACTTTGGTATAATGCCAAATATCTTTTCTACCATTTCACGAATAGAAATTTTACGGTCTATTTTAGCAGCTTTACGTAGTTTATCAATATTGAAATATTCATTTGGTTTATCTAGAATTTCATTTTGAATATGACTAACTATAAATTCCCAATTGCCTAATTCTACATTTTTTTTGATGATATCATCCATAACAATTCTATCCTCAAACTTTTGAAAAAGCATACGGTCAATCTTCATTCCTTCTAGACCAATTTCTTTTTCCTCCATGACTTGCAAAATATCTGTTCTATCACTTTCATATTTTACAATTTTCTTAGTTTCACCACCATCAGTTGTAGAACTTTCTCTTGTTTTAGGTAATTTTAACACTTCATCATAATCAAATTTATCTTCAAAATATTCACAGTTGGCAAAGAAGTCAAAAAGTTTGAAGTTTTTTTTATCATGTTGAATGATTTCCTCTTCATTCAATTCATTTTTATGTTTAAAAGTAAAAGTGTGTTTTCGTGTTCCTCTTCCTTTTATCTGTACAAAATCAGAAGGACTAAAAACAGGTCGCATCAAACAAATATTGAGTAAATCAGAACAATCATAACCTGTTGTCATCATTCCAACAGTTACACAAACTCTTGACTTACTAGTTTTATAACCTTCAAGCCAATTTGAACGACCATTTAAATTGTTGTTTGAAAAATTAATAGTCATTTGTTGTGCATCGGAAACTTGAGAAGTTACTTGCACGGCAAAATCGGAATTATATTTATTAGGATAAAGCTTTTCAGCTAAGTCATTTAATAATTCAGCAATTTTTCTTGCATGATTTTGACTAACAGCAAAGATTATTGTTTTTCCTATTTCATTTGTGATTGGATCACGAAGTGCTTTTTCAATAAACGTTTTACAAAACACGTAATTAGTTTTGTCTGAGAAAAAGCGTTTTTCAAAATCGCGTGAAACAAACGTTTCTGATTCTTCACCTTCTATGGTAGTATTTACAACTGCATAACCTTCATCTGAAAGAAGTTGTGTTGTTATTTCTGTTCTTGCATCTACAGTTATTGGATTTCTAAGAAAATCATCTTTTACCCCTTGTAGTAAGGTGTAACGAAAAGTAGGTTCACCGCTTTCACATCCAAATGTAGTGTAGGTATCTCGCAACATTCTGCGTTCAATCTCCCTTGGGTCATTTTCTTTGATTTTATCAATATCAATACTTTTTAAATAATCTTTTGGGGTCGCTGTTAATCCCAATTTATAACCATTAAAATATTCAAAAACGGCTCTAGAATTTCCAGAAACTGAACGATGTGACTCATCAGAGATTAATAAATCAAAATCAGTTGGTGTAAAAAGGTCTCTATATTTATTGTTAAAAAGTAACGATTGTATTGTAGTAACTAAAATGTCTGCTTTTCTCCAATCGTCTTTATGCTCTTTGTAAATAAAAGTAGAATAATCAGGTTTTAAATAATTAGTAAAATCTTTAAAAGCTTGGTCTTCTAATTCAATTCTATCAACTAAAAACAATACTTTACGAGCATTTTTTGAACGTAAAAATAATTTAATAACAGCAGCAGCAGTTAATGTTTTTCCTGTTCCGGTCGCCATTTCAAAAAGAAAACGGTCTTTTCCTTCACTTACTGATTTTTGAAGTGCTTTAATTGCATTCAGTTGATAATATCTTAAAAAACGTAATCCATTATTCCAAATGAAGTCTGTACTATTTTCAATACTACCATTCCAACCAGGTCTTTCTGCATAATCTGGCATCTGAATAGAAGCTATATAATCAATTGCAACTTCTTCTTCTGACAATGATATTCTATCAGGATTCCATTCCTTTATAGCTCCAATCTCACTGGGCGAAGGAAATTTATAAATAGGTTTTGGATTTCCTTTTTTTAAATCCCATAGATAATGAACAATACCATTAGAAAGAATAATGTATTGTGCACCTACTGTGTTGGCATATTTTCTAGCTTGCTCTTTAGCTGAAAGTGGATGTATGCTTTCTTTTTTTGCTTCTAAAACACAAATGGGTTTGTTATAATCATCAACTAATAAAAAATCTAAAGAACCATTTTTTACTTTTTCATAATCATTCCCCCAATCATCAATTACTGTTTGGGTTATTTTGACATGATTCTCAAGTAAAATATTAGCACTTCCAAACTCATTATCAAAAAATCGCCATCCTACTTCAGTAAGATGTTGATTTATTTTAATTCTTGCATGAGCTTCATTTTTCATCCAAATATAGTAATCCTCAAACCTACCACATTTCTCACAGATAAGCAATCCTAAAAAGGAGTATTTTGGCTTTAATTTTTTTTAGTTTTGGTTTTATTTTTTTTTAAAATGTAAATTTTCAAACGCTCTATGTGCTTTTTTTTCAAAATGAAAATTTTGTCACGACACCTAATTGAGTGTACATTTAAAAAAAAATTCCGCAAAGTCAGGAGACATTTGCGGAGATTTTCATTGGAACTTTTTTGGTAAGAAGGATATAGGTCTATAATTTTTTGGCGGGTAGTGTATTGATGCCCCTAGTGTTGTTCTATACAACTAGGGAATACTCTAGTTTCTGTTGTCGATAGGATGGGTTTTATTAATTTTTAGTACCACTAGTTAATTTTATGAACTCTTTTTTAATATCAATAGGCATTCCCCATGAATAGTTTTTAAGAATGATACTGTAAACTTGATTCCAAGAGTTATTATCTATAGGATGAATTTTATTTAACAATCTATTTATTTCATCTACATTGTGCAATTTTGGAAAAATCTCATAACTGCTATTAAAATTTTCTTTTGCTTTTTCATAGTCTTTATTTCTTAAATTTTCAAAACCTAATTTTTCAAAATCACTTGCAGTCATTTTATTAGATTTTAATTCTTGACTTGAATTATTATCTGATGCTGCTAATGGACTATTAGCAATATTTATTTTTTCCTCAACTTTTATTCCGTCAGCAATCTGTTTATCAGTAGGATGTTCTATAGCATCTAAGGCCTTCTTAATTGTAAGGTTTGCTAAATATTCTTCATATTCTACTTTTACTGTATCATAATAAATTGTCCAAGATTTTTTCAACTCACCACTGGGTGCAACAATTGATAAGTATTTTGACAATTGAAGTCGTTCTTGAATATTATCAACTTTCTTAACATCGACAACATATTTATCAAAATATTCCAATTCTTTTACATCTTGATCTCTTTCTTTAAATAAATCAGATACAACAAGAGTAACAGTAGCGATTGCAGTTGAAACAATTACATATTTGAATAATTCAATCATTTTATCTAATTTTTCTGTTTCAATAGTTCCGTTTTTAATTTGTTTAAAAGCGAAAACCATTGCTACTATAGTTATTAGGATAAATACTCCGTAGAGTAAAAACGAAATTGTACCTGTATCTTCAATCATAATTTATATTATTTTACGGTTATTTAGTAAATGAATTTTTATCTAAATCTATCCCCCAATTAATTCCCAAGAAACTTACTAGATTATCATTTTTTTCAAAGTTTTTACCAAATCCACCATTTAAAAAAAGTTCTTTTGATATTTTGTATTTTATACTTCCGACAGATCTATAATTATTAGCCTCATTTGTTCGTGCTACATACTCATACCCAAACGATAAATCGTTAAATTCAAGCTCTACTTTACCACCTATATCAATATTATTTTTAGTAATAAATTGATTTATGGATTTATCAAAAAACATATTATCATTTAAAAACCTTCCTAAAAGATAAATGCTAAAATATTGATGATTATCATCTTCTGTTGGATTGAGTAAATTGTTATAGCTCATTGTTATCCATCCAGAGACTTTATCTTTTTGTGCGGTTGCATATTTATTTCCTAGATAAACCTGACTATAGCCAAAAGCAGTATTGATTATAAATAATGGTTTTAATATATCAATATTACCCATTAATTTATTGTATTCCTTTTCTGCATTGATATAGTCTTGATTATTTTTTAATTCATCTATATCAATATTTGGATTTTCATAAAAAGGTTTATATATCTTTTCTTTATAATATTCATCGGCCGTAATAAAATAATCCTTTTGCTTTTTGTTTTTAATTTTAACTAAAGTTGTTCTAAAACCAATTGATATACTGGTTGTAGTGTCTTTTTTTATTGAAGCAACAGAAATTGAAAAATTAGAATAAACATCATTAAAAATACTTTTTTCAATATACTTTCTATCTTTTACATAATATCCATTAAAATCATAATAACTTTTGTTTTTCTTTAAGAAAAAATAGGGTGCGAATTCTATTGCAAAATTATTTCCTAATCCATTTGCAAGGCTACTAGTTAATGCTTTGACACTTTTAGGTGTCTCTAACAATGTATTAGATGCGTTTAGCATACTTAATGCAGGTGCAGTCGGAATCTCTATATCTTTAATTTCAATTTGCGAATGGCATAAAAGTGGAAAAACAATTATGAATACTAACAGGATTAAATTTTTCATACTTTCTTAATTTAAGATTTAACAATTTTTATCTTTTTTGAAATTTTCCCTGTCTGTTCAACGAACAGTTCGATTTGGTCATTTTCCGAAAGCTTGTAATTTGTTGAATTACTATTTTCTTTAAAATCATAATCAATTCTAACATTATCTAAAATAAATTGTTTTACTTTTTCATTAGTTTTACAACTTATTGGCAGGTTTTCTATTATTGTTACAATTTCTATGGTATGCCCTATAAATTTTCCAATGATATCGATGGTTTTCCATTGTGTTTTATTGTTTTCATCAAGGTCAATATTGCCATTTTCATCTATTTCGGAGACAGCCAAAGATGGCTTAATTTTTTTATTATCAATTAGATACTGTACTTTAGTAAATGCTTTTTTTACAGTATCAACTTTTACTTTTATTAAAAAAAGCCCGTCTTGTGTATTGGTTTGAAAAATTTCCATACTCATAATTTCTAAAATTTTAAAATCCTGCCTACTCTAGTTCCTCTTTTCGGCTAACGAGTTCATTATTAAATTTAACTTCAAATCATACTAATCCTCAACACCTTTTTTCAGATATTGTATTATTAATCAGTAAATTATAGAAATTATAAACTTGAGGGTAGGCTAAGTTAACAAAAAAATTAACAGTTGTTTAGTAAGGCTAAATTTTTAATAATTTAGTAATAATAGTAGTTCAAAAATGAATTAATTGTAAAATTAATATGAATACTATTGCCAAACGGTCTTGATTGTCAGTATCTGAAAATAAAACAAGGGGGGGGTAATAAATAGAAAAGTGTTCAGTGTTCAGTTTTTTAGTGTTCAAATGCGAAATACTAACACCAATTAGGAAAACTAAAACAGTAAAGAAATCTTTAACCTGAAATCTTTAACCTGCCTACTACAAACTACTATTTTCTTCCTCGAACAATAATTTGATGTTCTCGTAGGAATTTTCTAAAATTTCGAATATTTTACTAGGGTCAACCCAAATTGCTTTCTCAATACCTTCTTCGATTTGCCCTACTGGAATTCCCTCAAATTCAGATTGCATTTCGAACCAATGGGTAATTTTTAGCTTGTAAATTCCATTGCGTTTGAATACGTGGTAGGTTTTTTGGAGTTTTCGTATAATTCTTAATTGGTCTACGCCAGTTTCTTCCGTAACTTCACGCATGGCGGTAGTTTCTATTTCTTCTCCTTTTTCGATTCCTCCTTTGGGCAAATCCCATTTTCCGCCTCTGAAAATAAATAAAACTTGACCTTTTTTGTTGTAAACCAACCCTCCACCCGCTTTATTCACAGGAATTTTAGATTTTAGGGTTTTCATAATCTCTCTCTCGTCAGGATGGTAGAGATAGGCTTTTTGAACTTTGTTTTGAAAAATTTTGACAATAAGTTGCACTATATCAACACTTTCTAGCAGGAAAAGCTGAAAATTAGTCTCCTTAGAGATTTCATTTGTCAAAAAAAGTGGTTTGTCGTTCACAAAAACTTTATACATTTGTAGTATGATATTTAATAAAGATACTGCCGAGAAAACTGCCGAATTACTTTTGCAAATAAATGCAATTAAATTGAATCCAAGAAATCCTTTTACATGGGCTTCGGGTTGGCAATCCCCGATTTATTGTGATAACCGATTAATTTTATCGTTTCCAGTGATAAGAAATTACATTCGGGATGAGTTTGCAAAAAATATCGAAAAGCAATTTGGAAAACCAGATGTTATTGCTGGAGTAGCCACTGGCGCCATTGGATTAGGGATTTTGGTTGCCGAAAGTATGGGTTTGCCTTTTGTTTATGTACGTCCAGAGCCTAAAAAACACGGAAGACAAAACCAAGTAGAAGGCTTTTTGCAAAAAGGACAAAATGTAGTAATCATAGAAGATTTAATAAGTACCGGAAACAGTAGCCTTCTTGCAGTAGAAGCCTTGCGCGCCGCCGGGGCGAATATAAAAGGAATGGCTGCCGTATTTACGTATGGTTTTGATGTAGCAAATACAAATTTCAAGAACGCCAATATTGATTTGTTCACTTTGAGCAATTATTCCAATTTATTGAATTTAGCTGTGGCAAAAAGATATATTACCGAAGCGGAAGAACAAGTATTAAGAGAATGGAATTTAAGTCCATCGACATGGGGAATCGCCGTATAAAATATAGAAAAACAAATATTAAATGGAGGATTAGATTGCTTTGCTTCGTGCCTCGCAACTCCTCGCAATGACAAAAAAATGAATTTAGAAAGCCCGAGAATAAGCGTTGAAAAATCAGCTCAAGAATTATTTGATTTATTGAGTGATGTGAGAAATTTCGAAAAGTTGATGCCCGATAATATTGCTAAATTTGAAGTTATTGGAGACAATGCTTTTATTTTTGGTCTAAAAGGAATGCCTGAAATAAAATTAATAATGAAGGAAAAGGTGGCTCCAAACAAAATAGTTTTGGGTGCTGCAAGTGACAAATTGCCTTTCACATTAGAAGCAGACATTCTTTCCGTTTCTGAGGATTCGTCTAGTGTACAACTGCTTTTTGAAGGCGAATTTAATGCGATGATGGGCATGATGATAAAAGGACCAATTGGCAAATTTATTGAAACCTTGGCTATGAATATGCCAAAGTTAAGTAATGACTAAAATTTAATTTCGTATTTTAATGTAGCCCATTTTTTTTTGACACAGATTTCACAGATTAGCACAGATTAATTCTTAATGGATTTTTAAAATTTTTTTAATCAGTGAAATCTGCGGCAAAATAACTTTTTATTAAATTTTATCGCATTTTACGACAATATATCTTTCTAATTGATTATCACGTAACAATATAATTAAAAATCCTTAAACCTTTTAGTTGTTTCTAAAAGGTTTTTTTAATACAGCATTTGGATTTCTTTAATATCAAATTCTGAAATGGTGTCGTCTTCTAAAAGAATTTGAAGTTTTCCATTTAGAGAAACCCCTTGAATTATCCCCATAAATTTTTGTTGGTTTTGATCAACTTCGTCTGCTAGTCCTTTCGACTCGAGTGAAAAAGGCATCGGTATTCCTTTTTTAAAGAGCATATCACTGTATTGTTCAAAAAAAGAGCTATTATTTTTGTTGAACAAAAGGCAGTTATGTTTAATAATATCCATAATTTTAAAAAGAATCTCATCTTTGTCAAAAGTAGTTTTGCAAATTGAAGCTAGTGAAGCAGCTTTTGGCAATTGATCGAAATCGGTTTGGTTTACATTCAGCCCTAAGCCTACTATAGAGAGTATTACTCCATTATTTTTCAGAATATTTTCAATCAAAATTCCGCCAATCTTTTTGTTGTATGACATTATGTCGTTGGGCCATTTGATACTTAACTCTGGAATAGTAAAGACTTGTAGTGCCTCTATAACCGAAACGGCTATGATGCTGTTAATACTAAATAGCTGGCTACTGTCCTGCAATAAATCTTTAATCAAAACACTCATTATTAGATTTTTACCTGGTTCAGAAAGCCACACGGCTCCCATTTGTCCCTTTCCTTTTGTTTGATTTTCGGCAGTTACAACCGTAAAATTATCGAGAGTTTGGGTGCTCGATAATCCTTTTAAGAATTCATTGGTCGAATCTATGGCATCGAGTTTGATTAGTTTCATAAAATATGTTTTGTGAAACAGAAGTTAATATTCTATTTAAGTTCAAAAATAATCACAAAAAATGGTAACTTTACCAACTTATATCAAAAATAATTCATGACAAAAAAGACAATAAATAATGATGTTTTACTAGCAAACATTATAAAAGGAATCGAAGAAGTAAAAGGCAATGACATCGATATTCTGGATTTAAGAGAAATAGACACCGCCGTTTGTGACTATTTTGTAATCTGCAACGGAAATTCAAACACACAAGTTAACGCTATTGTTAACTCAATTCAAAAAACAGTATCCAAAGAATTAAAAGACAAGCCCTGGCATGTGGAAGGTTCTGATAATGCCGAATGGGTTCTTATGGACTATGTACACATCGTGGTTCATGTTTTCCAGAAGCAAATAAGAGAATATTATAACATAGAAAGTCTGTGGGGTGATGCTAAAATCACCACAATCCAAAATAAATACTAAAGAAATTTACACAAAATGGCTAAAAATAATAATCCAAATTCAAACAATTTTAAAGTAAGTCCATGGTTAATTTATGCTGCATTAGCTTTGGTTTTTTTATTCATAAATTTCATTACTAACGGCTCTAGTTTACCCGCAGACCCTATTAAATTGCAACAACCGCAATTCAATGCTATTTTAGAAAAAGGGCAAATTGAAAAAATAATAATTTTTAATAAAAAAGAGGCTGAAATTTATTTAAGCGCGGCTGCATTGAAAGATCCAGCGAACAAAAAAATAGCCAAAAACATATTAGAACAACCCAACAAAGGACCTCATTATAAGTTAAGTCTTGGCGATAGTCAAATTTTTGAAAGAAAATTAGAAAAAGCGGTTGTCGAGGGTAAACTGAAAGATTATGATTACCAGGACAGCAGTAATTGGTCGGATATTATCATTAGTCTACTTCCAATTATTATTATCATCGGTGTTTGGTTATTTATCATGCGAAGAATGTCTGGCGGCGGAGGTGGCGGTGGTCAAATTTTTAACATTGGTAAATCTAAAGCCAAATTATTTGACGAAAAAACTGATATAAAAACTTCATTCAAAGATGTAGCCGGTTTAGAAGGAGCAAAAGAAGAAATTCAAGAAATTGTAGAATTCTTAAAAAATCCTGAAAAATACACTAATCTTGGCGGTAAAATTCCAAAAGGTGCTTTGCTCGTTGGGCCTCCAGGAACGGGAAAAACCTTATTGGCGAAGGCTGTGGCTGGCGAAGCCCAAGTGCCTTTCTTTTCGCTTTCAGGTTCGGATTTTGTCGAAATGTTTGTTGGAGTTGGTGCTTCGAGAGTACGTGATTTATTTAAACAAGCCAAAGAAAAATCACCTGCTATTATCTTTATCGATGAAATTGATGCTGTAGGTAGAGCCCGAGGAAAAAGCAACATGTCAGGCGGAAACGATGAACGCGAAAATACGCTAAACCAATTATTAACCGAAATGGATGGTTTTGGAACCAATTCGAATGTGATCGTTTTAGCTGCAACCAATAGAGCTGATGTTTTAGACAAAGCATTAATGCGTGCAGGACGTTTTGACAGACAAATTTTTGTAGACTTACCTGATATTCGCGAAAGAGCCGAAATATTTCAAGTGCATCTTGCCCCATTAAAAAAAGTGGAAGGTTTAGATTTGGATTTTCTTGCCAAACAAACTCCTGGTTTCTCGGGAGCGGATATTGCCAATGTATGTAACGAAGCCGCTTTGATTGCTGCCAGAAACAACAAAACCGCTGTAGACAAACAAGATTTTCTGGATGCTGTAGACCGAATTGTAGGCGGACTTGAAAAGAAAAATAAAATCGTGACACCCGATGAAAAGAAAGCGATAGCGATTCATGAAGCGGGTCACGCCACCGTAAGTTGGATGCTAGAACACGCAGCACCATTAATCAAAGTAACTATTGTTCCAAGAGGACAAAGTCTTGGTGCAGCTTGGTATTTACCCGAAGAAAGACAAATCGTGAGAACGGATCAAATGCTGGACGAAATGTGCGCTACAATGGGCGGAAGAGCTGCCGAGAAAGTAACTTTTAACCGAATTTCGACTGGAGCACTCAGCGATTTAGAAAAAGTGACAAGACAAGCTCGTGCTATGGTAACGATTTACGGTTTGAATGATAAAATAGGAAATGTTACGTATTACGATTCAACTGGGCAAAGTGAGTATAGTTTTTCTAAACCGTATTCCGAAGAAACCGCTAAGACAATTGATAAAGAGATTTCCTTATTAATAGAAGGTCAATACCAAAGAGCTATCAAAATATTAGAGGATAATAAAGATAAATTAAATCAACTGGCGGATATTTTGATAGAAAAAGAAGTGATTTTTAAAGACGACTTAGAAACTATTTTTGGCAAAAGAACATTTGACCTCAATCTTGAAGCGGTAGTGTCTTAATAATCGCTTACAAAACCACTTAATTATTTAAAATCTTAATTCAAAAGCAACTTTTGAATTAAGATTTTTTTATCTTTGAACGATTTCAAAAAAAATAACAAAATTAGTATAGAAGAATATGAGTCTTTTTAGAAAAATTTTTGGCGCTAGTAATCCAGCTTCGGATGAGGAAAAAGAAAATGAATATGGACAACACAATCTAGCGACAAATGCTCCTTTGGATGAAAAATTTATCTATAATTTTAAAAAAAATGGTGGAAAATTTTTGTACTGTGAAAACGCATCTGAAATTAAAGATCATTTCGAGAATATCTTAGAAGAAAATGATTGGTTCGAAAATGAAGCATTATGTTATGAAAATAAACTTTTTAACTTACTTGACGAAAATAAAATCAGCTATGACAAGCCGAAAAGCCCCGCTTTTTTATTGGCTAGTTGCGAAAATCTGATTGCTGACGAAGGTTCTATATTATTTTCTTCGAATCAAATCAAGCAGAACAAGCCCAATGAATTGCCTACTAACATTATTATTGTCGCTTCCATTAGCCAAATTATAGACTCAAAAAGTGATGGACTTAGTGTAATCAAAAAGAAATACCTAAAGGATTATCCTACCAATATCACTACCATAAAATATTTCGAAAAAGCACTAGAAGAAAACTTTACCCATTACGGAAGTACCGCTAAAAATCTATATTTGTTGCTTTTAGAAGATTATTAATCATGAATGAAACACTCAAGAGACTACTATCGGGTGCGATTTATGTAATTTTATTACTAGCTTCAATTCAATTTTCAACAAACGAAAATTTTGCCAGTTTTTTTATTCTCTTCGGAATATTTCTCATAATAGCCGTTTATGAATTTTGTAGTTTGGTAAAAATCAACAAAATTTTTCCTATTCTATTTGCCTTCACAACTTATTTTATTTCGTTTCAAATTGCTAAAGCTTCAAAAGCTGAAACCTTATTATATTCTCTGAAATTCAATAAAGATATAGATTTAATTGTGCTTTTTTTTACTTTATTCGTTTCTGTAAAGTGTTTGTTTTTTTTATTTGACAAAAAAGTAGTTTCAATTTCTACACTGTCAAAATACATTTATATTATTGGATACATTACACTTCCGTTTATTTTGATTACCAAAATTCCTTTCGGAAATTCAGGATACAATCCTAAAATTATCATCAGCGTTTTTCTTCTGATTTGGACAAATGATACCTTTGCTTATATCGTTGGGAAAAGTATTGGAAAAATAAAATTATTTGAAAGTGTTTCTCCCAAAAAAACTATAGAGGGTTTCTTAGGTGGAATTTTATTTGCTATAATTGCGGGCTATATTATTTCTAAATATTATATAGAAATTAATGAGAATAATATTTATATCTGGATTATAATGGCTTTGATTGTTGGTGTTTTCGGGACTATTGGGGACTTAATTGAGTCCAAGTTTAAAAGAATTGCTGGTGCAAAAGACAGCGGAAAAATAATGCCCGGTCACGGTGGTGTTTTAGATAGACTAGATAGTGTTATATTTGCAGCACCAATTATATTTTTATTTTATCAAATTCTAAACTATGTTTCATAAAGAAGGTGCCCCGTCCATTTTAATAGGTAATGCTTTTACAATTTTAGTGCTTTTATTGTCCGAAAAATTCATTGAAATCAATTGGATTAAAATGACTGTTCAAATTGCTGCATTTTTATTGTTGATTATCATTTTACAATTTTTTAGAAATCCAAAACGAAACTTTATCCTTAACGAAAATCAAATTCTTTCCCCAGTAGACGGAAAAGTAGTAGTTATAGAAGAAGTTTATGAAGCAGAATATTTTAAGGATAAACGGATACAAGTTTCAATATTTATGTCGCCTATAAATGTTCATGTAACGCGCTATGCACTGAGTGGTATTGTAAAATTCAGTAAATACCATCCTGGAAAATTTTTAGTCGCTTGGCATCCAAAAGCGAGTGAAGAAAACGAAAGAACAACTGTAGTAATCGAAAATAAGACGTTTGGAGCTATTCTTTACCGTCAAATTGCAGGGGCTTTGGCTAGAAGAATTGTTAACTATGCCGAAGAAGGAATGCAAGTTATACAAGGAGAAGATGCCGGATTTATAAAATTTGGTTCTAGAGTTGATTTGTTCTTTCCGATTGGAACACCTATAAATGTTGTACTTAATCAAAAAGCAATTGGAGGAAAAACCATTATTGCTTCTAAAACAGTATGAACCTAACGGAGTTAGATTTGAAATTTGATGAAGCCGTTGAAATTGCTTCCAATATGACTCAGGCTTCTTTGCCTCAGGATGTGCAGTTGCGGCTTTATGCCTTTTACAAACAAGCAACTTATGGAACATTGAGTTATAATCATGCTGAAAGTAATGATCTTAGAAATGCTTTTAAAACCAATGCTTGGATTCAAGTGAGTCATTTATCAATTGAGGAAGCCAAAGAAAAATACATCGATATTATAAATTCCCTAATGAACCAATAATTTACTTTCATGAAAAAGTTTAATTCCTTTCTATCGATTTTATTTATATTCCTACTACTTCTTTCTTGTAATAAAAAGAAATTAACCGAAGTTGTCGAAGTACCCTTACCATCAGCCGAAGAAAAAATAACGATGGGTGTTCCTGTTGATGTAACTGCAGATGAGGGAACATTTCAATTAGAACAATTACAATTTAATTATGACGGTTTAAATCCAAATATTTCTCCACTAACAGTAGAGATGCATTATTCAAAACATTATTTGACTTATACCAACAACCTAAACAAAGCTATTGCTGGAACTGAGTTGGAGGGACTAACAATTGAAGAGGTTTTGTCTAAATTAGATACCAGTATTCCTGAAATTAAAAACAACGCAGGCGGTTACTATAACCATTCGCTTTATTTTAAATGTATTTCTCCAAAAGCTGGAGGAAAACCGAAAGATACCCTGGCAACCGCCATCACAAAAAAATTCGGGTCATTTGAAGAATTTACATCCTCATTCAAAGAGGAGGCTACAAAGCAATTTGGCTCCGCTTGGGTTTGGTTAATCGTTGATCAGTCAGGAGATTTACAAATTACAAGTACACAGAATCAAGACAATCCTTTGATGCGAAATGCAGTAGTAAAAGGAACACCAATTTTAGCTTTAGACCTTTGGGAACATGCTTATTATTTGGATTATCAATACAAAAGAAAAATTTATGTAGATGCCTTTTTTAAAGTTATCAATTGGAAAAAAGTAAATGAAAATTATGAAGCTGCTATTGAGAAATAGTTGGTCCTTTAATTCATAAATAAACGATTCCGAGGAGCCGATACTTATTTGCACTCTTCCTTCTCCTTTTTTTACACGCAATTGGGCTGTGTTTTTTTTGTACAATTGATCTGTCAGCGTATGTTCACCATCGGTTAAATTCCATTTTTCAATTAGGTTTGCTGGAATTCTTAGTTCGAAATTACTAGAGGTATGCCAGTAAAAGTTTGTGACAATAATTAATACCGATTAGCAATATATAAGAGTCCAATAAATTGTACTCAATATATTGTCTATCGGCATTAACCATTGTAAAATTTTAAAAAGGATTAGACC
>JAYVIN010000113.1:0-22200 GCA_043770135.1 Flavobacterium sp. | reverse complement strand
TAATTTTACCAAGGGATGACCAAGGTTTATAAGGTCTGTCAGTCTAGTTTTAAATAAATTTTGCTGTGAATCTGGTTTTATTTTACCTAACATATTGCTGCTTTCTTATACCGAAATATACACTTTTTGGCGATTTAACAGTGCCTTTTTAGGTAGTAATTAATCACAAGTTATTAACAATCAATATGTTGATGTGTTTTTAAGGGTTGACTAAATAGAAGAAATTAAATACTACTTATTTTACTAATTGAGATTTTATATAAAAATGTAAAAGCTATATTGAATTAAAACGTCTTTTTAATAAGAAACAAAAAGGCAAAGACAGCAATTAATTATTTTCCATCCACATAATTTTGCAAATAGCTAAATCTGGGAGTTAACTTACCATTTTCAGTAACCTTAGCTCTTTTCAGAACTCCATCTTTATCTCCGTTAAAAAAAGCGGGGATCACATGTTCAAAAAACATTTCACCAAAACCCTCACTGGCATCCTTTGGCAATTCACAAGGCAAATTATCAACAGCCATGACTACAATCGCTGCTGGATGAAAAACATCTACCTCTTTATCTTCGCTTGGCAAATAACCGTATAAAGGTTCGTCAATAGTTGAAGATCTAAGCGTGCAAGCAATAGGACCATTAATATCACAGGATATATCAGCAACAATTTTAATTTTGCAATTATTAACTTGAAGCATTTCTCGGGTTAGAATTACGGGAGCGTTATTAGCATAAAAATGCGCTGTAATATAAATATCCGACACTTTAGTAAATCTTTCAAAATCGGAAATATAATCCTGAGGATTTTGAAAAAAATCCTTGTTATCGATTATTTTGCCATCTTTTCGTTTGTTATAATCCAATACATCAATTTGCGTATATACCGCTTGAGTATAATTTTTTATTAAATAATTCTCAGATGAAACTTTCTTTATTTTGATAGCTTCAAGAACTTCTTGTACTCCGCTACCTACTCTTCCTGTCCCCGTAACAACAAATTTTAAAGGCGGTAATACGACTCTTTTTAAGTGAGCAATTAAAGCTTCTTTTCCTGAAAGTGTGGCAGCTTTAGGCAATTTAAATAATTCAAATTTGATTCCGAACGCTCGAATTGCATTGTAAGCACCTACTATTCCGGCATATTTACCAAAACCAATTAACCTATGATTATGCGAATCAACTAGAGTCTCGTGATCATAAAAATCGATGTTTTTATCCAAAATAGCTTGTAACAATTTTTGGTTTTGAGGTTGTTTTTTGATGGTGTGCGAAAAAAAGAAATACGATTTATTTGAAATTAATGAATCTATAGGAACTTCCTTAACTCCAAAAAAGATAGTACAATCGCTAATATCATTTTCAACAGCAATATTTAAATTTTGATATTCTTTATCTGTAAAAACCCTAACATCTGAACTTTCTACTTTTATTTCAACATCAGGATAAAGTTGTTTTAATCTTGACAATGCATCAGGCGAAAATACTACTCTCCTATCAGGTGGATTTTTCCTTTCTTTTATAATTCCAAATTTCATAACGTTGCTTAATGAATTACTACAAAAACCCGTTGGGTGTAATTATTACTAGAAAAATAAATTGATTAAATATTTGTCAAAATACTGAAATTCAGCCTCTTTAATCCAAAAAAAACGAATATTTATGTCAAATATAGTAAAAAAATATTTAAGAGTTTTGGAGGTTATAAGTTCTTGAATTGTGAGTTAGAGTTTAAATCCGGCGTTGAAAGAAAAGATAAAATTTATGATTTAGAGATAGTTGCATTGTGTTTAACCGCTGAATTTATGTCAATTGACTGGGAAAACTCTTTGTTTAAAGAGATAAACAAACAACAAATAACTAATTTAATTGAGTGAAGTCAATTCAATAAAAGAAGGAGAAAATTGTTTTTTTGTCTTAACTCGTTTTCCTTTGCACTCGTTTTAGGCACAGTTTGCAAAACTGCGCTATTCAACAGGAGATATTATTGTATATCCAAGCAATCTTATTATTGATTTCATACCAATCAGTTTTCGATCCATTATAAAATTAGTCCTTCAATTCATAAATAAACGATTCCGAGGAGCCGATAGTTATTTGCACCTTTCCTTCTCCGTTTTCTACTCGCAATTGGGCCGTGTTTTTTTGATACAATTGATCTGTCAGCGTATATTCGCCATCGGTTAAATTCCATTTTTCAATTAGGTTTGCTGGAATTCTGAGTTCGAAATTACTAGAGGCAAGCCAGTAAAAGTTAGTGACAATAATTAATTTTTGAGTTACCGACCATCTTACATAAGAATAAATAGCAATATCATAACCTGGACTGATATTTCGATTGCTAGATTGAATTTCTTGAAAATTACCCATCAATGCGGAACTTTTGAGAGTGAAATTCAGTAGTCTTTTATAAAAATCACGCAACTCTTTTTCTTCTTTAGAAAGTTGACCACCGTCAAATTTTCCTTCATTCATCCAGCGCTGATGACTCGGAACGCCTACATAATCAAAAATAGAAGTTCTGGAATGGGTTCCAAAACCTGCATTTTCATTAGCGGCTTCCCCCACTTCCTGACCAAAATAAATCATCGTAGGCGAGGTGCTTATCGTTGTCGAAACGACCATCAAAGGTTTTCCTTTTTCGGGTGTTCCAGCAAATTCTGGACTTGCCAATCGTTGTTCGTCATGATTGTCTAAAAAATTGAGCATGTGATGCTCGATTTCTTCCAAACCGTGGCGGATATTCGAAAGTTCATCAGGCCAAGAACGACCTTGAATAATGTCTTTCAGTTTATCGTACATTTCTACTTTATCGTACAAATAATCCATTTTACCCAAACGAATGTAATTTCGATATTCGTTTGGATTATACACTTCGGCCATCAAAAAAGTAGTAGGATTAGCTACTTTAATGGCAGAATTCATATAACTCCAAAATTCATAAGGCACCAATTCAGCCATGTCATATCGAAAACCATCCACTCCTTTAGCAGTCCAATACAAAGCAATATCTCGAAATTTTATCCAGGAATCAGGTACGTCTTTATCTTGCCAAAAATCAAAATGCTCTTGATAAGATTTGGTGTCAAAACCCCAAGGAAGTTCAGGGAAATCTTTCGAACCATCGGGGCGAATACCATAATTTACTTTCACGGTTTCGTACCAATCATTGCGGTCAGGCTTTGCCATTCGGGAGCCATTCCCTGTCCATTTTGCTGGGAATTCTTGGAATTTTTGGTCTACAAGCGGATTAAATTCCCCATTTAAAGGCTGCTCAATATCAGGTAGTTCGAAATTTTGATTCGGAATGTAATAAAAATTATTGTTGCGACTGTATGCTACGGAAACATCATCATCTGCACCGAAATCCCTAACGCCTTTTGGATTAGTTTTCCCCTCATATTTTCTAGCAACATGATTGGGAACAATGTCTATAATGACTTTCATCCCAGCTTTGTGAGTTCCAGAAAGTAAAGATTCAAACTCTTGGAGTCGTTTTTCAGGATTTGTCGCTAAATCTGGGTTTACATTGTAATAATCTTTTACAGCATAGGGAGAACCAGCACGCCCTTTTACGACTTCTGGATTATCATTCGAAATTCCAAATGCCGTAAAATCACGAATTAGCGCATGATGAGGTATTCCAGTATACCAAATATGAGTAACCCCTAAATCTTTAATTTCTTTTAAGGCTTTGGTCGTAAAATCTTTAAACTTCCCGACTCCATTTTCTTCAATAGTACCCCAAGGCTTGTTGGAAGTATTTTTGTTTCCAAACAAACGGGTAAAGACTTGATAAACTACAATTTTATTTTTGGTCATGATTATTTTTAATAAATGCAAAGGTACACAATTCCGTTTTTTAAAAGTAAAGGCTAATGAAAACTCAAATTTAACATTCGATTATTTTAAAAAATAGAGCGTCGCATCAACTTTTTTTAAATAAGCATTTAGTTTTTGGATGTATTGCCCTAATAATTGACTTATAATAGTTAGAAGATTCATGGAAATAGTTCTAATTTGCAATACAATTAAAAATAAAATTATGTTTAAAAAAATTACAATTGGATTATTAACTTTTTTTGCTGTTCAATCTTATGCTACAAATTACTATTTCAGCAGTTCTTCTGGGAATGATACAAATGACGGAAGTATAAATAGTCCTTTCAAAACTATTCCAAAATTAAATGGATTGTTGTTAACGGCTGGAGATATAATACTCTTTAAAAAAGGCGATACCTTCATAGGACAAATTTTGGTTTCTTATTCCGGAAGTGTTGGTTTGCCTATTGTTTATGATAGTTATGGCACGGGAGATTTGCCTATTTTGACCGCAAGTAATGGTAGTAACGGTATAGCCGACCCATTAAGCACTATAAAAATAATTGGCAAACAATATTTAGAGTTTCACAATTTACAAATTGAAAATGAGCGGTTTGATGCTGAATCTGGTTCGCCTAATGATCAAGCCTACGGAATTTATTATCAAAGTTTCAAAACGCTACCAGTATCTAAAGACTTTGAAGACGCAGTACTTTTCAAGCATTTTAGGTTTTCAAATTTAGTAGTTCGAAATATTTATTCATTGGGGAGTAGTAACACGAATTTTGATAACATTTACTCTTCTGGGATTTATTTTTTAGATGCTTTTGTAAATGATGTTATTATTGAAAATTGTTACTTTACGGATGTTGAAAGAACAGGTATTTGGTTGCGAAAATATGTTTCTGATGCCATTATAAGAAATAACAAATTCATAGATACGGGCGGTTCTGGAACTATATTATCTACTACAAAACGAGTGCTTTATGAAAATAATCTTATGCGTTTTACAGGTTCTGATGCCGATTCTAGAATGGTAAAAAGAGGAAGCGGTATGTGGGTATTTAATTCCGATGATGTAGTGGCACAATACAATATTTCTCAGCATGCTAGAGGAAATGGCGATTCATCTGGAATGCATGTCGACTATGGGAATTCTAATATTTTATTTCAATACAATTACTTGGAAGATTCTGCGGGAGGGTTTTGCGAAACGCTTGGCGAAAATGTGAATATAATTTGGAGGTACAACATTAGCGTAAATGAGGGTGGAAAAGAAAGAAGCGGAAAAAACATTTTGTTATGGGTTAGTGATTATGCCTTTGTTCCTAAAAAAAGTGAAAATGTATTTGTTTACAATAATACAATCTATCAAGGACTGAAATATCAAAATGTGATGGCCGATTCTAAAATTAGTCTAAAAGCTACTTCTTTAAATTTTATAAATAATATTATTTATTTAGAACCCTCAGCTCTACTAGGCGAATTAAGCTATTTGTTAGATGTCAATACACGAAATTTTTCTAAAAACATTATGTTTGGGGGAACAATCAAGTCTAATTTTAAGAATTTGGACGCGACACGAAAAGAAGTAGATCCTAAATTTTTTGATTCAGGTAGAAGACATTTTTCGGGCTACAAACTTTTAACATCAAGCCCAGCTATTGGAGCGGGTTTGAGTTTTGTAGAACCTATTTTTCCACAAGCAGGAAAAGGAATTTTTGCAGCTATTACATCAAATGCCACGAAAGATATTTTTGGGAATTCAGTCAATTTGGCAACAGCAACGAATATTGGAGCTTATAACGGTTCTGGAGAAACAATTCAACCTATCAAACAAACGTATGAAGCCGAATCGGCCACTATTGTTGGTGGAACTGAAATTAATTGTGTGAATGCTTCTGGTACAAAAGCAGTTAATATTGAAGCTGACGGAAAATCATTAACGTTCAATGCTGTAAATGTTCCTGCTTCTGACCTTTATTTTATAAAAGTTTTTTATGCAAATCCTTTTAAATCTAATTTGAAAGTAACTGTAAATGATAGTGCTCCTGAAACAATTCTGTTGCCGAATTCCGATGCCTATTGTTTTGAGTCTGGTAATCCAACGTATTTCCCAATTTTGAAAAATTTGAACGCAGGAAATAATACTATTAGATTTGAAAATGGAATTATAGACAAGATTGAATTTATTTCAGTGACAGAGGCGTCATTAAGTGTGAATGATTCTTTTATTCTGGATAAATCTTCCGCCTTTTTAGAAAAAACACTTTTATCTTCTGACGATTCAATAAAGTTACTAGTGGATAAAAAAATTGAATATCAAAATGCTGAGGTTTCAGTATATGATGTTACAGGCAGATTGTTAAGCAAAAAGGAATTCTCTACTTCTGAAGACATAACATTACAAACTTCTAATTTAGGAAATGGAGTTAAAATTGTTACCGCTCGAGTGGGAGACTATTTCTTTGTTGACAAAATCATAATACAATAAGATTCAATTCGTATTTAAGTTTTTTTTTATTTTTTTTAAATGGGATGTGATAGTTTTACTATTTGCATCCCATTTTTTTTATTTTAAAAAAAGGAAAGATTGTTTTATACAGTCGGTATAAATAAAACTTTAGCTCTAAATAGCCACTTAAACTTTTAAATTTTGAACTAAAATAGTACTTTTGTTCAAAACTCATTACAATGGCAGGAAATAGCTACGGAACACTATTTAGAATCACCACTTTTGGAGAATCACACGGAGAAGCTTTAGGCGGAATAATTGATGGTTGTCCATCAGGAATAACAGTAGATTTTGAAGCGATTCAACTTGAAATGTCTCGCAGGAAACCCGGGCAATCTGCCATTGTTACCCAACGAAAAGAACCCGATGATGTACAATTCTTATCTGGAATTTTCGAAGGTAAAACTACTGGAATGCCTATCGGATTTGTAATTCCGAATACCAATCAAAAATCGGACGACTATACTCATATCAAAGACAATTACAGACCAAGTCATGCCGATTATGTGTACGATAAAAAATACGGACTTCGTGATTACCGTGGTGGCGGACGGAGTTCGGCTCGCGAAACTGCTAGTAGAGTAGTAGCTGGTGCCATTGCAAAACAAATAGTACCTTCAATAACTATTAATGCTTATGTGTCTTCGGTTGGACCAATAGTTTTGGACACGCCGTATCAATATTTAGATTTATCAAAAACCGAAAGTAATCCTGTTCGTTGTCCTGATGAAGCTTCGGCAGTAATCATGGAAGACTATATTCGAGAAATCCGTAAACAAGGTGATACCGTTGGAGGAACTGTGAGTTGTGTGATAAAAAATGTTCCTGTAGGTTTAGGCGAACCTGTTTTTGACAAATTGCATGCCGAATTAGGAAAAGCCATGTTATCAATTAATGCAGTAAAAGGATTCGAGTTTGGAAGCGGTTTTTCGGGAACTGCCATGAAAGGAAGCGAACACAACGATTTATACAACCCTGACGGCACCACAAAAACGAATCTCTCAGGAGGAATTCAAGGCGGAATTAGTAACGGAATGGATATTTATTTCCGTGTCGCTTTCAAACCTGTTGCGACTATTATGCAAAAACAAGATTCTCTCAACAACAAAGGTGAAATTACAGAAATGACAGGAAAAGGTCGACACGATCCTTGTGTTGTTCCTAGAGCAGTTCCTATTGTTGAGGCGATGGCAGCGATAGTTCTTGCTGATTTTTATTTAATTAATAAAACCTACACTAAAGATTTTTAAACACACTTTTTAGTAATTTAAATTAAAAATCGAATGACTCACAACGAAACTCCAAAAAAATCAATACTAGGTAATTTGACTTTTCAAATACTTATTGCCATGATTTTAGGAGCTGTTTTGGGTGTTTTTATTCATACTAATTACTATAGTAGTTTTGCCAAAGAATTTAGCGATACTATAAAAATTCTAGCCACTGTTTTTATTCGGTTGGTGCAAATGATAATTTCACCCTTGGTTTTTACAACATTAGTGGTCGGAATCGCCAAACTTGGGGATGTAAAAACGGTTGGAAGAATAGGCGGAAAGGCATTAATTTGGTTTTTTAGTGCTTCTTTTATTTCTCTACTAATTGGTTTGTTTTGGGTTAATGTTTTACAACCTGGCGTTGGACTAAATTTATCCAATGTTGACTTAGCTTCTGCCGCAGAAGTAACCGAAAAAACTCAGAATTTTTCCGCTCAAAATTTCATTGAGCATATTTTCCCTAAAAGCATTTTCGAAGCTATGGCGAATAACGAAATTCTGCAAATCGTTATTTTCTCTATCTTTTTTGGATTAGCTGCCGCTTCAATAGGAGACCATGTTAAACCCGTTATTCTTGCTTTAGACAAAACATCTCATATTATTTTGAAAATGGTAAATTTCGTAATGAAATTTGCGCCAATTGGAGTTTTTGGTGCGATTGCAGGGGTCTTTGCTATAAAAGATTTAAATGAGTTAGTTTTTACTTACATCAAATTTTTTAGTTCTTTCTTGGTCGGAATTGCCTCACTTTGGATTTTTCTATTGGTAATAGGATTTATTTTTCTTGGAAAACGAATGAAAATTTTATTAAATCATATCGTTAGTCCATTGATTATTGCTTTTGGAACTACGAGTAGCGAAGCGGTTTTTCCGAAATTGACCGAAGAATTAGAGCGTTTTGGGGTCAAAGACAAAATTGTATCTTTTATGTTACCACTCGGTTATTCTTTTAATCTTGACGGGAGTATGATGTACATGACTTTTGCTAGTATTTTTATTGCTCAAGCCTATGGTGTTCCTTTAGATTTAGGAACGCAATTGACCATGCTTTTGGTTCTAATGCTTACTAGCAAAGGAATTGCGGGTGTTCCAAGAGCCAGTTTAGTTATTGTTGCTGCAACTTGTGGGATGTTTGAAATCCCAATTGAAGGTATTGCTTTGATACTTCCGATAGATCATTTTTGTGATATGTTTAGAAGTGCTACCAATGTATTAGGAAATGCTTTAGCAACTTCGGTTGTAGGAAAATGGGAATCAGAAGATGAATAATTATAGGTATTGATTTATTATGTATATTTGAATTTTGTAATATTTATTCTATGCATAGAGTTATAAATGTTTTTTTTGTTCTATTATTCCTGATTTTTTTCGGGAATGACTCTTCTGCTCAAATAAAAAATAGTACAAATGCTAAAATTGACAAATTACTATCACAAGCTGACCTTTTTTTAGATTCAGGTGATTTTGAAAAATCATTGATTTCATCACAACAAGCATTAAAGTATTCCACTCTTTTAAAAAATGATTCACTTATTTCTACTTCTTATAATCTAATTGCAAGTAATTTTCATCATTTTGACCAGATTGACAAAGCCATACTTTATTATGAAAAGGGACTTTTTTATGCCGATAAAGTCGACAACTTTAAAATGAAAGCTGGCCTTTGTAATAATATAGGCACTGCGTATATTTTCGATAAAAAACAACATTTAAAAGGGATTGATTACTGTAACAAATCAATTTTATATAGTGCTAAGGTTGCCGATACTAGTACCATTTTATTCGCAAAATTAAATTTGGTTTGGGCTTATTTTGATAATGGTCAGTTTGACAAAGGGTATTCATATTTAAAATATATTAATAAATATCATCCAAAATTTGGTATTAAATATTCTATTCCAATTGTCCAGATGCTTAATGGAATGTATTTTGGGAATATGGGGGATAAATCTAAAGCTCATTTTAATTTTAGACAAGCAATTTTAAATGCCAAAAATAACAACCAACAGTCAGAGCTGCTCAATTCTCATCTTGAATATTCTAAATTTTTATTTAAAATAGGTGATTATAAAAATGCTTATACTAACCAAAATTTATCTAATAAAATTGACGAAGAAGTATACAGTAAAGAAAAACTAGATAGAGCAAATGTTGCAGGAGTAAACCTTGAGTTGGATGAGTACAAAAGGGAAATTGATAAGATTGAAAATGAAAATAAATTACAAGACCAAAGCATCAGGAAATCTAGAATTATTCTAGTTCTTATGTATATTATTTTAGGAGTGCTCTTGCTATTGTTGTATTCTTTGTTTAGAAATTATAGATTTAAGAAAAAAATAAATGCCGAATTAATATTAGCCAATGAGGCATTAGTCGTCGCTAAAGACAACGCAATTGAGGCGTCTAAATTAAAATCACAATTTGTTTCTACCATTAGCCACGAATTGAGAACTCCTTTGTATGGCGTTGTAGGAATAACCAATATGCTATTAGAAGAACACAAAGAGTTGGCCGATAGTCCTCATCTAGCTTCGCTTAAATTCTCTGCCAGATATTTACTTTCCTTAGTAAATGACGTTTTACAAATCAATAAAATTGAAGAAAATAGAATAATTCTTGAAAATTTGACTTTCAATATTTCAGATGAAATGAACATGATTAAAAATTCATTGACCTTTTTAGCAAAAAACAATGATAATTTACTGACTCTCGAAATTGACCCAGCGATACCCGAAAGTTTAATTGGAGACAAATTAAGATTTTCTCAGATTTTAATGAACTTGGTCAGCAACGCCTTAAAATTCACAAAAAACGGCGAGGTTAAAATCATTGCAAATTTGATAAAAATAGAAGCAAAATCTCATTTTATCGAGTTTCAAATTAAAGACAATGGATTAGGCATTTCAGAGTCGGATCAAGTAAAGATTTTTGACAAGTTTGTTCAAGTGGGAAGGAATAATACGGATTACCAAGGAACTGGTTTGGGCTTGTCAATCGTAAAACAATTGTTAGGATTATTCAATAGCACCATTTCACTCGAAAGTAAAATTGGAGAAGGGTCTAATTTTATTTTTACGATAGGATTTGAATATGACCCAGAGAAAACCCTTGAAATTATTAATAATATTCAGGTTGATTTATCTGAAAAGCAAGCCTATAAAGTGCTGGTTGTCGAGGATAACAAGATCAATCAATTGGTAACTCAAAAAATAATGAAAAAGAATAATTACTTTTGTACACTAGCCGATGATGGATTTCAAGCTTTAGAAATTTTAGAAAATGAAACTTTTGATATCATCTTAATGGATATTAATATGCCAGTAATGAATGGATTTGAAACTTCAAGAAAAATTCGTAATAAAGGAATAATTACTCCAATTATAGCATTAACCGCTTTTACAAAATCAGAAATTATTGAAGAGGGAATTTCAGCAGGAATGAATGATATTATTGTAAAGCCTTTTGAACCTATCCAATTATTTCAAGTGATAAACGACCAGATTTATAAAGCAAAGAATCAAATAGATTCTTAAAAAAAAATCAATACCAGCGTTTTTTATTTTGTTTTGATCCTTCTGATTTTCGAGATTTGTGAGCACCACCACTTCGGTTTGAGTTTTTTTGTGAGCTAGCTGGAGCGGTTTCTGGACTCCCTGAATGCCAAGGATACGGGTGGTTGCTTATGGTTTTAACCTCTACTTTAATTAGTTTTTGAATGTCTTTCCAATATTGATGTTCATCCTTACTACAAAAAGAAATAGCAATTCCTTCATTTCCAGCACGACCTGTTCTTCCTATTCGGTGAACATAAGTTTCAGGAATATTGGGCAAATCAAAATTAATTACAAAAGGTAATTGGTCAATATCAATTCCTCTTGCCGCAATATCTGTAGCGACAAGTACTCCAATTTCTTTATTTTTAAATGCATCTAAAACTCGTTGTCTAGCATTTTGAGATTTATCGCCATGAATGGCTTCCGCAGCAATATTGTTTTTTCTTAAAGCTTTTACCACATTATCTGCACCATGTTTGGTTCGAGAAAATACTAAAACATCGGATAAATTTTCATTTTTAATTAAATGATAAAGCAAATTTCTTTTTTCTGTTTTTTCAACGAAATAAATATGTTGCTCTACACTTTCGGCTGTAGAGGAAACTGGAGAAACTTCTACTTTTTCAGGATCTTTCAAGAACATTTCAGCTAGTTCTCGAATTGCAATTGGCATGGTTGCAGAAAACAATAATGTTTGTCTATTTTTTGGAGTAAGCTTAACTATTTTTTTAACATCGTTTATAAAACCCATATCCAACATTTGATCGGCTTCGTCAAGTACTAAAGTATGCAAATGATCGAAATCAATAAATCCTTGTTTGTGCAAATCGAGTAATCTCCCTGGTGTAGCTACTAAAATATCAATCCCTTTTCGTAATGTATCTACCTGAGGCACTTGAGACACGCCTCCAAAAATTGTTAGTTGAGTCAAGTTGGTATATTTTCCGTAGGTATCAAAACTTTGTCCAATTTGGACCGCTAATTCTCTTGTGGGAGTAACGATTAGAGCACGAATTTCTTTTGCTTTTTTTGAAGAACCAACAATTCGATGCAATTGATGAATAATTGGAATAGCAAATGCGGCTGTTTTCCCGGTTCCTGTTTGGGCGCAACCTATCAAATCTCTTCCAGATAAAACTAGAGGTATGGATTGCTCTTGAATTGGGGTTGCGTTGATATAGCCCTCTTCAAATACGGCTTTTTGTATACTTTTTGAAAGTGATAAATCTTCGAATAACATATAATTGTTTTAAATATCCAATACTAAATGATCTGGATGGTTGGCAAAGATAGGTTTATACCGATTATGTATTCAATATAGTCCAATAAAAATGGACTATTTTCATACTATATCGGCATTATACCAAATCCATTTGGACTATTTAATAAATGTGAATGGTATTATTTGTGTATTTGTAATTTTTAGGGACTTAGTAATTCTTTAGAACTTTGCTTAAATCTATAAAAAATAGAGTAAAATACTGTTTATTCGTGATTCGATTTGATGAAATCGGTTACTAAATATCCAATGAGCTTTCCTACTAAATAATTATTTTTTTCATCTCCTAAGTCTGGAGCTCCCTCACAAATATGCAAATAGGCTGCTTTTTTGTTTTTTCCAAAATAAGTAACAAATTGTCTTAATTCCTCTACCGTAAATCCATTCAAAGTCATAAAACTACTTGGAATATCAGGAATGGCCGAAAGATCAATTTCAATGCCGTAGCAATCTCCTTGGATGAACTCTAAAGATTGATAAAGTTCAAAGTTAAATTCTTTTTCTTTTCTTATTTTAATACTATCAAAGGTATTGTAGCGCAATCTTTCTTCCGTTTTTTTAATTATATCCAATACACTTTTTGAAATATAATTTTCATGCAGCCCAAACATAAAGTATTTTTTTAAAAAACCCTGTTCGTAGGCATAAGAAAAACCATTTCCGCTATGGCGACCTTCTAAGATTCTAAAATCGGAACGAGCATCAAAATTAATAGCATTAATTGATTTTCCTTTAGCAAGAGCTGTACCCTTAATATTCCCGTAGGCATTGTTATGACCACCACCAATAATTATAGGTGTTTTTCCGGACTTGACAATATTAAAAATAATGTGGGAAACCTCTTTGTCAATTTTCTCAACCAATTGACTTAGTTTTATTCGATCATTTACCACGTTAAAATCTAAGTCTTTTACTTCTAGCATTTCTTCAGATACATCAAGATGCCCTAGAACAAGTAGCTGACTTCCTTTGCAAAATTTGTTATGTTGAATATTAGCAATATTTTTGATGGCACTATCCCATGCCGAAGCGGCTCCAGGTCTTCCGTTATTGGCTATTATGCCTATATCTTCTGGTATTCCAAATAAAACATATTGTGCTTCACAAGTTTTTAAAAATGAAATTGTATCTGTTTCTTTTGGGACTGTCAACATCTTTTCTCCAAATTTTATTTCACCACTTCTGTGGTTGGTAATTTTTGCAAGTTCATTGATAGTAAAAAGAATTAGCTTTTCCATATGATTTTAAAAAGTTCAAATATAATATATTTGTTTAGAATTCGTTGTTGGTATAATTATATTATTATTTTTGTAAAAAAAACATATAAAATGGAAAATCAACAAAGTAATTCAAGTTTAAAAGCAATTGTTGCTGTATTAGCAGTTTTATTAGTCGGAAGTTTAGTTTACATATTCAAAATAACCTCTGATGCGAAGGTTGTACAAACTGAATTGGTAAAGACAGTATCTGAAAAGGAAGGTGTATTAAAAGATTTACAAGAATTAAAAACTACTTACGATGCGGCGATTGCTGAGAACACCTCGATGTCTGAGGAGTTAATTCAAGAAAGAGAAAAAGTTGTCAACTTGATCAACGAAGTTAAAAAATCGAAAGGCGATGTAGCTTCATTATCTAAATACAAAACTCAATTTATCAAATTACAAGGTGACATGAAAGTTTTGATAGCTGAAAACGAAGGGCTTAAAAAGCAGAACACAACTTTAACTGTTCAACGTGATAGTACTGCCGTAGTATTGGGCGAATCTAAAAAACAAAATACAGTATTAGTTAGTAAAAATGAAGACTTGACTAAGACAGTAGATTTAGGATCTAAATTAACGGTACTAAACATGAAATCTTCGGCTTATAAAATGAGAAGCTCAGGAAAGCAAATTTCAACCGAAAAAGCAGGTAGAGCCGATGTTTTGAAAGTTAGTTTTACTATTGCTGAAAATAAGATTGCAAAATCAGGTGACAAAACATATTATGTACAAGTAATTGATAGTAAAAGCAATGTACTAGGCGATAAAAAAACAGAAACATTCGGTGATAAAACCTTAACGTATAGTTTTGTAACTGTTGTAAAATATGCCAATAAAACAGTAGATATTTCTGAAGATTTACCAGGAAAGAATTTCGAAAAAGGTACTTATTTTGTCAATGTTTTTGATAAAGAAGAATTGGTTTCTAAAACGAGTTTTACTCTAAAGTAATTAGCAAATTTTTATAAATATTGAAAAGAGGGTCTAAAAGTCCTCTTTTTTTATGGGTTTTAAACAGCTTTTAATATTTTTTATAAAAGAGATCGATTACTGTTTTGGGTTCATTAGTAAATTGGTATATATAAATTTTGTAGCGTTATTTATCCTTGTTTTTCCTTAATATGGCAACTTAAAGAAGAGTTGTCATTTGTAAATATTTTAGTGCTTGAAGTTACAATAAATTGAATTTACTTATTATATATTATACCAAAAACGCATATAATACCATTCACATTTATTAAATAGTCCAAAACATAGTGGTATAATGCCGATATAGTATGAAAATAGTCCATTTTTATTGGACTATATTGAATACATAATCGGTATAAATAATCCAAATATAAGACTATTGTCAGTCCATAGGAGTCACAACGCAGGAGAGTAGGGACGCTTTACAGCTTGACAAACAAGGCTTTAAGATTGTATTAAATATAGTATTGTTTGGTGTTAAGTTGTTTTTTGTTTATCTCGTATGTTTTTTAAGGCAAGACAAAAAAAACACCCTAAGAACGAATTCTTAGGGTGTTTCAAATTATTTATAAATTAGGTTCTACAAGAACTCTCCGTGTTGAGAAATGTCTAATCCTAATTCTTCTTTTTCTTCACTAACTCTTAAAGGTGTAATTTTGTTTACAATAAAGAATAGAGCATAAGATACAGTGAAAGCAAATACAGATACAAGAACCATTGCTTTTAATTGGATTAAAAACAAAGTCGCATCACCGTAGATTAAACCTTGGTTATCACCAACAATTGAATTAACAGATTTCGAAGCAAAAACACCTGTTAAAAGCATTCCTACCATACCACCAACTCCGTGACAAGCAAATACATCTAGAGCATCATCGATTTTTCCTTTAGGAAAATTACTTACTACTAAGTTACTTATGATTCCTGCAATTGCCCCAATAGCGATAGCACTAGGAATAGTTACAAAACCTGCAGCAGGAGTAATAGCTACTAAACCAACTACGGCTCCAATACAAGCAGCCATTGCAGAAAGTTTGTGTCCTAAAATTTTATCAAGGAAAACCCAAGCCATTGCTGCAGATGCTGCAGCCACTGTAGTAGTTCCTAAAGCTTGAGCAGCAAGGCTACCAGCTCCTACAGCCGATCCAGCGTTGAAACCAAACCAACCAAACCAAAGTAAACCAGTTCCTAATAATACATAAGTAATACGAGCAGGATTTGCTTTTGGTATTTTTCTTTTTCCTAAAAACATTGCTCCTGCAAGAGCAGCCCAACCAGCACTCATGTGTACTACTGTTCCTCCAGCAAAATCTAAAACTCCCCATCCAAAGAAAATCCCATCAGGATGCCAAGTCATGTGACACAATGGAGCATAAACAAATAGTATAAACAATACCATAAATAGTAAATAAGCCCAGAAACGTACACGTTCTGCAAAAGCTCCTGTAATTAATGCAGGTGTAATGATGGCAAATTTAGCTTGAAATAAAGCAAACAATAAGAAAGGAATTGTTGGAGCTAATTCCCATGCTGTATTAGCACTTACTCCATTGAAGAATAAATTAGATGAAGGATCACCAATAAAACCTCCTACTGAAGGTCCAAAACACAATCCAAATCCAACGATTACCCAAAGAACAGTAACAATTACCATTGCAATAAAACTTTGCAATACGGTACTAATCACATTCTTTTTTCCTACCATACCTCCGTAAAAGAACCCAAGTCCCGGAGTCATTAATAATACAAGTGCAGTAGCCACAATCATCCAAGCTGTATCTCCTGTGTCTAGTTTTAGCTCAACAACGTGGGCACCTAATACTGTACTTTCAGGAAAAAAATGGATTGAAAAAATAGATAACACTAGAATTGTGATTAGAATCACACTTAAAATAATCTTTCGCATAGTTTTAAATTTTTAGTTTTTAATTTCGATAAAAGTAAATAATTCATTCCATACCCTCAATAAAAATGAGTTTCTAAACCTCATTTTTATCAAATCGTTATTTTATTCCCTATAATTTTAAAGGTATTTGATAATTGATTATCAAAATTAACAATTTATTAATGCGTGTTTTTGTTAAATTTGATTTAATTATTGATTATTTAATCTTAAAAGTCCGATTTTGCTATCATTTTTATGGGAAAATAGGTGTTTTAGCTAATTATTTTAGTGTTTGAATAATGAGGTGCCAATGCCATTCAAATTGGAGTACTTTATAATTCCTTCATTTAAGGTTACTCCACTGGCTATGTCATGAGATAATAATAAGGCGCCATCCATATCAACGAAATCTAGTTCGGGCAATAAATGTGCAATCGCGGAAATTCCTATTGTCGATTCGGTCATGCAACCAACCATAGTTTTCATTCCTAATTCTTTTGCTTTTTTGAGCATTCTTCTAGCAGGCGTCAGTCCACCACATTTTCCGAGTTTTATATTTATTCCGTGGAAATGTTTGTAGCATTTTAAAACATCTTCTTCGATAATGCAACTTTCATCGGCAATAATTGGTAAAACTGAATTTTTAAATACTTCAGCATGTCCCTTCCAATAATCAGCTTTTAGAGGTTGTTCTAAAAACTCGACACCTAGTTTTTTTAATTCAATAGCATTGTTGATTGTTTCCGAAACTGTCCAACCGCAATTGGCATCAATTCTAAAAATAGCATTGGTATGTTGTCGCAATTCGGTTACAATAGCAATATCGTCTTTGGTACCCAATTTTATTTTATAAATTGGCCAGGGCAATTCTTTCATTTTTGACACCATTTTTTCGATGCTATCAATGCCTATAGTATAATCGGTTTTTGGATTATTATTAATTGAATATTCCCATAATTCATATAGTTTTTTTCCTTTTTTTCGGGCATACAAATCATTGTAGGCTATGTCTAAAGCACAAAGAGCAAAAAGATCCTTATTTAACAAAGAATAGGCTTTTTGCCAAAATTCCTCTGGAGTCTCGTTTTTTATCGTTTCTATAAAAGGAATTATAGCTTCAATATTTATCTTCATAGAATCAACTGTATTCTTATAATAAGGGTTGGATGTAGCTTCGCCAAATCCAGAAAACCCCTCACTTTGTAATTCAATAATTAAAGTGGGCTGGGTTGCATAGGAATGTCTTGAAATGGTAAAAGTGTGTTTTAATTGAAGTTCGAATGTTCGAAGGATAACTTTCATAGACGTGTTAGATATTTATCAAAGTAAATTATTAATTTTTAGAAATAGTATAATAAGGAATACTAATTTTAACTTTGAAAAGGTTTTTAGACTAAATTTAGATTTTTAATTCAATTAATATGCTAGTTAAAGTTTTTGGAAGTGCAGTTTTTGGTGTCGAAGCCACCACAATTACGGTCGAAGTAAATATAGACAAAGGAATTGGGTATCACTTGGTAGGTTTGCCAGACAATGCCATCAAAGAGAGTAGTTATCGAATTGCGGCAGCTTTAAAAAACAATAATTATAGTATGCCAGGTAAAAAAATCACTATTAATATGGCACCTGCCGATTTGCGAAAAGAAGGCTCCGCTTATGATTTGACTCTCGCCATAGGTATTCTTGTGGCTTCCGCCCAAATAAAAGCAGATGATATCGACAAATATGTAATAATGGGAGAACTTTCTCTCGATGGTGGTTTGCAGCCTATTCGCGGCGCTTTGCCTATTGCCATAAAAGCAAAAGAAGAAGGTTTTAAAGGTTTTTTTCTTCCAATGCAAAATGTAAAAGAAGCTGCTATTGTTGCGGGTTTAGATGTTTATGGTGTCGAAAATATTCAGCAAGTGATTGATTTCCTTGAGGGAAAAGGCACATTAGAACCTACAATAATTGACACCAGAGCCGAATTTTATAAAACATTAGATTTTCCTGAATTTGATTTTAGCGATGTGAAAGGGCAGGAGTCTATAAAAAGATGTATGGAAATTGCCGCAGCCGGTGGACACAACATTATTCTTATTGGACCTCCGGGAGCAGGAAAAACAATGCTTGCCAAACGTTTACCCAGTATTTTGCCTCCCATGACTTTGCGGGAAGCTCTCGAAACTACAAAAATTCATAGCGTTGCAGGAAAGTTGAAAGAAGCAGGGTTAATGAATCAACGTCCGTTTAGAAGTCCGCATCATACTATTTCGAATGTGGCACTTGTTGGAGGCGGAAGTTATCCGCAACCAGGCGAAATTTCGATGGCGCACAACGGCGTTTTGTTTCTGGACGAATTGCCAGAATTTAAAAGAGACGTTCTCGAAGTAATGCGTCAACCGCTTGAAGATAGGGAAGTGACGATTTCGAGAGCCAAGTTTACCGTTACTTATCCTTCGTCGTTTATGTTGGTGGCGAGTATGAACCCAAGTCCGTCTGGTTTTTTTAACGATCCCGATTCGCCGCAAACGTCTTCGCCACACGAAATGCAACGCTATTTGAGCAAGATTTCAGGCCCTTTATTGGATAGAATCGACATTCATATTGAAGTGACGCCAGTTCCATTCGAAAAATTATCCGAAGATCAAAAAGCTGAAAGCAGTGTAGAAATTCGGAAACGGGTTACCGCAGCAAGGGAAATCCAAACCGAACGCTTTGTGCAAATGGAAAATATTCATTACAATGCCCAGATGAATACCAAACACATCAGAGAATATTGCGCTCTTGATGATGTTTCGAAACAATTATTAAAAACCGCAATGGAACGCTTGAATCTTTCGGCACGTGCTTACGACAGAATCCTGAAAGTAGCCCGAACCATCGCTGATTTAGAAGCCGCTCCAAAAGTTATTTCTTCACATATTGCCGAAGCGATTCAGTATAGAAGTTTGGATAGAGATGGTTGGTTAGGGTAGTACATATAGCATAAGGCTCCGCAAAGTCTCCGACTTTGAGGTAGTGATTTTCGGTTTTCAACCGACTTTGTTTTGGATTGTTTAATTTATATGTCAGTCACAGACTGACGAACGCATCCTCAAAGTCGGAGACTTTGCGGAGCGGAATTACATTTATAAAAAAATCACATCATAATGATTCAAACTGGTATTCAAATTAAAAAAATTGGTGAATTTCTAAAAGAATATCTAAGTGTTCTTATTGTTGTTCCAGCATTTATTGGTGGTATATGGCAAGCAATCGAATTAATGAAAATTTCATATTCTTATATAAGATTTTTTTCAATATCACAAATAGTACCAGATGGTATTTTAGTACTTATGTTCTTTATTGTTGGTTATTCATTTAATATATTTTTGATTTATTTGGTTAACTTAGTTGACAGTGAATTTAAAAAAGATTTTAATTTCAAACCAAATGAAACTGAAATATATAGAAAAATATCACTAAAAGTTGACTCAACTTTTTTTGTACTTGCTTATTTGTTTGCGATGGTATATCCATTTCTATATTCATCTTTTGATAAACCTACATTAAATGATTTAAATTATCTCGCTTTTGTGATGTTTATTTGTACTTATATTCTTAATACTTCTTTATCAAAATGTTATCATCGTGCATTAGATAAAAATAAAAAGTTTTATAAATATTGTAATTTACTACTTTTGATTTTTTATTTAACTTATGTATTTTATTTTAGCGTTTTCATTCATCACATTTTTTTATCACCAAGTAATAATATAAATATTGAACAAGTTAAAAAAGATGTTGCTAATAAATTTCCAAATACCAAACAAAAAATATTATATTTTAATGATAAATATATATTTATTAAAATTATTGGTTTACCAATAAAAGATAAAAAAGGTAAATTAATTAAAGCTAAAACTGATAAGGTTTACATAACAAAATTTGATGATTTATTTGAAAACTAATAAAAGTAGAAAATCACCAATATTAACTGGTGGTTTTTCTTTATTCATAAATTTGTGAACACATCAAATTTTATATCAGCATCTAAAGACTTTTTTAAACATAATTGGATTGTAAAGTAGTTGTTGAAATAAGTACTGGTGATGATGGTCTTATTTCCAGAAACATTAAAAATATTAAATTTTACTTTATGAAAATAGTTTTTGAACCTAAAGCTAAATATTTAAAGCAGCTTGAAAAATGGTTATTTGATGAAAAAAATAAAGGGCTTTCGAAAACGTATTATAATTTTCTACATCAAGATTTTACAACCAATAATTTTGCTGGTTTAATAAATGAAAATGACCAAGCAATTGGTTACATTAAATATAATTTTTATGGAATGTATTCATCAATTGATAATGCAATCATTAAAAATGATTATCAGAATAAAGGATTTGGAAAACTATTATTAGAAAAACTAACAGAATTATTACTTGAAAGAGGTACACTTGTTTTAAAATTATATTGTGAACCACATAGTTCAAAAGATATATGGGTTAAACTTGGTTTTTTAGGATTTAAGGAAATTGAACAACATAAATATTTAAACTCTAAAAACTTTATTCATCCGTGGTTATATAAACCAATTGTTGAAGTTTTAAAACCAACATCAAAACAAACCATTTTTAAGAAAATTGAATTATGGACAAAAGAAGATTATAAAGTTAAAGAAGATGAAAAACCAAATTATATTTGGGATGTATCGAAATATGAATTACCAGTAATTTATCCAGTTGATGATAATTGGAAAATTAAATTTTCTATTGATGGTCAAGAAAAATATAATGGTAAAGTAAAAAGGTTTATTGGTGGTGTTTATTCACAAGGCAATTTTTTAATAATAAAAAATAATTAAATATATCTTTGTAAAAATTAAAATATCTACAAATGACTTATAAAGAAAAATTAGAAGAACTATATAAAATTTTTGCTGAAAAATCACAAACTGTTTTAAAAGCTGATAACACTATTTCAGAAACTAATGGATTTGGCGATATTAATGCTATGACCGATTATCAAAAAGCTGATATTGAATTCAAAATAGCTGCTAATAACTATCATAATTTTGTATCCTATTGTAAGAAATCTGTTATTGATATGGAAGGTGAATTTCCAGTCTAATATATTTATTTTTTGAATTGCTTTGAAAGATCATCTTGATTTTCTTCACCTTTAATCCAGCTAGGCAAAGTCTCCGACTTTGAGGATGTGTTTTTCAGTCTCTGACTGACCTTTAAAAAAATACAAAATGAAAGAGAAAGAAGGATTCCTAATTCGAGATCAATCCAAAGCACATTTTATAACCGCCACCGTTGTGGACTGGGTTGATGTTTTTTCTAGAAAAACCTATAAAGATTGCGTCATCGAAAGTCTTGATTTTTGTATAAAAAACAAAGGAATGATTTTGTATGGTTTTGTAATAATGTCCAATCATATTCATTTAATCATTCAGTCAGAAAATAGTAAATTATCCGATTTAATTCGGGATTTCAAGAAGTTTACGGCAAAGACCATTTTGAATCAAATTGAAACAGAACCTGAAAGTAGAGCCGATTGGATGTTGAAACGTTTTGAATTTGCTTGTAAAAGTCATAGCCGAAATGAAAAATATCAGTTTTGGCAATATGGAAATCATCCCGAAGAAATTTTTTCTGAAAAGTTCTTTTGGTC
>JAYVIN010000112.1:0-2779 GCA_043770135.1 Flavobacterium sp. | reverse complement strand
CGAATAAATGTTGCTGACAAGGAAGCTACTGCCAAATGGTATGTGGACAATGTGGGGCTTGAAATTATACCTTCAAAAAGTAAAGAGTTTGTTTATGTAGCCGACAAAGACCATAATTTTATGTTAGAGCTCAGTGCTATTCCAAATATAAAAAACACCTATTTTGATGTTCATCTTGATGGATTTCACCTAGCATTCGAAGGTCACAAAGCTATAAAAGCTACTTCCGAAAAGATGCTTGCTAATGGAGGCAAACAAGATGGAATATTGTACACCAATTTAATTGGAGATTATGTTATAAATGTTCGTGATCCTAATGGTTTTGATACGCAATTAGTGCATCGTGTGAATCCATTTTACTCAGAACCGGTTAAAAGTATACTGCGTTTTGAGCATTTTGCGTACAATACACCCGATCAAAAAATAACAGCACTATGGATGGCCGAATTTATGGATTTAAAAATTCCGTGGTCAAAAGATATCGATACTTTAAAGAATAGGTATCATAATTATAGAGTGCCTTATGTGGGTGATGAAGGTGATAATATGTCTATAGAATTGTTTGGTAAAGTAGACATTCCAATGACATTTTCTAAAATGAAACACGACGAAGTGCATATTGCTTTTTTATGTGATGAACCTGAAAAATTAGCCAAAAGAATGGTTTATGGTGGTGCGAAAATAGTAACAGCTGCAACAACAAATTCAAATGGTGATATTATTATTGATTTAGTTGATCCTTCCAATTTTCCTATTCGACTTATCAAGCGAAAAAAGCTGATTTTAAAAAAGTAGTGTAAGGAATAGTAAAAAACATCTGGACATATTTTGAAATACTTTTGATGAATTTGAATTTAAGCTATTGCTTATTTTTAAAGAGTTGTTCAAGTATGAATAGAAACAAATAAGTTCATTAAGACACCTAACCATTAAAACAACCGTATAGTGCCAAAAAATAGAATAATTCGAAAAACAGTATTAATCATAAGTTTTATTTTGTTTCAAATACCTGCATTAGTTGCTCAGAACCCAGTGTTGCCCTGGGAAACTATTTTTAATGGTAAAGATCTTGAAGGTTGGGAAATGATAGGTGATAAAGGAGTGGCTACTGTTCAAAATGGGGAGATTGTGATCCACAGAACAAAAGATACTAAAGAGCACACCTTTGTTGCCACTAAAAAAAAATACGGAGATTTTATTCTCGAAATCGATTTTAAGATGGATGATCCAGGATGGAGTACTGGAGTTTTAGTACGATATATTGTTGCTAATTCTGATAGCGGAAAAGTTAGTCTTGATGGATATCAAATAAAGATTGACGAAACTCCTCGAAATTGGACAGGTGGGATATTCTATTATTTTGGTGGTACTCGTCAATGGCTTTCTGATTTGTCTAAGAATGAGCCAGCACGACAAGCGTATAAAAAAGGGGAATGGAATACTTTTAAAATTCAGGCAGTAGGGGATACTATTAAAGTGTGGCTAAATGGTGTGCAGTCTGCCAATCTCGTAAACGATAAATATAAAAAAGGCGCTATAGCACTTAAAATTCATTCAATGGGCAGCAAAGGTAATGATGAATTGCCGGTGCATTTTAAAAACATCCGTGTCATTGACAATCCAGATAAGAAATATCTACAATAGCATATTCCTACTTGAGCCTTAGTAGTTTAACAATTAAAGAGGTAAAATTTGTTTTTTTTAAATTTTAACCAATCCTTCTAAGTATAATTTACACTATTTAACAATTAGAATATGCCAAAAAATAGAATAATTCGAAAAGCTTTATTGATCATAAGTTTTATTTCATTTCAAATACCGGTACTATTTGCTCAGAATACAGTACTGCCTTGGAAAACTATTTTTAATGGTAAAGATATTGAAGGTTGGGAAATGGTAGGAGATAGGGGAGTTGCAACGGTTCAAGATAATGAAATTATTATCCATAGAACCAAAGAAACCAAAGAACATACCTTTCTTGCTACTAAAAAAAAGTATGGTGATTTTATTCTCGAAATCGATTTTAAAATGGATGATCCAGGATGGAGTACCGGAGTTTTAGTTCGATGTGTTGGAGCTAAAGCAGATAGTTGTAAAGTACGTCTTTATGGATATCAAATAAAGATTGACGACACTCCTCGAAATTGGACGGGGGGAATATTCGATGATTATGGAGGAAATTGGAAATGGATTTGTGATTTATCGAAGAATGAACCTGCACGTCAGGCCTTAAAAAAGGGAGGGTGGAACACTTTTAAAATTCAGGCTGTAGGTAAAAACGTTAAGGTTTGGCTAAATGGTGTACCGTCTGCGAATATCACAAACGATAAATATAAAAAAGGTCCCATAGCACTTAAAATTCATTCGATGGGTACCAAAGGCAATACGAATGATGAATTGCTAGTGCATTTTAAAAACATTCGTATCATTAACAATCCTAAAAAGGAATATTTGCAATAGAAAATTCGTATTAGATAAAGATGCAGTATAACAATATTTTTTTTAAGTTTTTTTAAATTAAACCTATTGTTTAAAATATTGTCCATACTAAAAAAAAATTAACTTAAAATACAAATGAAATTACAAAAAACCATTCTCAGTTTATTAATGTGTGCCCTATCATTTATGGCATATTCTCAAAATGTTGGCGTTTTCTATGATTCGAATGTACCGCAAATCAAGTTTGCTGCCGAGGATATTAAGACGGCATTATTAGCCAAAAAATTTAAAGTAGAAATGCTTCCTCTTTCGGCTCTCAATGCACGATATGAAAATAAGA
>JAYVIN010000111.1:0-2797 GCA_043770135.1 Flavobacterium sp. | reverse complement strand
TAAATATGCTTTGCTCACCATTAGACATAACTAAACCTATACTAATTTTTTCTTGCAAATTAGAGTTTAAGGGAAGATAAATTATACTAAAAAATGTTTTCATGTTATATTAAATATTAGCTTGGATTAATGCTCTAAAATGATTTTCACAATCATTTTTCCAGCTTTGAGTAAACAAATTATTTCTAATAAGTAATTCTAAATTTTGTACATTTAATCCCCATTGAATTGGAATATCAGCAAGAATATTACTTAATTGATACTCACATTCCACAGTACAAAGATAGAAATCTTTAACAATGTTATCAACAATTTTTGTTAAAGTCTTACCTTTTCTAAATAAAATCTGCGTCATGTCAGAGCATATAATGGATTCGTTATCAGAAATTAATTGTATACCGTGCACTAATGTATTAGAATTAAAAATTGCTCCATGATCAAATACATGAAAATAATATTCATTAGTCAAAGTTTGATCTAGTAATAAGTTACTATTTCCATGATGTCTATCCTCATTCCCCAACCAAATATCAAATAAAGCAATTTTTAATAAGTCTGTTTTATTTACAATTTTGGTTCTGAATACTGTATTTCTGAACGATGGCAATAATGTCTTATCAACAACTTGACTTTCTAATATTAATCGTGAACCAAAACACGGCTTATTAAAAAAAGCAGGTTGAACTATATTTAAGTATTCGTTAGGCAAATGTTCAGTTAAAACATTGACAAAAGAAATTTGTGGAGTCTTCAAATCCCATAATTGTGCAAAAGTAGAACCAATAACTTCACTAAATAAAACTGAAGAATACATTCTACCATGTTTACAAACCCAATCAGACATATCAGAACAAGTAACCAGAATTGGGTTATCGCCTGTTGTGTACATATGTTCTGACCGATATAAACTTTGTTGAGTAAAAATCATTTAAAATCTTAAATACATGTAAATATAAAAAAAAGCACCAATTAATAAGTAAAATGGTATGTTTATAAGGTAAAAAAGCCTGCCACTAATACACGTAGCTGTTGTGCAGCCCGCAATTTTCAAAAAATAATTATTAAATCATTAAAAACAACCTCGTTTTCACGAAGTCACAGTCCAGAGGCTTCAGGATAAGCGAGGTTTATTTTTGATTATAGTTCAAAATTGCAAAAATATGATTTCTCGATGAAGAAAATCAAGTCATAAAATCGTCTTGATTAATAGCGTGCTACCATCACCATAAGCCTCATTTAAGCCCGAAAATAAAGCAACTAAATCTTCCTATTAAAATAATTATAAAATAATCAACACTTTATATATTATTATGATAATACTTTGCGTTATATGTTAAAACCATAGCGTATGACTCGATCGATACTTAACCTTTAAAACCATTTATTATGTCTAGACTAAGTATTTACGAAACCAGCTGGATTGACCTTGTTTTCGAAAACAGAAACAAAGAATATGGCGCTTACCAGTTGCGCCGAGACAGTTCAAAAACTACCGTGAAGGCTTTTTTCTCGGGGATTTTATTGATGACCGCTGTTGGAGCAATTTTTACGATAGCTAACGTATTTGAGAAACCAATTGTTTTAGAAGTTGTTCCAACAATTGATGAGATTCTTACAGTAACTCCTTACGCTGTAATACCGGAAGAACCCAAAATACCTGCTGTTAAAAGTCAAACAAATTTACCTGAAGAAACCACGGTTTTGTTGCCAATGGTAGTTTCATCAACTCCGGATGTAACTACTGAAGTTCCAACAAATACTGAAAGTCTTAACAGTCATCCGTTAAATCCTGGAACAACAGGAGGAACTGGAACAGCTACTACAGGAACTGCAACTATTGAAAGTCCAACATTGCCAATAGATGAAAATATTTTAGTCAATGCAACTGCGCTTGACAAACTTCCTGAATTTCCGGGTGGAATCAACAAATTCTATACTTATGTTGGTAATAATTTCGAAAAACCAGAAATCGAAGGAATGAGTTCTATAAAAGTTTACGTATCATTTGTGATTGAAAAAGACGGAACTATGACCGATATTCAAGTCAAAAGAGATCCCGGTTACGGTTTGGGAAAAGAAGCCATCAGGGTTTTGAAATCCTTGAAAACCAAATGGTCTCCGGGAATGATAGGTTCAAAACCAGTCAGAACTTCATATAATTTACCCATTTCGGTGCAGATAGATTAAACTTAAAAACATAAAAGCATCCCGCAAATTGTGGGATGCTTTTATTATATTCAGCAATTAATTTAAAGTTATCTCGTAAAAACCAGCTGATTCCCTTTTGATAAAGTAGCGTCAAATTGATAGCCTTCATAGTTGAAACCTTTTAAATCGTTCACTGTTTCAGCATTGGTATCAATGATATAACGCACCATTAAGCCTCTCGCCTTTTTGGCAAAAAAACTGATTACTTTTAATTTACCATCTTTATAATCTTTGAATTCTGGCGTGATTACAGGAACTTTCAACGCCTTGATATCAACCGCTGAGAAATATTCGTTGCTCGCTAAATTGATAAACAACTCCCCTTTTTTCAATTCTTTATTTAATGCTTTTGCAACTATAGGCTTCCAAAATTCATACAGATTCTTGCTTTCGCCAATGGGTAATTTGGTTCCCATTTCTAATCTGTAAGCCTGCATTAAATCTAAAGGTTTCAAGAGTCCGTACAGACCAGATAAGATTCGCAAACGGTCTTGTAAAATCTCTAGCTTTTCTACTGGAATTGTATAAGCATCCAATCCTGTGTAAACATCGCCATCAAAAGCAAAAATTGCTGGACGCGCATTTTCAG
>JAYVIN010000110.1:0-7613 GCA_043770135.1 Flavobacterium sp. | reverse complement strand
GTCTAATCCTTTTTAAAATTTTACAATGGTTAATGCCGATAGACAATATATTGAGTACAATTTATTGGACTCTTATATATTGCTAATCGGTATTACTTCGAAATTTTATATCTATTATTTGGAATCATTTAATTTTTTTGGTTTCAGATGAAATAGATGTATATTTTTTATTTACATCGAAACAAAAAATAGGATTTATTTGAACTATATTTACCTATAAAATTATAATTATTATTTAAATCTTGGGAATTAATAAATTGATATTTTTTTTTAAAATAAATTTTTTAGAATCAAATTTCGACGATTGTTTTAGAAAGTTTAAAAATGTATTTTTTTACCATCAATTTTTAGAATAAATGTTACATTGAAGAAAAGTATTTTACTGATAGATACACAATATTATAAGGAGAATTATACACTAATTTAAGTTAATTATGAACAACAAGATTTATTCAATAATTTTATTTTTATATTTATTTTTCGGTTGCTTTTTTGCATATAGTCAAGGGGTTATTGATCCAACAACGGCGCCTTATTACGGCACAGCAAGTTATCCCTATTGGGGGAAATACATAAAAACTCCATTTAATATGGTTACTCCTACTCAATGGAGTAACACTGATGGCGTTGTTGTCGGTTGGGATTGGTCTTTACCAACTTTTGTAAAAGTTCCCAAAAAATCCACTTTTTCGTTGTTGAGAAATAGTGGTTTAAATCAAACCAAACTAAATGCCTTAACAAAACCCAATTTTGTATGTAATCCTACTGTTGCTCATTGGATCAACTGGAAAGATTTAGAGCCTACCAAAGATAACTTTACATTCACGCGACTTATCGCAAATATAAAACTATGCTACAGCAAAGGCTATTCATCAATTGTTCGGATTCATTCGTCGGCTACAACTTTTGCCCCAACTTGGGTAGGGACAGAAATTGGTGCTCCTATCTTACCTAAAGAGGAAGGCGCTGATGTCCAAAACTACGATGTTAGTGATCCTCGCTTTCATGCCCGCTACCTTAAATTGGTTGAGGCAATTGGCAAAAGCGGAATACCTCATATGAAAGAGGTGGCAGGTTTATATGTAGGCTATGCTTCGAAATCGAATGGCGACGAAGGAATTGGGCCTTATCATAACACCCTTACAGGAAACGATGTTGTTCCACACGTTATCGAACGATTGGATGCTTGGGCCAATATTACAGAAGGTGTTCGCGACAAGGTGTTTATGGGTGGACCATCCAATTATGGAATGGCAAAAGGTTTTGGTATTAGACGTGGTTTTGTTGAAATGTATCTCTATCATATTCCCAATAATGATATAGGGCAATTAATGGATGCTAATAATTATTTATACGTTGATGAAACCAATCCTATAATCGCTAAAAACCTTTTTCATGGGGAGGAGAATGAAGAATATGATGAGAAATGGTCAACTGCTACCAATGATTTTCGGTATGGAACATCAACAGAATCATTTCCCTATCGCTTTTTTACATCCAATTTAAGGATGTTGCAGATGCGCTGCAATGAAGTATTGAACTATGAACAATCGTTAAATCCGGAAATGACAGCTTGGGTAGGACAAGAGTTAGGAAGAACAGTTGATGAGGCCACTGATGTATGGTCGTTTTTAAGAGAAAGTTATCTAAAATCGAGTGGTGGCATACCTGTTAAGAACTTTGAGCGCTGGCTCTATCAACGAGATGCACCTGGTTACACCACTGTTCCCGCAGTTAAAATAAATCAATCCATTCAAATGTGGATGGTGCAAGTAGGCAAATATTACGATTTTGTAGCTCGCGAAGGCAAAAAAATAGGATTCAATGTTGATAAAAACTGGGCTGGTATCAATGGCCAATTGGCTTTTAAGGTGTCGGTTTTTGATAATTATGCAGGGACTTTAAACCTGAAGTATTCTAATGGAACTAACATTATTACCTTAACCAAACCTTTAAATGGCGATGGCTTGCTCAAAACCTATACATTTTTTGTTTCCGATTACAAAAATGGGGCAAATATTGGTGGAAAGTTCGATTTTACAATAGAATCGGGTGATGCAAATAGCAATATTGTGGTTTCGTTCGTTCGAGTTGTTCAGGCGCAAGAAGGTGTTTCGCTATCAACTGATGAGGTTAAAAATATTTCTAATAGCAATGTAAGTATTTTTCCAAATCCGACTTCTGGTTTTTTAAATATTTATTTTCCAGAAGGGAATAATACAAGAGAAGTAAAAGTATTCAATATGCTTGGACAATTAGTGCATAGCCTCAAAACTAGCCTTTCAAGTGTTCAAATCGATGTTCAATCTTTGAATATAAAAGGAAATGTGATTTTGCAGGTTAGTGATGGAAATCAGATTTCAAAACATAAAGTTATACTAAAATAAAGGGGGTTTAGCTATTTTATTTGGATACGTCCATAATTATTATGCCGCTCAAAAAAATACTTCAATCGCTAAAGGTTTCTTTAATTTTTACTAATAGCAAAAATGTTAAACGACTTTTAGTTATAAATATCACAAATTAAAATTCATTCTAAAAAAAAATCAAAACGTATGCAATCGATCTATAATCTAAAATTTAAAGCTCTACTGGTGATGACGCTTTTTATAAACTTTCTAAATGCCCAAACCATTGCGCCAAAGACAAAAGCTTTACAACCACAGTTTTCGGATTATACCGACATAAATCCAGATCAAAGCCTTGGTAATCCTCTGCATTTGGACATTTTTGCGCCAGATCCGTCGGCTCATGTTTGGAACGATGGCAAATTATACTTGTATCCTTCGCGTGATACGCCCGGCAAGCCGTTTTCCGATATGGAAAGTTGGCATGTTTTGTCAACCGAAAATTTAGTTGACTGGACCAATAACGGTAGGATTTTTCACGTTAAAGACGTTCCATGGGCTAAGGGCAAAGCATGGGCACCCGATTGTGCCTACAGAAACGGGACGTATTATTTCTATTTTCCGTGCGATGATAAAGAGGGTCAAAATTGGGTAGGTGTAGCCACTAGTAAATCGCCCGCAGGTCCATTTACCAATCCAACTAAGTTTAATCGCGGGGTAGATCCCAATATATTCGAAGATTATGATGGAAATTATTGGTATGCAATGAACACATCAATTCAGAAATTATCGGAGAATATGACTTCATTAGAAGGACCAAAATATAAATGGAATGACTATGCCGTTGGATTTCCAAAGTACGAAAATTATTCTCACGAAGGTACGTGGATATTCAAACGTAACGGATTGTATTACCTGATGAGTGCCAGCTCTTCCGTTACACCAAGGGAGGATAAAAATAAGCAAAAGCATATTCTAATTTATGGTATCAGTGAAAAACCAACCGGCCCATACGTTTACAAAGGCATTGTAATGAATACGGTTGGAAATTTAACTGGCAAAGGTCTTGGAAACAACCATGGCTCAATTGTAGAATACAAAGGCAAATGGATTTTATTCTACCATAAACTCTGGAAGGCACCTGATGGAAATGTTAATCGTGCCACTTGTGCTGATTATGTAACTTTTAATCAAGATGGAACTATCAACGAAGTGATACCAACAACTAAAGGTGTATCGTTTAAATAGGGAGCATTGAAAAATTGCGATACTGTATTTAAATTATGAAAATAATGAACTGAAAAGCGTGCTTAATCTTAGGTTTATTTACATTAATTGTGTCGATTGTTGGTGCCACCAACAAAGAATAGGTTTTATCAAAAAAAAAGTTAATCAATAATTTTAAATCAAATAATTCAATGAGATTTACCGAATTCAGAAAAATGCTTGTCATTGTTTTAATTACCATATCAATAACAGGCCATAGTCAAACCTATACACCGGACTATCTTACAATCCCTGATTTTAAACCTGAAGAGCAAATTTGTTTTGCTTTATACACCGTTCATAATAATACACTTAAATTAACGGCTCAACTTAATCCTCTTAAAAAGAATAGCGATTTGCTAGATATTAGTCTTCAAATAAAAAAAGATTCTGTTTGGGAAACAATAGCAAAATCAAGAATTATCTACCCGGGTTGGACTGCTCATTTTAGAATAGAAAAATGGGACGATACAAAAAAGTACAATTACCGTATAGCTTACCAGAATAAAGCATTCTACGAAGGGATCATTCAGAAAAATCCAAAGGATAAAAATCAAATCGTAGTAGCTGCTTTTACTGGAAATTCACTTAAACCTTTCGATGGTGGTGATATATCCAAAAAAGATATTGTAGAGAATATTAAAAAAATACAACCCGATTTGCTTTTCTTTTCGGGCGATCAGGTATATGATCATATGCGCCATTTAGAATCGTGGTTGAAATTTGGCCGCGATTTTGGCGATATAATCAAAGATATACCTACCATTTCTATTCCCGATGATCACGATGCAGGTCAACCAAATTTGTGGGGTGCCAGTGGTAAAGTTTCAAATTTGAAAGAAGCTGATGATGGTGGTTACTATATGTCGGCCGAATATGTAAAAGAGGTTGAAAGAGCACAAACTAGCAATCTGCCTGACCCATACGACCCAACTCCGATAGGGCAAGGCATTGGTGTTTATTATACAAATTTGAATTGGGGTGGTATTGGTTTTGCAATTTTGGAAGATAGAAAATTTAAAACTGGCCCATTAGGATTTGTCCCTGAGGAGCTTATGAAGTATAAAAGTGCAAAAGATTTAACAGGCTTTGATCCAAAAAAATTAGATGTGCCCGGAACTGAACTTCTTGGCAAAAGACAAGAATTATTTTTAAGAGATTGGGCTACCAATTGGACAGATGTCTCAATGAAAGTTGCACTCTCTGCTACAATTTTTGCAGGCGGCGCACATTACGTTGGCAACAATAAAAGCAGAATTAATTTCGATCTCGATGCTAATGGCTGGCCTCAAACTGGAAGAAATAACGCTTTAGCTGAAATTCGAAAAGCATATGGTTTTATGATCGCTGGCGATCAACATTTGGCAACAGTAATGCATCATGGCATTGATGAACATAACGATGCAGGGTATTCGTTTTGTGTTCCTTCAATTGCAAATTTCTTTTTAAGATGGTGGGCTCCTCTAGAAGAAGGACAAAACAGAAAACTAGGAATGGCTCCGCACTTTGGCGAATTGAAAGATGGATTTGGAAATAAAATAACCATGTATGCAGTTGCAAATCCAACCTTAGAAGAAAATAATGATAAGTTAACCACAAGAGCTGCTGGTTATGGTGTTGTAAAGTTTAATAAAGCAACAAGAGATATTACCATGGAGTGTTGGCCTCGCAATGTTGATATTACATCGGCAACTTCGAAACAATACAAGGGTTGGCCGATGACCATCAATCAATTAGATAACTACGGACGTAAAGCAATAGCGTTTTTACCAACTCTAAAAATTAATAAAGAAAATCAAGTGGTTCAAATTATTGATGAATCAAATAACGAGATTTTATATACTTTAAGAATAAACGGAAAAGAGTTTAAACCTAAAGTGTTTAAGGACGGGCATTATACCATCTATGTTGGTGAAGGCAAGGACCGTAAAATTTTGAAAGGAATTATGAGTATTAAAAAAGAAGGCTCAAAAACGCTTAAAGTTGAATTGTAAAATAACAAGTAAATAAATAGAAAGGAATACAAAGCAAAATAAAAATGAAAATAATGAACTTAAAAACAGGCTTAATCTTTGGACTATTTACACTAGTTGTGTCGATGGTTAGTGCCACCAATTACGAAGAGGTTTTATCAATCAAAATCAACACTGTCTCACAGAACGAAAATGTAAAAACCTCTTACACCATTGAAGATTGGGGCAAAACATCGAAACTTGTTACGATAAGTATGACCAACCGTGGCTCAGCGACCGAGAATATTAAAAACATTGAGGTTGAACTAAAAAATATCTCTTTGTTTGACGAAAATTCAATATTGATGTATGGTGGCTCATCTATGAATAGAACCTTTCTGCAACAACGAAATATCGATGATTCCGCCATTAGAACCGAAACACTATTCATGGCAAAAAGAGCCGATGATTCATTTGTGAAAGTGGGGATGCTAAGTTGGGAAATCTTTCAGGCAAAAATTTTCTATTCTAAAAGCAGCGGTGTGGTCATTAAAGCAGATGGCGAAAACAAACCCATAAAACCAGGTGAAACAATTCATTTCGAACGATTTGTAATTGAAAACGGGACCAATTGGCAAGATATGATGTTTGACTATGGCGAGGAAATCGCAAAATATCAGAAGATAACTCCAAAAAAGATCTTCCCTTTTAAAGGTTGGGCTACTTGGGATTATTATGCAATGAACTTCACTGACAAAGAGATTGAAATGAATACCAAACTCATTAAAGAAATGGGGGTAGAAGTCAATACTATTCAAATAGATGCTGGTTATTCAACCGCAAATGGAGATTTCTTCAGTATTAAAGATCATATAAACGGAGGAATGAAAGGTGTTTCAAAAATGATTCGCGACAATGGGTATACTGCCGGAATTTGGATTGATGGATGCAGAGGAACTAAAGACTCGGAATTGGCTAAAAAGCATCCCGAATATTTCTTAAAAAATCAAGATGGGGAAATTACTCTATATTACGATTTTTCGAACCCGGCTATGCGTGATTACATGAAGAACTCAATTAAAACCATGCGTGAAGACTGGGGGATTAACTACTTCAAAATCGATTTTTTACGATATGGTTTAAATGAGGAAATTATAGGCGGCGGGATCAAATCGATTAAAGCCTTCGACCCAACAATGACAAGTGTAGAACGAACACGAGCTGGTATTAAAGCGATGCGCGAAGGTATAGCTGATGCTTATTTTCTAGGGTGCTCTTCGGTATTTGGGCCAACCTTTGGCTTAGTCGATGGTTTGAGAACAGGAGGGGATATCAATGAACATTAGAGTTTTACACATCACGTTGCCTACAAAATGGTGGAAATTTCTATCTCCAGCAATCGGTTGTACAGAACGATGCTGACTATCTGTTGCTTCGCAACAAAGACGATGAGGAGCCGGAAAGATCTTGGGGTAAGAATAAATTTGGCGGTAGTGTAACCCTCAACGAAGCTGAAATGTGGGCTGATTATGTTGCACTATTTGGTGGTAGCAAGTTCTCCAGCGATAATTTAAACACCTTAAGGTCTGAACGTAAGGAGTTGATTAAAAAGTCGTTTGCACTAAAAACATGCGACAGATTCATTCCAATCGATATGTGGGACAAAGCCAAAGATAAGCAAGATGCCTTTAATATTATGATGGGCGTCAATAGCGATGGCGTATATCTTGCCCTTTTCAATTGGAATGACCAAGAGCTTCAAATCAATCTCTCCAATATCCCAACCAAAAACATTGAGGTTATGAATTCGGTTGTTAAGCCTGTCATCGAAACAGGAAAAAATAAGCTTTCGGTAAAATTAAGTCCGCATACTTCGGTAATCGTTAAACTGAACGGTAAGGCCGATTTTGATAAAGTACGCAGTGAAATTGTATATGCATTTAATAAGTAGTCAACCCTTAAAAACACATCAACATATTGATTGTTAATAACTTGTGATTAATTACTGCTTAAAAAGGCACTGTTTAATCGCCAAAAAGTGTATATT
>JAYVIN010000109.1:0-22696 GCA_043770135.1 Flavobacterium sp. | reverse complement strand
GTTGCCTTCGGGAGAGGTTCGTTGGTTAAAGGTTAATAAACAATTCTTCTATGACCATTCTACTCAACCAGCCAAGCCCGTTTATAGCATTTTGGTTTCTCAGGATATTACCGAGAGAAAAGAATCTTCACAATACGCCCGTAGTTTGATTGAAGCAAGTTTAGACCCACTTGTTACCATTAGTGGCGATGGAAAAATAACGGATGTGAATGAAGCATCAATAAAAGTTACGGGAGTTGAACGTGAAAAATTGATTGGTACTGATTTCTCCAATTATTTTACTGAACCGCAAAAAGCACAAGAAGGTTATCAACAAGTCTTTGAAAAAGGTTTTGTGGCTGATTATCCCCTAACGATAAAACATAGAAATGGAAATTTGACAGATGTATTATACAATGCTTCTGTTTATAAAGATAATATAGGCAATGTTCTTGGGGTTTTTGCTGCAGCAAGGGATATTACGGAACAAAATAAGCAAAAATTAAAAAGCGATATTGCTACTAAAAATCTTGAGGATAGCAACGATTCATTGAAATTGGCCTCCCAATATTCCTTAGGTTTAATCGAATCAAGTCGTGATCCTATGTTTGTGATTAACGTAAGCGGAAAAATAACCGATACTAACCAAGCTACAGTAAATGCAACAGATGTTTCGAAAAATAATTTAATTGGTTCTGATTTTATAACGTATTTCACCGAACCCGAAAAGGCAAAAAGTGGATACCAAGAAGTGTTTTCTAAAGGGTTTGTTATTGATTATCCTTTAACTATAAAAGATGGGCATCTAACGCCTGTATTGTTTAATGGTTCGGTATATAAAGACGAAAATGGAAATATAATAGGAGCAGTTGTTGTAGCTCGTGATATTACCCAACAAAAGAAAGCCGAAAAAGAATTAGTCGAAGCGCGAGTATTTGCTGAATTAGCCACTACAATTGCCGAAGAAGCAAAAAATACTGCTGAAATGGCAACTGACAAAGCTATTGAAGCTGTAAAATCGAAACAGCAATTCTTGTCGAATATGAGTCACGAAATTCGAACTCCCATGAATGCCATAATTGGTTTTACCAAAGTGGTCTTAAAAACAGAACTAACGGCAAAACAAAAAGAATATTTAATGGCGATTAAAATGAGTGGTGATGCATTAATTGTATTGATTAACGATATTCTCGATCTCGCCAAAGTAGACGCAGGAAAGATGACTTTTCAGGAAACACCTTTCAAACTGAGCTTGTCTATCAAAGCCATGTTGCATTTGTTTGAAACGAAGATCCAAGAAAAAAATTTAACATTAATTACCCATTACGATAAAAAGATACCCGAAGTTTTAGTGGGTGATCCAGTACGATTGCATCAAATTATATTGAATTTAGTAAGTAATGCCGTCAAGTTTACCAATGAAGGTAAGATAACAGTCAGTATTTCACTCACTTTTGAAAACGATACCGAAGTGACTATAAAATTTGAGGTCGCTGATACGGGTATTGGAATCAAAGAAAAAAAGACAGAAAAGATTTTCGAAAATTTTCAACAAGCCACTAGCGGCACTTCTAGACTTTTTGGCGGAACCGGTTTGGGACTTGCCATCGTAAAACAATTGGTTGAAGCTCAAAATGGAACCATCGATGTAGTGAGCGAATTTGGAAAAGGTTCTACATTTAGTTTTTATTTAAATTTCATAAAAACATCTGCCAATGCAGTGCTTGAACCCGAAATTTATGAACTCAATACCGACATCAAAGACACCAAAATATTGGTTGTAGAAGACATGGAGCTCAATCAATTACTCATGAAAACGATATTAGACGATTTTGGTTTTGAATGTGAAATTGCAGCTAATGGGAAAATTGCTATTGAAAAATTAAAAAATCAAGATCTAAAAAAACCGTATGATATTATTCTGATGGATTTTCAAATGCCCGAAATGAACGGTTTCGAAGCTACAAAATACATTCGAGAAACCATAAAATCTACTATTCCAATTATAGCACTCACTGCCGATGTAACCACAGTAGATGTGGATAAGTGCAAAGCTGTGGGGATGAATGATTATATTTCGAAACCCGTTGACGAACGATTATTATACAGCAAATTGGTAGGATTAATAAAAAAGCCAATTCTAATTATTGAGCATCTTATTGAAGGGAAAAAAGAAACCGATACGCTAAAATATTTAGATATGACCTATCTTATTAGGCTTACAAAGTCAAATCCAATACTGATGACCCAACTCATTAATTCCTATTTAAGACAAACGCCACCACTCGTAAATACTATGAAACAAAGTTTCCAAGACAAAGATTGGAAGTTGTTGAATGCTACCGTTCACAAAATGCTTCCTTCGTTTAACATCATGGGAATGAGTGCTGATATAACTGAAAAAGCCAGAAAAATAGAAGAGTATGCCCATACTATTGAACACAGCAAGGAATTGGAAAGCTTGGTCCTTGAACTTGAAAATGCGTGTTTGCAAACCTTCAAAGAACTAGAAATTGAACTTATTAATTTAAAATAATACACCGTGCAAAACAACAATAAAATAAAACTATTCCTCGTCGATGATGATGCCGTCTTCTTGAAATCATTAGAAATCGAATTTCTTCATTATGGTGATTTCGATATCGAAACTTTTGAAACAGGAGAGCTTTGCTTGGCTAATTTAAATAAAAAGCCGGACGTTATCATTCTCGATTTTCACTTAGACGGCATTGTAATACATGCAATGAACGGCATTCAAACCTTAGATAAAATCAAAGAATTTGATCCCGAAATACCCGTTATTATGCTGTCTTCACAAGACAAAATTGATGTGGCGGTTAGCTGTATTCATCATGATGCGTTTGATTATGTTGTAAAAAGTGAAACGGCATTCGTGCGATTACAAAAAATAATTACTTCTATTTTTCTATATAAAAAAATGAAAAAAGAATTGAACTGGTATATGGACAGAATGTAATTCAGGTTGCAGATTGTATATTGTAGATTTTAATTTGTAAATTGCTGACTTATGTTTGCTAATTTTTTTAAAATTTAATACAATACACAATAATGTATGAACTAACTTATCATTCTGCTGCAAGAAAAAATCTCAATGCAAACGATATTGAAAATATTTTAGAGAAAGCCCGAAATTTCAACTCTCAAAACGAAATTACAGGCTGTCTTTTATTTCACAACAACCAATTCATACAAATTCTAGAAGGCGAAAAAACAAAACTGTTAGAACTTTATAACAGCATCAAAAAAGACGATCGACACTCTAACGTGATGCTTTTGGCACAAGACGAAAAACAAGAACGCATTTTCTCTAATTGGTCAATGGCTTACCATCAATTGAGCGAAAACGACAACATAAATATCGATAAACTTATGTTTGTAAACAACTTCACTACCCTTGCTGAACTTATCGATAAACCAACAAAAGCTTCCCGATTGTTTTGGTTAATGGCAAAACAGTTATTGGAACATTGAGATTTTGAAATACTACAAAAAAAATAGGAATAGTATAACTCTTTCTAAAAATTCTATAATACTTTTTGTTGGTTTCATTATCAACTTTGTAAAACAATTATAAATTTAAAAAATTATGAAATCAATTAAAATGTATGCAGTTGCAGTTTTTGCAACTTTTATCAGTGCAACATGTTTTGCTCAAGAAACAAAAACAATAGTCGAAAATGCAGTAGCATCTAAAAACCACACTACATTAGTTGCCGCATTAAAAGCAGCAGATTTGGTTACAACTCTATCAGGAACGGGACCTTTTACTGTTTTTGCACCAACAAACAAAGCATTTGGAAAATTACCAAAAGGAACTTTAGCAATGTTATTAAAACCAGAAAATAAGTCAAAATTATCTGCTATTTTAACCTATCATGTTGTAGCAGGCAACTTAGACAGTAAAGCAATCGTTGCAGCAATCAAAAAAGGAAAAGGTTCTGCTACATTAACAACAATTCAAGGCGGAAAATTGGTTGCAACTATTGTTGGCAAAGATGTAATTTTAAAAGACGAAAAAGGAAACAAAGCCAAAGTTATAATGGTAGATATTTTATCTTCCAATGGCGTAATTCATGTTATTGATACTGTTGTGATGCATAATTAATAACAACTAGGAATAGTATAACTTTTTATAAAAATTACGTAATACTTTTTATTGGTTTAACTACCAAATTTGTAAAACAATTTAAAGTATAAAAAAATTTACAAATCAATATTTTGGGGACTATTTTAAAAAGCGAGATTTTATTCTCGCTTTTTTTAATCCTAATCGGTTTTAAAAATCGGTTAGGTATCATTTTCATTATAATCACTGTCACACCGAGCCTTTCGATTTCGCTCAATACAGGCTAAAGTCGAGATGCTTTTTAGGTTCTCGCCCCTCGGCTTCGCTTAGGATGACGCGCTCGAACTGACAAATCAACAATAAAAAATGCCTTATAACAAATGCAAACAAAACAAAAAATAATAGTTATAGGTGGCGGTTTTGCTGGCATTCAACTCGTGCGACAACTCGACTCGAATTTATTTGATATTTTGCTTATTGATAAAATAAACCACCATCAATTTCAACCCTTATTTTACCAAGTGGCGACTTCGCAATTGGAACCATCGAGTATTTCTTTTCCACTCCGAAATGTTTTCAAAGGCAAAAAAAATCTTCAAATTCGCTTGGCAGAAGTGTTGAATATCGACGAATCTACAACTACAATTTCTACAACAATTGGGCATTTTGATTATGATTATTTAGTCATTGCCATTGGATGCAAAACGAATTTCTTTGGCAATCAAGAAATCGAAAAATGTGCGTTTACACTCAAAACCACTTATGACGCCATAACCATTAGAAATCATATACTACAAACTTTTGAAAATATTATTTCTGCGGATGAAAACATAAAAGAAAGTTTATTAAACCTTGTTATTGTTGGTGCAGGTCCAACTGGTGTAGAACTCGCTGGTGCATTTGCCGAAATTAGAAAAAACATTCTACCCAAAGATTATCCCGGAATCGATTTTTCTAAATTCAAAATTATTTTGGTTGAAGGCAGCAAAAACACCTTGAATAGTATGAGTGAAAATGCCAAAATAGCTTCCAGAAAATACCTCGAAGAAATGGGCGTAATCATAATGACAGAAACAATTGTAGATCATTATGACGGTAAATTACTGACTTTAAAAAACGGAGATAGTATAAAAACCAAGACGGTAATTTGGGCTGCTGGAGTTACTGGAAATACAATTTTAGGATTACCAGAGTCCTATTATGCAAATTCTAATAGACTAAGGGTAAATCAACTGAATCAGCTCATTGAATCTAAAAACATCTATGCTTTGGGCGATATTGCTATGATGGAAACCGTTAAATATCCAAAAGGACATCCTCAATTGGCAAATGTCGCTATTAATCAAGCAAATAATTTAGCCCATAATTTAAAAAGAATAGCTCAAAATAAGCCAACCAAAGATTTTGAGTACAAAGATTTGGGTTCGATGGCAACAATTGGTAGGAATAAAGCCGTTGTCGATTTGCCTTTTTTTAAATTTCAAGGGTATTTTGCTTGGTTAGTATGGATGTTTTTGCATTTAATGCTCATTGTGAGTGTCCGAAATAAATTGATTATTTTCATTAATTGGGCTTGGGCTTATTTTACAAAAGATACGTCGCTTCGATTGATTTTAAAACAGAAAATGAAGAAATGAATGGATAATCTAAAATTTCAATTATGAAATTAAAATGAGGCTACTTTGTCATTTCGACGATAGGAGAAATCTCACAAAGTGAGCTACTAATGTGATTTCTCCTATCGTCGAAATGACAAAAAAAATGTTTTTTATAAACTAATTTCCCAATGAAATTTCACTAATTTCTAATAACAATACACCAATGACAACAAATACTTTCAATATCAAAGGTTTATCAAATGAAGAAGTGATTGCTTCAAGAAAAAAACACGGCGAAAATACTATTGTTTTAAAAGAAGAAAATCATTTTTTAAAGGCAATTTTAAAATTCCTAAAAGACCCAATGATTTTGTTGTTATTGGTGGCTTCGATTATTTATTTTATCAGCGGAAAAACGGCTGACGCCATTTTTCTGGCATCGGCAATTGTAATAGTATCCTTAATCTCGTCTTATCAAAACGCTAGAAGTCGCAATGCGTTAGCCAAACTAAAAGATTTTACAAAACCCAACTGCAAAGTCATTAGAAACGGTAAAACTATCGAAATAAAAACCGAAGACTTGGTGCTTGGTGACAGTTTATTGGTCGAAGAAGGTTCCTCGATTTCGGCAGACGGAATCATTATTCATTCCAATGATTTTTCGGTAAACGAATCCATTTTGACTGGCGAATCGATGTCGGTTGTAAAAGACAAAACCACCAAAGACAACCTTATTTTTCAAGGTACAAATGTCGCCAGCGGGTTAGCCATTGCAACAATAACCGCTATTGGAAGCGAAACCAAATTAGGTAAAATAGGCAAAAGCTTAGAGAATATTAAAGAAGAAAAAACGCCATTAGAAGTACAGATTGGCAAATTTGTGCAGCAAATGGCAATTGCTGGTGCAATCGTTTTCTTGATTGTTTGGGCAATTAATTATTTTCATTCCTATAATATTATTGACAGTTTGCTCAAAGCATTAACTCTAGCAATGAGCATTTTGCCTGAAGAAATCCCCATTTCATTTACCACATTTATGGCTCTTGGGGCATGGCGAATGATGAAAAAAGGCATCATTGTAAAGCAAATGAAAACCGTTGAAACGCTTGGAAGTGCCACCGTAATTTGCATTGATAAAACGGGTACCATTACGGAAAATACTATGAGTTTGGCAAAGATTTTCACTTTAGAATCTAATACCATTACCAATTTAGAAAATGATTTATCTGAGGTTGAAATGCAATTAATTACAACTTCAATGTTTGCAAGTGAATCCATTCCGTTTGACCCAATGGAAGTGGCGTTGCACGAAATGTATAAACAAAAAAATAAAAAAGACGAACGTTCTCAATATAAAATGGTACACGAATATCCGTTATCGGGCAAACCACCCATGATGACGCATATTTTCGAAAACAAATCTGGAAACCGAATTGTAGCTGCAAAAGGTGGTTCGGAAGCGATAACGGCAATCTCAAAACTATCAGCAAAAGAAAAAAAACAAATTCTAGAAGCTATAAAATCGCTATCAATAGAAGGTTATAGAATTTTGGCCGTTGGCGAAGCTACTTTTGAAGGCAAAAATTACCCAAAAACACAACAAGAATTCAAATTGAATTTCAAAGGATTATTAGCATTTTATGATCCACCAAAAAAGAATATTCATTCGGTATTGCAAAATTTCTATAAAGCCGGAATTGCCGTAAAAATCATTACGGGCGACAATGCCGAAACTACAGCGTCCATTGCCAAACAAATCGGTTTTATTGGTTTTGAAAATAGCATTTCTGGTGAGGAACTCATGAAATTATCGGATTCGGCACTTAAAAAGAAAGTCTCAGAAATCAATTTGTTTACTAGAATGTTTCCCGAAGCCAAGCTCAAAATCATAAATGCATTAAAATCAAATAAAGAAATTGTAGCCATGACAGGCGATGGCGTAAATGATGGTCCAGCGCTGAAAGCGGCTCATATCGGAATTGCAATGGGCAAAAAAGGAACAGAAATTGCCAAACAAGCTGCATCATTGATTATTGTAAACGACGATTTAGCCAAGATGGTTTTTGCCATTTCAATGGGTCGAAAAATTTATGCCAACCTCAAAAAAGCGATTCAATTTGTGATTTCTATTCACATTCCCATCATTCTCACGGTATTTATTCCACTGGCTTTAGGTTGGTTGTACCCCAATATTTTTTCGCCCATTCATATCATATTTTTAGAATTAATAATGGGACCAACCTGTTCTATTGTTTATGAAAATGAACCTATCGAAAAAAATACCATGTTGCAAAAACCACGCCCATTTACAAGTACTTTTTTCAATTGGAAAGAACTCTCCACAAGTATTATTCAAGGATTGGTTATTACTGTTGGAACCTTATTTTGTTATCAATATGCTATTTATTTAGGTTTTAATGAGGCAACAACACGAACTATGATTTTTGTGGTTTTGGTTGCTGCTAACATATTTTTAACGTTGATGAATCGTTCTTTTTACTATTCAATTTTCACGACTTTATGGTATAAAAATAATTTGGTTCCTATCATTATTGGAATCACAATTGCCATTACTGCTGTGCTACTTTATGTAAAACCATTGACAAAATTCTTCCAATTTGAACATTTAGAAATCAGTCAATTATTGATGGCAATTGGCATTGGTTTCCTATCGGTAATTTGGTATGAGTTGGTCAAATTATGGAAACGAAATTTTCAAAAAACTTAAGTTATGACAACCTCTATATCATTAGTTATAAAAAAAGTATTAGTCCTTTTTCTGATTGTTTCAGGATTGTATTTTGCTAAAGACTTTTTGATGCCTTTGTGTATTAGTGGAATATTGGCCACTCTGTTTTTGCCTTTTTGTAATTGGATGGAAAATAAAAAGGTACCAAAAAGCATTGCTGTTTTTGTTTGTTTATTATCCTTTTTGTTGGTGATTTTTATCTTAATTTCAATTTTGGGATACAAAATAGCAGAGTTGATTACCGACTTAGAATTAATAAAACAACGCGCCATTGAAACGGGTACAACAATTCAGAAATACATTTTTAACAATTTGAATATTTCTATTGAAGACCAATTTGTCATTTTAAAAAATGAGCAACCCTCTTACTCGGTTATAATGCAAATGCTTTTAGGTTCTATGGCCTATTTTTTTGCAACCACAATTTTAGTTTTAGTCTATTTTGTTTTTTTATTATACTACCGAAATCATATCAAAACTTTTTTGATTAAAATTACTAAAACCACCCAACAGGAGGAGATGCAACAAGTGATTTACAGTGCAACCTGTATCTCTCAACAATATCTTTTGGGACTATCAAAAATGATTTTTCTGTTGTGGATTATGTACGGAATTGGCTTCAGTAGTATTGGGGTGGAGAACGCTATCTTTTTTGCCATTCTGTGCGGATTGCTAGAAATTGTACCTTATGTAGGGAATATCACAGGAACCCTATTTACGGTTACCGTTGCTGCAATTAACGGAGCAAATCCTTCGTTATTGGGCGGAATTGTTATTGTTTATGCTGTTGTTCAATTCATTCAAGGTTGGGTTTTAGAACCGTTAATTCTTGGTCCACAAGTAAAAATAAACCCGCTTTTTACCATCATTGTTTTAGTTCTTGGTCAACTGCTTTGGGGAATTTCAGGTATTATTCTTGCCATTCCGCTCACGGCAATGTTCAAGATTGTTTGCGATCATATCGAACCTTTAAAACCTTACGGTTTTTTGATTGGCGAAATCGAAACTGCGAAAAAAGAAATTAGAATTGTTGAGAAAATCAAAAAAATTATAAAGTCCAAGAAAAATGATACCCTATAAAATCAAAGATATACTCCAAATCTTTAAATCGGCACTTAAAGAATGGTATTGCAAAGATCCGTTCCGGCAAAGTGCTATTATTGCTTATTATGCCATATTTAGTATTCCTGGATTATTGGTTCTAATCATCGCTATTGCAGGATATTTTTTTGGAACTGAAACCGTAAATCAAAATTTAATAACACAAATATCCGAAACAATTGGCTCTGAAACCGCTTTACAAATTCAAGAGGTGCTATCTAAATCGACCACAGAAAAATCGACTACTTGGGGTTCAATTGTTGGGATAACCATTTTATTAGTTGGCGCAACAGGTGTTTTTGTAGAACTTCAAACAACATTAAACCTGATTTGGAATGTGAAAGTAAAACCACAAAATGGCATTTTGCGCATCATAAAAGCCCGACTTTTTTCATTTGGATTGATATTGGCTATCGCCTTTTTGATGACCATTTCGTTGGTAATTTCAACGGCATTGGTCGCTATTAGCAATTACATACAATTTGAAAGTTCACAACTAATGATGACCATTTATAGAATCCTGAATTTTGTTATTTCGCTTTTAGTAATTTCTTCATTATTTGCTATGATTTTCAAGATTTTGCCCGATGCAAGAATACAGTGGAAACACGTTTGGTTGGGTTCATTAGTTACAGGATTATTATTTACAATGGGCAAAATGGCTTTGGCGTATTATTTTGGAAATGCTCAGCCCGCCTCGGTTTATGGTGCTGCGGGTTCTATAATATTAATATTGCTTTGGGTTTCTTATTCGTCCATGATTCTGTTTTTTGGTGCCGAATTTACTGCGGCTTACGCCAAAATGTATTCGGGTATAATTCCACCAACTTCAATTGCAAAAGTTGAAGTTCCGTCAGCTACAGAAAAAACCATGTGAAGTAAATTAAATAGTATTAAAAAGTTAATTTTCAATGAAATAAGTGAGGATTTTGCAACTAACACCATAAATAATATAAATCATTTTAGACTAATATCTCTGAACTTTGTATTTCATTAATAATCAATTTACAATAAAAAAAATGGAAACTGAAAATCAAAAAAGTCAATCAAATGACGCAAAAAAAAGTACAATGAAATCTTCGCAGCTAATGGAGTTATTTGAAGACGAGTTGAAAGATATTTATTGGGCAGAAAAAGCATTGACGGCTGCTATCCCAAAAATGATTAAAAATGCCACTTCAGAAGAATTAATCGCAGCATTGACAAGTCATCTTGCAGAAACAGAGAAACAAGTTACTCGTGTTGAACAAGTATTTGAAATCATTGGTAAAAAACCCGAAGCGATAAAATGTCAAGCTATGGCTGGCTTAATAAAAGAAGCTGGCGAAATTATGGATGAATGTGAAGAGGGTTCCATGCGTGACGCAGGAATAATTTCTGCAGCACAAAAAGTAGAACATTACGAAATTGCTACTTATGGTACTTTGCGTCAATTTGCTGATACATTGGGTTTGACCAAAGTGGTAAAATTACTCGAAGAAACACTTGCCGAAGAAAAAGCGGCCGATGTAAAATTAACAGAAGTTGCAGTTGACTCCATTAATGTTGAAGCGTCTCAAATACTAGCATAAATAGGATGTTAAATCTGTTTTAAAATAGTGCTGTGAACAAGGTTTACGGCACTATTTTTTTTAAAAAGACATAATCTATTGATATTTCATAAAACATATTTATTAATTCTAAAAATCATGGAAACCAATAAAAAAAACTCAAGCAAAGAAAAAAACTAGCGCCACATCGAACAAAAGTTGCCGAAGTAATGCACGAATTCAAACAAGGCGACTTGTAAAAAGAAAAGTAAGTTGCGACTAAACTATCCGCTCAAAGCAAAAAACAAGTGGATAATTGGGCGAAAGAATTGGAATCAGTAGGCGGGACAATTATTTCGAAACCAAAAGAATTTGGAAAAAAATATTTTGGTTTTGCATTACCAATTCAAATGGTCATTGATTTTGCCTCATTAAATATGAAAGGTCTTTGATTAAGCAATGAAAAAGGCAGACACATGATCGGAAAACGCAAACCAAAGTATAAAATAAAAATTTAAGAACGTATAAATAACTCACTAGCAGAACAACAATACAAGTAATACCTCATTTATGCCAATTCAAATGCAAATTATATGGCTTTTTTTACTTTCTATTCCTGTTGCTTGTGTGGCATGGACGGTAACGCATGAGGATATATTTAAGGAACCAAGAGACTATTGTATTAAAAGAAGCCTGAACGGTAAAACAATCATCGAAAGAAAGTTCTTTTACCTTTTTACCTGTGAGTATTGTTTCAGTCATTACGTTGTCATTTTGTTTTTGTTTTTAACGGATTACAAATTATTGATGGATGATTGGAAAGGGTATATTATTGCAGGATTTTCATTAGTATGGATAGCAAATATTTACATGAGTGTGTTCTGGTTTATTCGTCAGAGTATTAAAAAGGAAAAAACGGAAATTGAAGTGATGGAAAAAAAATGAAAGATTTGTGAATAATGGGTATCACCGAAGAAATAGAAAAGGCAGTTGAAAAAATAATACGTAAAGCAATTGAATTTTAAGAGTTTATGAATAGATAATAAATTGGAAACAAGCAACCACATAAAAAAAAGGTCGATTAAGAGAATCCTTAAGGGTAGAAAAACAATTTAAAAATAGAAAAAACTAAATAATATCCCATTATGGAAAACATCTCGCAACTGTTAGATTTACTAGGATCCGAAAAAGATTCGTTATTGAATCACATCTGCAAAACCATTCCAAAAGCAACGCTTCATTTGCCAAGCCCAACTCATCTTGATGATTGCTTTTTGTCGAGCAATCGAAACGGACAAACCCTCAGAAGTTTAGCCCAATTGTACCAACACGGACGATTATCTAATACAGGTTATCTTTCTATTTTGCCCGTTGACCAAGGCATTGAGCATACCGCTGGAAGTGCATTTGCACCAAATCCGATGTATTTTGATCCAGAAAATATAATAAAATTAGCCATTGAATCGGGTTGCAATGCGGTGGCTTCTACTATGGGTGGACTGGCGATGCTCTCTAGAAAATATGCTCATAAGATTCCGTTTATTGTCAAAATTAATCACAACGAGTTGATGACGTATCCCAATAAATTCGACCAAATTATGTTTGGAAACGTTCGTGATGCTTGGAATATGGGTGCAGTAGCTGTTGGTGCAACTGTTTATTTTGGCTCCAAAGAATCGGATAGACAGCTAATTGAAGTCGCAAAAGCATTTGAAGAAGCGCATAATTTAGGAATGGCGACAATCCTGTGGTGTTATACTCGAAACGATGCTTTTGTAAAAGATGGCATTGATTATCATACTTCGGCAGATTTAACTGGTCAAGCCAATTATCTGGGTGTTTCGATTCAAGCGGATATTATTAAACAAAAATTACCTACCAATAATGGCGGTTTTACAGCCTTAAAATTTGGCAAAACCAATACAGAAATGTATACCAAATTGAGTTCCGATCATCCAATAGATTTATGTCGGTATCAAGTCATAAATTGTTATTCGGGTCGAATAAATCTCATCAATTCAGGCGGCGAATCAATAGGGAAAAATGATTTAACCCAAGCCGTAAAAACCGCCGTTATCAATAAAAGAGCTGGTGGAGCAGGATTGATAATGGGTCGAAAAGCTTTTCAACGACCTTTTAATGAAGGTGTTGACTTGATCAAAGCGGTTCAAGAAATTTATTTGGCAAATGAAATTTCGATTGCCTAATTTTTCTATAATTCTATTAAAATCAGTTGGTTAAATGTAATAATTATACAAATCATATTCAGAATCCCATAACAAAAGTATTTTGTTTAAAAGGCAACTTTGTAATATTGAAACAATTACTTTTCAATTAAAAAAATAGAAAAATGTCAATCACAACTGCACTCAACTGGCGTTATGCCACAAAAAGAATGAACGGAACAAAAATTCCAAAAGAAAAACTAGATATAATTTTAGATGCCATTTCGTTGACACCCACTTCATTTGGGTTGCAACCTTACTCGGTTTTGGTTATCGAAAACAAGGAAATGCTCGAAAAAATAAAACCCATTGCCATGAATCAGCCACAAATTACCGAAGCATCGGCATTGTTAGTTTTTGCGGTTTGGGATACATTGACTTTAGAGAAAATTGAGAATTATATTGCTTTAATAGCAAAGGAAAGAAATGTAACGATTGAAAGTCTCCAGAATATGCAAGACATTATTGCAGCTCAACTCAAAAACAGCAATAGTGATAATTTTATTTGGAATTCAAAACAAGCCTATATCGCTTTAGGTTTTGCTTTGGTTGCTGCTGCTGTTGAAGAAATTGATAGCACACCAATGGAAGGATTTGATAAAAATGGGCTTGACGATTTATTAAACCTGAAAGAAAAAGGTTTGTGCAGTTCAGTAATAATGACGTTGGGTTACCGTGATGCGGATAACGATTATTTAGCCAATCTAAAGAAAGTAAGACGCGAAAAAGAAAAACTTTTTATAAAAATGGAATAATCTTTAAACCAAAAAATATGTGTTTTTCAGCAAGTGTAAGTTTTGGTGCAGGAGTTGTGCTTACTGTTATTGGTGTGGCTTCGATAAAAAAAACGCACCATCGGTCGCAATTACTGTTTGCCAGTATTCCTTTTATTTTTGGGTTGCAACAACTATCAGAAGGAATTTTGTGGGTTACACTTCCTAACCCTGAATATGAGTATATTCAAAAAATATTTACTTATGTTTATTTGTTTTTTGCACAAACTGTTTGGCCTATTTGGGTTCCAATTGCTATAGTATTACTAGAGAAAGAAGCCACCAGAAAAAACATTCAAAAGGTTTTTGTAGCATCGGGATTGCTTGCTGGTATTTATATGAGCTATTGCCTTTTTTCGTTTGATGTAGCAGCAAAAATTACAGGTCGCCATATAGCTTATTTGCAAGATTATCCAGAAAACACAAAAATTTTAAGCATTGTACTCTATGGATTAGCAACGATTGTTCCTTCTTTCTTTTCGCACATCAAACGAATGTGGATGTTAGGAACCACAATATTAGTCTCTTATGTTATTACTTATATATTTTATTATCAATATATACTATCGGTTTGGTGCTTTTTCTCCTCTATAATTAGTTTGTCTATTTATGCTATTATGATTGAAATTTCGAATTCAGAACCAAAAAATTCTTTAACAAATTAGGAATAAAAATACAATTCTTAAAAGCTGTAATTCAATTGTTCGAAAATTTAAAAATAGTTGATTTATACAGTTTTATTTAGATCATAATTGATTTCAAAAAATACGAAGTAAATGAATTCTATAAAATTCTTTAATAATTGTGTAAAGCCATTTTTTCTCTAAATATTACCTTTAATCCGTGGAAAAAATGCCACAACTGAGCTGCCAGTTGCAGAAAAAAAATAAATTATTTTGTTATGAATGATTCAAAAAAAGACATCGTTGCAATCGCTTCTGAAAGTGCCAAAACACTTGCAGCCGCAGTAACGGCCGCAGGTTTGGTAGAAACACTTCAAGGTGAAGGACCATTTACAGTTTTTGCTCCAACTGACGCTGCCTTTGCAGCTATTCAAGAAGATGTTGACAATCTTTTGAAACCGGAGAACAAGGACAAACTAGCAAGTATTTTGACTTACCACGTTGTTAGTGGAGAAGCAATGGCAGCCGATTTAAGTGACGGTCAAGAGCTTACCACAGTGCAGGGTGGTAAATTAAAAGTGACTATCAAAGGAGATATGGTAATGATTGGCGAGGCACATGTAACTATGGCTGATGTTATTGCTTCAAACGGTGTTGTACATGTTATTGACAAAGTGTTACTGCCAAAAATGTAGATTTTAATCATTTTTCAAAAACCCTCAAGTCTGAAAAATGCTTGAGGGTTTTTGTATTATTTTAATCTACGAGTTAGATTCATATTGCACTATAATTCTAGAATTAATTTTAAACACGAATAAAAATAGATTTTTCTTATTTCTACAATCCTTTTTCCAAAAATTATTCTGAATCAAAAACTAGTGATGTTGTAAGTTTTTATAATAATTATGCAACCTTTTTTGGATACATTACCTATAATTTTACGAGTATTTAAATTTTAAATAATCATTTTATGGAAACCAATAAAAAAACATCAGCAAGGAAAAAACAATCGCCTCACGACAAAAAAGTTGCCGAAGTAATGCACGAATTTAAAGAAGGCGACTTGCATTCGGGTAAAACCGAAACCATTGTAACCAATCCGAAACAAGCTATTGCTATTGCGTTGAGTGAGGCAGACGGTTTGGATAAAAAGAAAAAATAATTTAATAATCAATTCTAAAAAACGGACAACAATCCAACAATGAATTTTAGAGCGGGCGGATAATGACTATATGCAATGGTAGTATCAAACGGTGAAGAACATTGGTCATTTTCAAAATATTTAACTATAAAAATCAAGTAGAATTCGTTGCGACAGATGGTCGTTCTAATGCTTATGGCAACATAAATAAAGAAATGCCGCCGTCTAAATGGAAAGTAAATTTTAGCAGTCTCGAGAAAAAGCGTGGCAAATTATGTAAAATATTAATATACTTAAAACATATCATTAAATGAAACAACCCGAATTAAAATTAACTGAACCCCACAATATAGAGCAACCAAAAGAACCTTATAATATAATGAGGGAACAAATTGAGGCTGGATTAAAAGAGCATCGTAGATCCAATATTGGTCTTTTTATATCTTCAATCTCGGCTGGTTTAGAAGTAGGGTTTAGTATATTGACGATAGGAATAATATATACACTTTTTAAAGAAGAAGTTTCCCCTAGTAAATTATATTTAATGATGGCAATGGTATATCCTATAGGATATATTTTTGTAATAATTGGCAGGTCTGAACTTTTTACAGAGCATACAACCTTTGCAACAATACCTGTATTAAATAGAGAAGCTACCTTTAAAAGTTTAATTCATCTATGGAGTGTTGTTTACTTTGGCAACTTGCTGGGCGGATATATTTTTGGCTTTATCATTCTTCAATATAATGAAGGTAAACATTTAATAAGCCCTAATTTTTTCTACTTTATTTCAGAAAAAATGATTTCGTACAGTAGTGGTGAAATAGTAGTAAGTAGCATAATTGCAGGATGGCTAATGGGTACGCTTTCTTGGCTGTTAAGTTCAGCACAAGATACATTTAGTCGAGTGGTAATGATATTTTTAATAACATTTATTATTAGCATTGCAGGATTGCACCACTGTATTGTTGGATCAATACAAGTATTCATGGCTTTTTTTAGTGACGCAAACAAAATTACTGGGGTCGATTTTCTGAAATTTCAAGTCATTACTACATTAGGCAATATTATTGGAGGGGTATTTTTAGTGGCCTTAGTAAAATATTCGCATAGCAAACGCCATTAATTCTTAAAATTGTTTAATGCTTAAAATTTAAAAGTAAAAATGTATCGATTATGAAAAAAGAAAAACAATCGCCTCACGACAAAAAAGTTTCTAAATTAATGCTAAAGTTTCAAGAAGGTGATTTTCTTTCAAGTAAAAGTGATGTTATTGTAACCAATCCGAAGCAAACCATAGCCATTGCGTTGAGCGAGGTAGAAGGTTTGGATAAAAAAACTAAAAAATAAAAATTATGGCAACTAGAAAAATACCAAGTAAAAAATCTACCGATGAAAAAACTGATAACCCTTGTTGGAAAGGTTACAAACAAGTTGGAATGAAAGAAAAAAATGGAAAACAAGTTCCAAACTGCGTTCCAGATAAAAAATCTTCTAAATAATTAATACTGTAAGATAAGGGTATATTTTAAATTTTCAAAAGCAACACAAGTTGGCAAAACTTGGAAAGCAGAAGGAATAAATTTAAAGAGTGGCAAAAAAATCATTAAGATTAAATAAAAAACTAAACAATAGGGTATGAACACACTACACAATTACAAGTTGTCTACAAAATGGACAGGAAATCAAGGAACTGGAACTTCCAATTATAAAGATTTTGAAAGAAGTTACAACATTCAAATCGAAAATAAACCCGATATTTTAGGCTCCTCAGATCCAGAATTTCGTGGCGATAAAACCAAACACAATCCTGAAGAACTTTTGTTGGCATCCGTATCATCTTGCCACATGCTTTGGTATTTACACTTATGTGCCGAAAATATAATTATCGTGACTGATTATGTTGATAATGCTACAGCAGTTTTGGAAGAAACCGAAGAGGGAAACGGAAAATTTTCATCAATAACTCTGAATCCTACAATAACTATTACCGAAAAAGAAATGATTGAAAAAGCCACAGAATTGCACAAAAAGGCGAACGAATTTTGTTTTGTTGCTAATTCATTAAATATAAAAGTTGATCATCAACCAATAATAAATGTTGTTAAGGATCTTGTACTTTAATACCAATCAATTTTTATTATAGTTTTTATATCATTTGAAAAATAGAAACTTAAAAAATAAAATTTAATGTTTAAAGAAGCAAACAATCAGTTAAAAACAAAGTTTTGTAATGTTTTTGAAAATGTAAATTTAAAATAGTATTCTAATCAACTGTAAGAATTAAAATAGTATACGTAATGAAATATGAACGGAGAAAATAATAAAACAAGGCGAAAATTTATTCAGCAAACATCTTTGGCGGGAGTTGGTGTTTTGCTTGCAAACCCACTACAACTTTTTTCACAAACAAATAAATCAAACAATATGAGCAAGAATATAAATTCAAAAGGCTATGCAGGAAACGATGAACAAAGTAAATTGGTTTCTTGGAATTTCGAACGAAGACCCATTGGTGACAACGATATTTTAATCGATATCAAGTACAGCGGAATTTGCCACTCCGACATTCATACAATAAAAGGACATTGGGGCAAACAGCAATATCCACAAGTACCTGGCCACGAAATTGCAGGTTTAGTAACATCAGTTGGGAAAAATGTCACCCAATTTAAAGTTGGAGACAAAGCGGGTGTGGGTTGTATGGTAAACAGTTGTATGAAATGCGAAAGTTGTAAAAATGGCGAAGAACAACATTGCGAAACTACGGGAATGGTAGGCACGTATGGCACTCCTGATAAATCATCACCAACAGGAATAACGCAGGGAGGCTACGCTACCAATATTGTTGTAACAGAACATTTTGCAATTAAAATTCCTGACAACATAGAATTGCAATATGCAGCTCCCTTGCTTTGTGCTGGTATCACTACTTATTCCCCATTAATAAAAGCAAAATTCAAAAAAGGAGATAAAATTGGAGTAACTGGTATCGGAGGCTTAGGACATTTAGCCATTAAATTAGCTGTTTCAAAAGGTGCGGAAGTATATGCTTTTACTACCTCTGCTTCAAAAGTAAATGACATCAAAGGTTTTGGTGCAAAAGAAGTAATTGTAGTGAATTCAGGAGAAGATTTAAAACCGTGGTTTGGGAAAATGGATTTTATGATTTCAACTGTACCTTATGCCTATGAGATGTCAAATTATATTTCTTGTGTAAAACCGTTTGGGTATTTCACACAGGTAGGGCAACCTATTAATGGAGAACTAATGATTAATAATACCAATATGATTTTTAACCGGGTAAATTTCAACGGTTCGTTAATCGGTGGCATTCCCGAAACACAAGCAGTAATGAATTATTGTGCGGAAAATAAAATCTATCCGCAAATACAAATCATCAAAGCCGAAGAAATAAATGAAGCATGGGAAAAGGTGGTTAACAAAGAAGCTCGTTATCGTTTTGTGATTGATGCAGACACAATTTGATGTTTCAAAAAACTGTTTTTTACGATTCTGATTTGTCTTTCGCCCTTTTTGGTGTTCTTCACTAGCAGGCATAAAAATATAAGTGTGTTTTGTTAGTGAAGAACACCGTAGGCAAAAAATTTAAAGATTGGTCATCTTGACCAAAAAAAATAAAAATGTAAGCTTTTTTTGTTGGTGAAGAACACCAACAAAAACAAAAAGATTAAAGCTACTCAATAAAAATTTAAACAAATGAAAAGTAATGTAAAAACATCTCTAACACAAAATATTTTTAGAATAGTATTGGCTCTTTTTATGACTTTTGCCGGATATAGTCATCTTACTTTCAATAGAATCGATTTTCAGGCTCAAGTTCCAGATTGGGTTCCATTGAATAAAGATTTAGTGGTGGTATTATCAGGTGTTGTTGAAATAGTATTGGGTCTGATTTTACTTTTTTGGAAAAAGCAACGAGTAACTATTGGATGGACCTTAGCCCTATTCTTTATTCTGGTTTTCCCCGGAAATGTAGCCCAATACCTTGGTGGAAAAGATGCTTTTGGGGCTTTAGACTCTGATAGATCACGATTAATCCGCCTTTTCTTTCAACCAGTTCTCATTGCTTGGGCACTTTGGTCGACTTGTGCATGGCAGTCATGGCGAAATTCAAAGAAGCAGTCGGAAGAAGTAACGGAGTTGGGCAGAAGTCAAAAATAAAATATCTTAAAAAAATTGAAAGTAGAACAACCTAAAATAAAATATAAAAAGCAATCATCATTACAAAAAATAGGGTTTTACCTATTGAAAAGTAGCAACTTCAACCCTTTAAAAACAATTTCTGTTTCTTGGTGAAAACCGGAAAGATTGGACAATCAAATTAGAAAAGCAATCTGTTAAATCCAATTATTATCGTGAAAAAACCAAAAATACTATCGCCACACGATAAAAAAGTAGCTCAAGTAATGCACGAATTCGCAACAGGTGACTTACATTTTGGCAAAACCGAAACCATTGTAACCAACCCAAAACAAGCTATTGCGATTGCTTTGAACGAAGCAGACGGTTTGGATAAAAAAAACTAATAAATAACATAGTATGGAAAATACACAATTAAACAAAAACGAATCAATCAATAATTTCGTTTTTTCAGCAAAGGAACAATTCACCGATAAATTTATCGAAACAGCGCCCAACGTAAACTTATATGTCAAAGATTATGGCAGCGGAAACCCTCTAATTTTAATACACGGTTGGCCGCTTTCTAACGAAATGTGGGAATATCAAATAGAAAATTTGGTTGCCAATAATTACAGAGTGATAGCCTATGACCGACGGGGTTTCGGTAAATCTTCTCAACCCTGGAATGGTTATGATTACGACACCTTGACCGATGATTTAAAAGCAATAATCGACCAATTGGAGTTAACAAACATCACCTTGGTTGGATTTTCTATGGGTGGTGGCGAAGTGGTTCGCTATTTTAGCCGACACGCAGGTCAAAATGTTTCAAAAGTAGTACTTGTATCATCGGTAATTCCGTATTTGGCACAAAGCGTCGACAATCCAGATGGGAATACTAAAGAAAAAAATGAGGCTACTCAACTCGCAATTAAAGAAGATAGAATCGCATTTCTCGATGAATTTGGTAAAAGCTTTTTTGGTGTAAGTTTCATTAACACTGTTATAAGCAAACCATTATTGAAATATTACAGCATGCTCGCTTCATTTGCATCGCCACACGCAACTACAGAATGTGCAAAATCTTTTTCGGATGCCGATTTTCGAGAAGAAGCACTGTCAGTGAACGTTCCTACGTTAATTATTCACGGAAATGCAGATAAAATTGTACCCATAGAAATTTCATCTGAAAAAGCAGCGCAGTTAATTCCCAACAATAAATTTATTATCTACGATGATGCGCCACACGGCTTATTTTATACGGATAAAGATAAATTAAACGTTGATTTACTTGAATTTTTAAACTCGTAATCTTAAAATAAAAGAGGTTAAAATTTAAATTATGAAAAACATTCTAATAATTAATGGGCATCCAGACAAACAAAGTTTTTGTTTTGACTTAGCAGAAAGTTACAAAATGGGCGCAAACAAAGTTAATCAAAATGTAAAATTGATTCATTTGATTGATTTAAAATTCAATCTAATTTTGAAAAATGGTTACCGAGAAATTAGTGAATTAGAACCCGATTTAGTCCAAATTCAACACGATATTTTGTGGGCAGATCATTTGGTTTTTGTTTACCCAAATTGGTGGGCAACTTTCCCTGCATTGCTCAAAGGTTTTATCGACAGGGTTTTTTTGCCTGGATTTGCTTTTAAATACGGAGAAGATTCGCCTTTTTGGGACAAATTATTAAAAGGAAAGACAGCACGGCTTATCGTAACTATGGATACTCCAAAATGGTATTATTGGTTGATTAACAAAAGCGCAGGACACCATGCAATGAAGATTGGCGTCTTAGAATTTTGTGGAATAAAGCCAGTGAAAATAACAGTCTTTGCAGAAATTAAAACGTCGGATGAAGCCAAACGAATAAAGTGGATCGATAAAGTTATGGAGTTAGGAGAAAAGCAAAGATAGATATGATAATTTTAATACATCATGACGACCAAATCAAGCAAATTAAGGACTTTATAGATTGGGTCAGTTATTGGTTTACCCATTGCCTTGTTACGCATACCTATTTTATAAAAAGCTAAAAATATAGTATGAACAAATTACCTTTAAGTAATTGCAACGTCTATTAGTTGGATATAATCTTATACAACAACAAACTTAGATAATATAAATTGAATATAAATTTTGATAATAATACAAGAAAAATGAAAAAAAATATCTTCTCAACAACTCTATTTTTACTTCTTTTTATTGGAGTATCAAATGTTAAAGCTCAAGCTTTAATCGATCTTGAAACAGGCTTTGTATCTACAGGTTACAATAATGTTCGTATTCCGGGCAATCTGGGCACACGCTTTTCATTAAAGGACGATTTGATTCCACAAGCTGCCTTTTTCTACAGGATAAGATTGAATTACACTATAAAATCTCGTCATACTATTTCTCTTTTGTATGCTCCTCTCGAAACAAAGTCTGAAGGTAGGGTACCAAATGATATCTTCTTTGAAGGAGTAGTGTTCCCCGCCAATACGGAACTTATTGGTACTTATAAATTCAATTCGTACAGACTTACCTACCGATACACTATTATACTAAAACCCAAGTTTGAGTTTGGATTAGGGCTTACCGCAAAAATTAGAGACGCTAAAATTGCACTGTCTTCGTCTGAATTAGTAGCTGAGAAAACTAATTTGGGATTTGTACCCATTATTAATTTCAGGCTATTTTGGAACATTAATAACAAATTTGGCATATTGCTCGATGGCGATGCACTTGCCGCACCTCAA
>JAYVIN010000108.1:0-2827 GCA_043770135.1 Flavobacterium sp. | reverse complement strand
ATATTAATCAATCACAAAAATAAATTAAAAATAGAGCCTAAAAAATGTCCACTCGAATGAATGAACAAAAAAATAGCCTAATTTTTGTCCATTACACCACAATTGAGTTAGTCCTTTTGGTTTTTCCGTGCTTGACAAACCCATTCCCGATTTGGTATAAATAGCTACAACATTACCTACAGTAGGAGCAAAACCACATTTACGTTTTGGGAAGACCCTACAATATAGATCTAAAAAACCTACCGCAATTTCGATAATTTCAAAACTAGTTACTTCGCTTGGGGAGATACCTGAAACGTATTCGTACTCTTGATCCTGAACCGGAACACCATCAATAACAATAAGTGTTGGAAAATTGTTAGACAAAACTAATGAATCTCTAATTGAATGAAGAGAATCACCTTCGGTTTTCACTATTAGTACTTTGTCTTGAAAATTATGTTTTAATACACTGTATAGCCCGTAAGACCAACTTTTTTCTTTGGCTACAATACTTTTACCATCAATTATATCATTAGGTTTGCCAAATCTTTCAGTCACTTTTTGTCGGGTTGGAGATAATTTACCACTAATTTTTACTTCATTTAAGAGCGTGCTACCAAATTGCGCTTCAAATTTTTGTTCTAATTCTTTTTGTTGCAAACTTTTGTTGAGAAACGGCTGCACGATACTGTCTATTTGATGAACAGCCATTTGCTGTTGAAAATTAATTCGAGGTGATTTTTTTTTATCTAGAACAACATCGTTATTAGTACTGTTATTTGATTTGTTCGTAGTGCTAAAAAGAACATCGATATCCTTTCCGTAAGCGTCATTTAATTCAAAAGTAAATTTACCTTGATGATCGGTTTCTTGGTTATAAAACGATTTATTTGCTCCAGTGGTCATCAGTGTGAGTTGGACACCTTTTTTTCCTTTCTTTTCTGAAAAAACTGATTTTACGATGCCCGATGCAATAAGCCTTTGTTCGGGATAAATCGTAGGGTCGTCATACGTTTTTGCATAGTTGTATTTACTCCAACCCTGAGTAAGCATAAGCGCCTCCAAATCATCATTTTTGGTAGTATTGTTTTGAAAATAATAGCCAGGATTCTCGATCTTTCCTTTCAATTCGGACTCTATTAAAAAATAAGATAGAATATTTTGACGTAATTGCTGCATTGTTCCCAATTCAGCACTGTTGATTGCTAATATGGATGTATTTGCTTTTATGGGTTCATCGAGATGGTTGGTAGTTTGAATGTTTAGTTTGGTCAATTCACGATTGCTGTACTTATTTTTATCTACATCAAGATTAATTTTCATTCTGCCTTTTGGTTTTGAATTAAAAAAGAGTCTTGATGCCATTGGCTTTTTAGCATTGTCCAATAGTGTAAATGCGATGATTCCTTCTGGAATCTTATTGGTAGAAAGTATGAATTGATATTCCCCTTGGTTTAGGATTGCTTTTTTTTCATATAATTGCTTCCCTCTAAAAGATAGTTGCACAAAGATGCTATCATTAACCCTATAGTTGGAAAGTGCTTTCAGTACTATTTTATCAGCTTGTTTATATATTGACAAAGTGTTACCAGTAGGCGACACCTTTGGTAATGGGTATACTATTGATTTGCCGGTAGAAAATGGGATTATAACTCGGGCAAAATATTTTTTGGTGCTATCAATTTCAGTAATATAGAAGCTTCCCATTCCTAAACTGTTACTTTTGAATGAAGTGATCACAGCGTCCTGTTCATCAATAATATCGCCTTCTATTAGTTTACCCTTTCCGTTGGCATCCAGCGCTTTAAATCCCAATTTACTACTTATGCTATGCACTAGCTCACCACTTTCGGGAAAAAATTGTAGATCGATATTGTCTTTATTGAATACGACAGTTTTTGTATAGGTTTTTTCGTTTTCGGTTTGGATTTTCAAGGAAGCAAATTGACTTTCTTTTGTAATTTTATAAAGCAGGCGGTATTTGTCATCTTTATCTTTTTTGATGAGCAAGCTATCTTTTTTGGCGTCTACGGTAATAAAAACTACTAGTTTGTTTTTCTGCAAGGAATCGATGCTTTTGGGATTGAAATACACTTCTAGATAATCGCTTTCAGCCTTATCTTTGATGAGCGTGATAGAATGAATGGACTCTGTATCTTGTGTTTTTTTTGTAAAAACCTGGATGTACTCTTCAAAAATAAAATCATCATCAAAATTCTGATTCCATTGGGTGTAGGCTCTAATTTGGTAATTCCCTTTCTGAATGTTTTTATCCAAATCAAAATTGCCTTGCCCGATACCTTGATTTATTTTTACTATCTTTTTTTGAAGAATGTTTTTATTCTCTCCAATTAATTCAACATACAAAACCCCACTTAGGTTGGTAGGACTGTGTTGTGCATCACTAGTAACAATGCATTTAAACCAAACGGTGTCGCCATTGGTATATACTTTTCGATCCAATTGCAGGTATATTTTTTCGGCAAACGAAGCATTGGAAAGTTTAAAATTATTTTCTTGCCCTTTGGTATTTATTGGCAATAGGAATAAAATTCCAAAAAGGATTAGGATGATTTTTGAGTAGTTTTGATTTGATGGTTTTCCCATACTTTTATGAAATTATTGTTTTAGCATTTTCACGCATAATTATACAAGGGTAAACACCATTATCGGTTGGAAAATTGAAATCATTTTTTTTCATTAGTACGACCATTTATTTATAATTTACCTAGTAATCAACTACTTTTTGTTCGGCTCAATCACAACACTTGCTCCCCATAATTCAGTGTGACCTTTGCCCCAATAAATATTGAATTCGTTGCCCACTTCGTGACCATCATCGGAG
>JAYVIN010000107.1:0-2836 GCA_043770135.1 Flavobacterium sp. | reverse complement strand
CTGCATTTTGATGTAGAGTTAAAACACGGAAGAAAAGATGGAAGTAGCTTTTGGGCAAAAATCACAGGACAGCCTATTTTAAATTCAGACGGTCAAGTACTTCAATACTTTGCTATGATTGAAGATATTTCATTAAAAAAACGTTACGACGAAAGCCTCCAAATCGAAAAAGAAAAATACCGAAGCATTATCGCCAATATGAACCTCGGACTTTTAGAAGTTGATAAAGATGATGTAATTACTTTAGCTAATCAGAGTTTTACAGACATTAGTGGTTATTCTTTAGAGGAATTAATCGGTAAAAAAGCCTCCAATTTATTTCTAACAAATGATAATAAAGAATTGGTGAAAAGTAAAAACACAAATCGTGAAGAAGGCAAAACCGAGTCCTATGAATTGAAAGTAATTGATAAGTTGGGGAAAAAACGTAATTGGTTAATTAGTGGCGCGCCAAATTATGACATCAATGGAAAACTTATTGGTTCAATCGGAATTCATCTCGATATTACGGAACAAAAAGAACAAGAAGAACAATTGTATTTATTGTCTTTAATTGCCGAAAAAAATATAAATGCAGTGATTATCGCCGATGCTGATGGTAAAATAGAATGGGCAAATACTAGTTTTATTAATATGTCTGGTTATTCTATGGAAGAAATCTTAGGCAAAAAACCCGGACACTTACTGCAAGGTGAGGAAACTAATCTAGAAACTGTCGAATATATGAAAGGCAGAATAGCTAAAGGATTGCCCTTTAACTGCGAAGTTATAAACTATTCTAAACAAGGAAAAAAATATTGGGTTAGTATTCAAGGTCAAGCGTTATACAATAAAAAAGGTGAAATCATCAAATACTTTGCAATCGAAGAAGACATTACCAAGAAAAAAGAATTGGAACAACAAGGCGAGTTTTTAGTCAAAAGTTTAGCAAAAAGCAATAAAGAACTGGAAGATTATGCAGCGATAGTATCACACGATTTAAAATCGCCTCTACGAAGTATTCATTCCTTGATTAGCTGGATAAAAGTAGATAACGATAAGGAGTTCAGCAATAAAACTTTCCAATATTTATCTATGGTACAAGATAAAGTAGAGAAAATGGATCACCTTATTGAGGGGATTTTAACTTATGCCAAGATTGATAAAGTTGTTAAAGTTGTTGAAAATGTAAATACACAAGAAATCGTTCAAAACATTATCAACATCATTCATATACAATCACACGTAAGTGTAACTATTAAAAATCCGTTGCCTACCATTACAGCTGATCGTTTTAGAATACATCAACTGTTTCAAAACCTCATCAGCAATGCGGTAAATTATAATGATAAACCTACTGGAACTGTATTTATAGATTGCATTGAAACACCAAAGGATTATCTCTTTTCTATCGAAGATAATGGGCCAGGAATTACTAAAAAAAATCAAGAAAAAATATTTAAAATATTTCAATCGTTAGAAACAACAGACAAGTCAACCGGATTGGGGCTTTCGATAGTTAAAAGAATTGTCGAGAATTACAATGGAGAGATTTGTATCGAAAGTATAATGAGTAAAGGAACCACATTTTTTATAAAACTTACAAAATAATGAAAATAATACAAGCTTCAAAATTAGAAAATCAAGATTGGGAATTCTTGCAAGAAAAAGTAATATTAAAGAATCCGTTAGTTTTAGTTTTTGCGAATCGTTATTTGTTAGAAGACAAAAACGTATTAGCAGATATTCGCAAAAAATTTCCTTACGAACACCTTGTTTTTGGTTCAACTTCTGGTGAGATTTCAGGTTGTGACGTCAACGATAATTCAATTTCAGTAACGGCAATCGAATTTGAAAAGAGTTCGTTTATTGTAAAAAGCGATAACATTTTAAATTATGACAAGAAGGCAAAACCACTAGGCGAAGCTTTGTATGACGAAATGCCCAAAGAGAATTTGAAACATTTATTTGTCCTGTCCGAAGGAAGTTTTGTCAATGGAAGTTCATTAATTGATGGAATAGAACAAAATATGAGTTCTACTATTTCTATCACAGGAGGAATGTGCGGTGATGATGCTCGTTTCGAAAAAACTGTTGCTTCCTATAAAGAAGATCCAAAAGCTGGTGAAGTTATTTTGATTGGATTTTATGGCGAGACATTAGAAATTTCGTTTGCAAGTTTTGGAGGTTGGAATCCATTTGGTCCAGAACGTAAAATTACAAAATCAAAAGGCAATATACTTTTTGAAATAGACGGCAAACCTGCGTTAGATTTATATAAGTTTTATTTAGGGGACAAAGCAAGTGAACTACCACAAGCTTCGTTATTGTATCCTTTAAATGTTATTCCAGAAGGGAAAGATGAAGCTGTAGTTCGAACCATTCTGAGCATTAACGAGGACAATAATTCAATGGTTTTAGCTGGTGATGTTCCGGTTAATTCCAAGGTACAATTAATGATGGCTTCTATTGATGCAATAGCTTTGGGGGCAAAACATGCCGCAGAAATCGCAATGGAACACAGAAAAAACCCTGCCGAATTAGCCTTAATTGTTAGTTGTATAGGTAGAAAATTAGTTATGAATCAAAGGGTTGAAGAAGAAATAGAACAAGTTCAAGAAGTAATTGGGAATTCAACTGCTATTGCCGGGTTTTATTCTTATGGCGAAATGGCTCCTTTTAACGGAATTAATAAAGTATGTGAATTACACAATCAGACTATGACTTTAACATTATTTAGCGAATAATGAATTCTCTCTTAAAACGACAAATCGAAAAAAAATTAAAAAACGGGCTCAATGATATTGATCAGTTTTTTAATGCCGTTGATGATTCCTATAACAATTTTGAAGATCAA
>JAYVIN010000106.1:0-2843 GCA_043770135.1 Flavobacterium sp. | reverse complement strand
TGGTTAGAGCATCTGACTGTTAATCAGAGGGTCCTTGGTTCGAGCCCAAGAGAGGGAGCAAAAAGCTAGTCGAAAGACTAGCTTTTTTTGTTTATAGTTGGTTGTCTATCTTTAGTAAAAGCAATATTACCCCTAAATAGATATCCTGAAATCAAAAATAAAGTACTGGACAAATACATTTAAGTTATTAACTTAAAACAGGTTTCAGCCCCGTAGTTCAACGGATAGAATGGGAGTTTCCTAAACTTTTGATCCGAGTTCGATTCTCGGCGGGGCTACAATTTATAAAAACATCGCTGTTTTACTTCCTCAATTCGATTAAACAGCATTAACTAAAGTATTATAAACTGAAAATTTTAAAAAAAAATTTTGTCTATTTTGTTTCTCTTTTACTATCTTTAAAAAAGATTTAAAATTCTTCGGTTCGAAAAATTAATATTATGAAAAAAATCACGCTAGTTTATATTCTGTTTTTTTCTGTCGTTTTTCTAAGTTGCGATGCGCAAGTTAAATCCAGCGATATTCCCCTCAAAGAGGACGTGAAAAATTATACTTTGGAGACAGTGATTTCCGATATTCAAATACCCTGGGGAATGACTTGGCTGCCCGATGGAACAATGTTAGTTACCGAAAAAAGCGGCGTTTTATATCATATAAAAAATGGTGCAAAAACTGAAATAAAAAATTTACCCCAAGTTTATACCAGAGGGCAAGGCGGTTTGTTAGACATCGCCCTCCATCCCGACTATGCTAAAAATGGCTGGATTTATATGACTTATGCTGCTAGTGAAGGTGAAGGAGATGGTGGTAATACTAAACTTATTCGAGCTAAATTGCAAGATGGAGGTTTAACACAAATAGAGTCTTTGTATAAAGCTACACCCAACTCAACTAAAGGACAACATTTTGGATCAAGAATTGTTTTTGACAATGATGGTTATTTGTATTTTTCAATAGGGGAACGCGGAGACAATAAGACCAACCCACAAGATATAACACGTGATTGCGGAAAAATTTACCGTTTAAATGATGATGGAAGTATTCCTAAAGACAATCCTTTTGTAGGTCAAGCAGGTGTAAAAGAAGCTATTTATACTTTTGGTAACCGCAATCCACAAGGAATGGCAAAGCATCCTGAGACGAGAGAAATTTGGGCACATGAACACGGTCCTAAAGGCGGAGATGAAATTAATATTATAAAAAAAGGAGCCAATTATGGCTGGGCAGTAGTTACTTACGGCATAAATTATGACGGAACTACTATCACCACTGAAACTCAAAAACCAGGGATTGAAAACCCAATTTACTATTGGCTACCCTCAATCGCTCCAAGCGGAATGGCTTTTGTAACCAGTGACAAATATCCAGATTGGAAAGGGCATTTACTAGTAGGTTCTTTAGTATTTCAATATTTAGAATTGGTTAAATTGAAAGGGGCAGCAGTAATTGAACGTCAAAAAATTGCGGCAGACATTGGCCGTGTAAGAAATGTGATGCAAGGACCTGATGGCTTTATTTACATCGCCGTGGAAGGAAAAGGAATACTCAAAATAATCCCAAATTAATTTATGTTTATAAGTAACTTTTTAATCAGTTTTGGACTGTTTTTGTTGGGATGCTTTCCCCATAAAAACTTGGTTTTACAATCATCTATATTAACCGAAAATAACTATACTTTTGTTTCAAAAATAAACAGCGATAAAATTGCTGAGCAAGAGTCTGGAAAGGAACTTTATGCTGATTTTTGTATCCAATGCCACGGCGCTAACGGAAAAGGAGATGGTAAAAATTTTCCTCCACTTGATGGCTCTGACTGGCTCACAAAAAAAAGAACCCAAAGTATTCATGCGGTTAAATTTGGGCAAATTGGCGCAATTGTTGTCAATAAAATAAAGTTCAACAATGTAATGCCTGCTATGGGACTTTCGAATGAAGAAGTCGCCGATGTAATGAATTACATTATGAATTCTTGGGGAAACAAACAAAGCAAAAAAGTCACCAAAGAGGAAGTCGAAAATATCAAAAAATGATATTAATCCTCTGAAACAATTTCTTAAAAAATATAGGAAATTGAAAAGCCGCCATAATAATTTATAGGATTCCCAGGATAAAAATACTTGGGTTGAGCACCCCCAAAACCAACTGCGTTTGGCAAAACACTTGCCGCATATTTGTCGTCTAATGCATTATTAACTCCGGCATTTAATTCTGTTCTCAAAACCTTGAGTATTGTGAAAATATAATTTGCTTTTAGGCCAAGCAAAGAATAGGACTCACTGTACTTTGTGTTAGAATCATTCATTGAAATTTTTCCAATAATTCGATAGGACATATTTACGCTAAAGCCCTTTTTTGTGTTTATATCCAATCCGAAATTCATTTGTTTGTCAGGAACGCCCGTGAGTTGATTCCCTGAATAATCATTTCCTCGATCCACAAAGTCCTTAAATTTAAAATTGTTTATAGCAGCTGAAAAATAAGGTGTGACCTGAAATTTACTGGATTGGAAAAGCTTGTAATTAACAAGAAACTCTACTCCGGGATGGGAACTTGATCCAGCATTGATTCCCACAAATTGGTCGTCAGCAATGCGTTGTGCTACCAATAAATTTTCTATTTGTGTGCTAAAAAAAGTTAACTCTGTATATAATTGGTTTCCAAACCAACTTCCCTTGAATCCCAACTCGTAATTCCAACCTGTTTCTGCTTTTAAATCGGTATTGATTTGTCCTTCGGGTGTCAGCGTTTCAGCAACTGAAGGGACCGAGAATCCTTTGCTTATTGAGGTGTAAATGTTCTTTCCTTTCCCTACTTTATAGGAAAGTCCAATCCTTGGCGACCAA
>JAYVIN010000105.1:0-22994 GCA_043770135.1 Flavobacterium sp. | reverse complement strand
AAGGTTGGTACAATCGTTCTTTTGAAGCAACCTTAAAAAACGGAACCGAAATCGCCGTGAATATCCGTCGTTTCCTTTCTTTAGACTTAGACGAAGTTGGGGTTATTAATTACGAAATAACACCTTTAAACAAGGATGCAAAAATAGTTTACAAACCCTATATTGATGCAGGTGTAACTAATGAAGATGCTAATTGGGATGAAAAATTCTGGGAAATTCTTGATGTGAAAAGAACCGGAAACGAGGCTTTTATAACGGCACAAACCTACAAAACACATTTTAAGGTAACGACTTTTATGCAAAACACCATTTTGGTAAATGGCAAAAAAAGCAACATCTCGCCTTCGAACGTTAAAACCGGTACCGATAAAATTCAATTATCATACGATGTGCTTATTGCAAAAGGTCAAAATTCAACCATTCAAAAAATAGGCGGTTATACCGTTTCCTTGAATCACGAAAATACCCTTTTTGCTGCTGAAAAAGTAATCCAAACTGCTTTAACCATTGGCTTCAGCCAATTGCTACAAAACCAAATCGAAGCTTGGGCAAAAATTTGGGAAATGTCAGACATCACCATAAACGGCGACGTGAAAGCGCAACAAGGAATTCGTTTCAATATTTTTCAACTAAACCAAACCTATTTAGGTAAAGATTCCCGTTTGAATATTGGTCCAAAAGGTTTCACTGGCGAAAAATACGGAGGATCCACTTATTGGGACACCGAAGCCTATTGCATTCCGTTTTATATGGCTACCAAAGATCAACAAGTAGCCCGAAATTTATTAACCTATCGATACAACCAACTCGACAAAGCAATTGAAAATGCCGAGAAAAATCTAGGTTTTAAAAATGGAGCCGCTTTATACCCGATGGTAACCATGAATGGTGAGGAATGTCATAATGAATGGGAAATTACACATGAAGAAATTCACAGAAATGGCGCTATTGCTTTTGCCATTTTCAACTACTACCGTTTTACAGGCGATTACAGTTATATTCCAGAAAAAGGATTGGAAGTATTAATTGGAATTGCTCGTTTTTGGCATCAAAGAGCCAATTTTTCGAAAGACAAAAACCAATTTGTAATACTGGGAGTTACGGGACCAAACGAATACGAAAACAACGTAAACAACAATTTCTATACAAATTATAGTGCCAAATGGTGTATTGATTATGCTTATGAACAAATTCAAAAAGTATCACTAGAATATCCTTTAGACCATAAACGCATTATCGAAAAAGTAAAATTATCGGATGCTGAATTAAACGATTGGAAAAAAGTTTCTGGAAATATGTACTTTCCAAAATCGGATGAATTAGGTATTTATTTGCAACAAGATGGGTTTTTGGACAAAGATTTAGTTTTAGTAAAAGATTTAGATAAAAGCCAAAGACCGATTAACCAAAAATGGTCTTGGGATAGAATATTGCGTTCGCCTTACATCAAACAAGCCGATGTTTTACAAGGATTTTATTTCTTTGAAGATCATTTTTCGACCGATGAATTGAAACGCAATTTCGAATTTTACGAAGCCTTTACTGTTCATGAAAGTTCTCTTTCGCCATGCGTTCATTCGATTCAAGCAGCCAAGTTAGACAAGATGGACATGGCCTATACTTTCTATTTAAGAACTTCAAGATTGGACCTTGATGATTACAATAAAGAAGTGGAAGAAGGTTGTCATATTACTTCGATGGCGGGAACTTGGATGAGTATTGTAGAGGGTTTTGGAGGAATGCGAGTCAAAAATGATACGCTACATTTTTCTCCTAAAATTCCAAAAGAGTGGACAGGTTATTCTTTTAAAATTAATTTTAGAAACCAAATTTTGAAAGTTTCAGTAACTCATAACGAAACTCAATTTGAGCTCGAAGGATCGAAAGAAATGACTGTTTTTGTGAACGATAAAGCGATTTTAGTGAAAACTAGATAGTATAACAATTTTTTAATTTCTCGCAAAGACACAAAGTCGCAAAATTCTTCTTTTGAAACTTTATTGTTAAGAATAAAATTAAGATTATGACAGAAAATGAACTTTCCAAAATAATAGTTGATGCCAGTTATAAAATTCATACACGACTAGGTCCTGGCTTATTAGAAAGTGTTTACGAAGCTATACTATATCACGAGTTAACAAAAAAAGGTTTAATAGTTGAAAGACAAAAACCTATTCCAGTAATTTGGGATGGGATTCATCTTGATATTGGTTTTCGTTCTGACTTAATCGTTGAGGAAAAGGTTATAATTGAAATAAAATCCGTAGAAACAATTTCAAATGTACACCTAAAACAATTATTAACATATATTAGAGTAACGGATTTAAAGTTAGGATTACTTATTGATTTTAATGAAGCCTTAATAAAAAACGGAATTAAACGAGTAGTAAATGGACTATACTAAAAAGAATTCGCGCCTTTGTGCCTTTGCGAGAATCATTAAATTTATTATTATCATGTTTTTATAATTTCTATGTTTGCACAAATCGAAAAAATAGAGCCTCCTTTTTGGTATGCTGGGATGCACAATCCCGAGTTACAAATCCTTTTTTATGGCAAAAACATTGCCCAATATCAGGTTTCTGTTTCCAGTTTTATTTCGATAACTCAAGTTCTAAGAACTGAAAATCCCAACTACTTATTTGTTACTATAGACACCCAAAATGTTTCAGCTTGTGATTTTCTTTTTACTTTCAAAAAAAGTAAAAGTGCTTTTGCAAAAAAGTACACTTTAAAAGAAAGAAGAGAAAATTCGGCAGAACGTAAAAGTTTTGATTCCTCGGATGTGATGTATTTGTTGATGCCAGACCGATTTGCAAATGGCAATCCTAACAATAAAAATGATGCTTCAACAAACGAAAAATACAATCGTGATTTGCCCGAAGGCAGACATGGTGGTGATATAGAAGGGATTATCCAAAACTTAGATTATTTAGTTTCATTAGGAATAACAACGCTTTGGTGCACTCCACTTTGCGAAGATAACGACGCTACTTATTCGTATCATGGTTATGCCCAATCTGATGTGTACAAAATAGATCCTCGTTTTGGCACTAACGAAGATTACGTTCGATTAGCTATTGAAATGCATAAACGAGGGCTAAAATTAGTTCTTGATTATGTAACCAATCATTGGGGACTGGAACATTGGATAATCAAAGATTTACCTACTCCCAGTTGGATAAACCAATTTGAAAGTTACACCCAAACCAATCACAAGAGGTCAACAATTCTCGATACTAATGCCTCAAAAATCGACACCGAAACCTGCCTCAACGGCTGGTTTGTGCCTACAATGCCCGATTTAAATCTTCAAAATCCACTTATTTTAAATTACTTGATTCAAAATGCCATTTGGTGGATTGAATATGCTGATTTAGATGGGGTAAGAGTAGATACTTTTAATTATTCTGATCCTCAAGCAATGGCAAAATGGTGCAAATCAATTACCGATGAATATCCAAATTTTAATATTGTAGGCGAAATTACCATGCTCAATCAAGCCCAACTTTCCTATTGGCAAAAAGACAGTGTAATAAGTCAAATTCAAAATTACAATTCGCATTTGCCTAGTGTTATGGATTTTGCTTTATCGGATGTTTTGATGTCTGTTTTTAATGATGATGACGACAGCTGGGGAAGGGGAATGATTAAAGTCTATGACAACTTTACCAATGATTTTCTGTTTCCCAATGCAGCGAATTTATTAATTTTTGCTGAAAATCATGACTCCAAGCGTTTAAATCAGGTTTATTCAAATGACATCCGAAAATATAAAATGGCGATGACAATATTAGCCACAGTTCGAGGTATTCCGCAATTGTATTATGGTTCCGAAATTGGTATGACTGGAGATCAAAATTTAGGTGATGCCTACATTCGTCAAGATTTTCCTGGTGGTTGGGAAGGGGATAAAAACAATGCTTTTGCCAAAGAAAGTAGAACGCCTTTACAAAATGAATATTTTGATTTTACTTCAAAACTATTGCAATGGAGAAAAAACAAATCAGTAATTCATTCAGGAAAGATGACGCATTATATTCCTGAATACAACATCTACGTCTATTTTAGATGCAACACAGATGAAAGGGTAATGATTGTACTCAATAATAGCAACGAAAGTCAAAAGCTAAATCCAATTCGATTCAAAGAAAATATAGGCTTTTTTAAGTCTGGTAATGAAGTGCTAACAGGAAAAACAATAAATGTTACGACCGAAATTAGTTTAGATCCCAAATCCGTCTTGATTTTGGAATTAGAAAGTTAATATTCTATTCCTAAAACTACTTTCTATTACAATGAAAAAAATACTCAAAATTGCACATCGTGGAGCCAAAGGCTATGAGCCAGAAAACACTTTGGTTGCTTTCGAAAAAGCATTAGAAATGAATGTAGATGGTATTGAACTCGATGTACACATGAGTAATGACGGTGCTATTATGGTTATTCATGACGAAACTATCGACAGAACTACCAACGGAAAAGGATTCGTAAATGCACTATCTTTGCAAGAATTAAAAAGTTTTCAAACTGAAAAACAGCAACAAATCCCAACGCTTATCGAAGTTTTGGATATGGTAAATCGCCAGTGTTTAATCAATATCGAGCTCAAAGGCGATGGAACCGCGAAACCTGTACTTGAATTAATTGATTGTTATGTTGTTGACAAAAATTGGGCATATTCCGATTTTGTGGTTTCGAGTTTCAACTGGAACTTACTTCAAACGGTGCGGTTTTCTAATGAAAAAATTCCAATAGGAGTATTAACTCATACCGATTTAGATTTGGCGGTGGCTTTCGCCAAATTTATCAAAGCAGAAACCATACACCCTTATTTTCATTTGTTAACCAAAGAAAATACGTTAAAAATGCAAAAAGAAAACCTAAAAGTATTTGCGTGGACTCTTAATGAAATTGAAGATATTCAAAAAATAAAAACATTCGATATAAACGGAATTATTTCGGATTTTCCGGACCGCTTATGAATCAATTCTAAAATCTTTGACATGGTCTGAAATGTGTTATTTTTGAAATAAACTACTTCGAGACTGAGTTATGTAGTAATAAAATTAAAGTCCGCAAATTGACAAATACTGTAATCTGTGAAAATTTGTGAAATCTGTGGCAAAAAAACCTCGAAGCAGCGCTTAAAAAATTAACTGAAAGTGATTAAAAATGAACCAAAATTTCGATATTATTATAGTGGGGGCTGGCGCAGCGGGATTTTTCGCAGCAATAAATATTGTAGAGAAAAATCCAAAGCTGAAAGTCGCTATTCTCGAGCGAGGCAAAGAAGTCTTGTCTAAAGTTCGTGTTTCAGGTGGTGGAAGATGCAATGTAACTCACGCTTGTTTTGAACCCAACGAATTGGTCAAATTTTACCCTCGTGGCGAAAAAGAATTACGAGGTCCTTTTCATCAATTTTGTTCAGGTGATACTATTGAATGGTTTGAGAAACATGGAGTAGAACTCAAAATTGAAGATGACGGACGGATGTTTCCAATTTCAAATTCCTCGCAAACTATTATTGATTGTTTTATTCAAGCGACTCAAAAACTTGGAATAACTATTTTGACGGGGCAAAGTGTACAATCGATTTTTAAAAAAGAGGCTTTTTGGAAAGTGGAAACGCAATCGGAAACCTACATTGCCGAAAAATTAATTCTCGCCACAGGAAGTAACCCAAAAATATGGGAAATGCTACACACTTTTGGTCACGCTATTGTTTCGCCGGTTCCTTCGCTGTTTACTTTTAATATCAAAGATGCTAGAATTACAGCATTACCAGGTGTTGCAACACATGTTACCGTTAAAGTAAAAGATACTAAACTCGAATCAACCGGTCCTTTGTTAATAACGCATTGGGGTATGAGCGGTCCCGCTATTTTGAAACTCTCCGCTTGGGGAGCTCGAATTTTACACGACGAAAACTATCAGTTTACCATTTTTGTCAATTGGCTCAATGATATTGATACTGTAGCCGCCGAAAAAATGTTGAAAGATTTAAAACAGGAACACGCCAAGAAAGCAGTTTCTAAAAAATCTCCTTTTGAAATCACGAACCGTTTGTGGGAAAGTTTGGTTTTAGCATCTACTATTGAAAGTGAAACCAAGTGGGCTGATTTATCAAAAACCCAAATACAAAATCTAGCCAATCAACTGACGAATTCCAGCTTTCAAGTGAATGGGAAAAGCACGTTTAAAGAAGAATTTGTAACTGCTGGCGGTATTGATTTAAAGGAAGTTAACTTCAAAACCATGGAAAGCAAACTACACGAAAACCTCTATTTTGCTGGAGAAATCGTCAATATTGATGCAGTTACTGGAGGGTTTAATTTCCAAAATGCTTGGACGAGTGGATTTATTGTAGCGAGTAATTTTTAATAATCTGTTTTATTTATTCAACAACCAAATACGCCCTCTCAACGCCCTAGCGAAACAGAATTGTGTCCCTTTTATCATCGTAAATATTAACAAGATAACCAATATTAAATTTCAACTGCGCTCGATTTGACAAAAAAATATTGGGATACCTTTTCTTCAAAGATTCCTGAATCGAAAATTATACCACTATGTTTTGGACTATTTAATAAATGTGAATGATATTAATTACAGTTACCAAAGCTTTCAGCCTTTAAAAGGCTGGAAGCTTTACTATAAATCAACCTCCCAACATCTCCATCAATTCTAAAGCTCTTCTTGTATTTTTTACATTATCAAAAGTCAATAAAAGTCTTAAACCAGCTGGCGTTTGTTTTTCTTTCATCACACAAATACTACTGTTTTTTTGCACAAACTGCAACATTTGTTGGAAACGTTTCGAAGTATAAAAATCCGATTGTTGATCGGAAACAAAATAGCCAATCATCTTGCCTTTTTTCATCACTAGCTTTTCGATTCCCACTTTAGTAGCAATCCATTTGATGCGAATGCTATTCATCAAAGCCAAGGCTCGCGGCGGCATTGGGCCAAAACGGTCGATTAATTTATTTTGGAAAACAACCAATTCTTCCTCGTTTTTTACAGCACCTAATTCATTGTACAAACTCAAACGTTCTGATATGTTATTGATGTATTCATCCGAAAACAACAACTCAAAATCAGTGTCAATTTGCAGGTCTTTTACATATTCTTTATCCACTCCACTATCTTCGTTTTCATACAAATCCTTGAATTCGTTTTCCTTCAATTCATCGATAGCTTCGTTCATGATTTTTTGGTAGGTGTCAAAACCAATTTCGTTGATGAAACCACTTTGTTCGACACCTAATAAATCTCCAGCACCACGAATTTCCAAATCTTTCATTGCAATATTGAAACCACTTCCCAATTCTGAGAATTGTTCCAAAGCCTGAATTCGTTTTCGAGCATCATCCGTCATTGCCGAATAAGGCGGACAAATAAAATAACAAAAGGCTTTCTTGTTGCTTCGTCCCACTCGACCACGCATTTGATGCAAATCAGACAGTCCAAAATTATTCGCATTATTGATGAAAATAGTGTTCGCATTGGGAACGTCTAATCCGCTTTCGATAATGGTAGTGGCTACCAAAACGTCAAATTCGCCGTTCATAAAAGCCAACATCAATTCTTCGAGTTTGCTGCCTTCCATTTGGCCGTGACCAATTCCTACTCGGGCATCGGGAACTAATCGTTGAATCATTCCTGCTACTTCCTTGATGTTTTCTATTCGATTATTGACAAAGAAAACCTGTCCGTTGCGCTGAATTTCATACGAAACTGCATCCCGAATGAGCTCTTCGCTAAAACCAACCACATTCGTTTCGATAGGATAACGATTGGGCGGAGGCGTTGTAATTACTGATAAATCCCGTGCTGCCATTAGCGAAAACTGCAATGTTCTCGGGATTGGCGTTGCGGTTAAAGTTAAAGTGTCAATATTTGCTGCGATGGTTTTGAGTTTATCTTTTACGTTGACGCCAAATTTTTGTTCCTCGTCCACAATCAACAAACCAAGGTCTTTGAAAACCACATTTTTGTTGACCAATTGATGTGTGCCAATGACGATGTCCAGTTTTCCTTCGGCTAATTGTTGGAGTGTTTCGGCTTTTTGTTTGGCAGTTCTAAAACGGTTCAAATAACCGACAGAAACAGGCATATCCTTCAACCTTTCGGTAAAAGTGCGGTAATGTTGGTACGCCAAAATCGTAGTGGGAACTAGAACCGCAACTTGTTTAGAATTATCCACCGCTTTGAAAGCAGCTCGAATTGCGACTTCGGTTTTACCAAAACCTACATCACCACAAACGAGTCGATCCATCGGGCGGTCACTTTCCATATCAGCTTTGACTTCGGCCGTCGATTTGGTTTGGTCGGGCGTGTCTTCGTAGATGAAAGAACTTTCCAGTTCGTTTTGCAAATAACTATCGGGCGCAAATTGGAATCCTTTTTCCAATTTTCTTTTGGCATACAATTGGATCAAATTGAACGCAACATGTTTGACTCTAGCCTTGGTTTTTTGCTTTAGAATCTTCCAAGCATTCGACCCGAGTTTGTAAATTTTGGGTGGTGTTCCGTCTTTTCCAGTATATTTCGAAATCTTGTACAACGAGTGAATACTCACATACACAATATCATTATCGGCATAAACGAGTTTTATGGCTTCTTGGGTTTTGCCTTCGACTTGAATTTTTTGCAAACCTCCGAATCGCCCTATTCCGTGATCAATGTGCGTTACATAATCGCCAACGGATAAAGTTGTGAGTTCTTTTAAAGTGATATTTTGTTTTTTCGAAACGTTACTTTTGATGCTGAATTTATGATAACGCTCAAAAATTTGATGATCGGTATAACAAGCAATTTGGTTTTCTTCATCAATAAATCCTTGATAAATAGGCAAAACAATGGTGTTGTATTGTTTCCGAATGCTTTCGTGATTGGCTTCGTCTAATGTTTGAAAAATATCGTGAAACCGCTTGGCTTGTGCATCATTGGAACAAAACAAATAATTTTTGTAGCCATTAAAATGATTGTCATTCAAATTATTCAACAACAAATCGAATTGTTTATTGAATGAGGGCTGCGGTTTAATATAAAAATCAAACGCTTTTTTCGTTTTGTAAATGGGCTTTGAACCGAATTCAACTACCGTAAAATCAAGACTTTTCTTGATGAATTCCTTTTGGTTCAAGAATAATTGTTCTGGTTCTACGTGGTTTATCGTGGCGTTTAGATTGTCGTAAATCTCGGTGGCTTTGCTAAATAATTTATCTAATTTAGAAAAAAGTAAATCGGTATCTTGAATAAAAATAACCGTTTGATTGTTTATATATTCCAAGAAACTTTCACGATTTTCCTGAAAAAATTTATTCTCAACATTGGGAATAATCGTGATTTTCTTTTGTTTTTCTAAGGAAAGTTGTGTTTCCACATCAAAGCTTCGAATGCTATCGACTTCGTTACCAAAAAACTCAATTCGGTACGGATTATCATTCGAAAAGGAAAACACATCTACTATTCCCCCACGAACAGAGAATTCGCCCGGTTCGGTAATAAAATCGACTCGTTTGAATTCATATTCGAACAAAACTTCGTTTATAAAATCAATGGATATTTTGTCGCCAACGGATACTTTCAAAGTGTTTTTATCCAACTCTTTTCGGGTAACCACTTTCTCGAAAAGGGCCTCGGGATAAGTGACAATTACAGCAGGTTTTTTGCGGGAGTTGATGCGGTTCAACACTTCGGCGCGAAGCAAAACATTGGCATTATCCGTATCTTCGATTTGGTACGGTCGGCGATACGAACCGGGATAAAAAAGCACATCTTGTTCGCCAATCATTTGTTCCAAATCGTTCAAATAATAAGCGGCTTCTTCCTTATCGTTTAGAATGATCAAAAAAGGTTTTTCGGTCTTTTTGAATAGTGATTGCGCCACAAACGAAAACGCTGAACCTATCAAACCGTTCAGGTGGATTTTTTCTCCAACTGTTTTTAGGTTCTCGACAATTTGCTTTGTTTTGGATGAATTATCGTAAATCGTAAATAAAGTAGCTTTACTCAACTCTCGGGGTATTAGAATCGATTACTTCATTTGGAATGGCTCTTGTGGTATCGAGCATTCTCAATAAATCCGACTCGCCTTCTTCGAGCGGTATTTTGCTTTTTTGAATCAATTTATCCATTTGGTTTTGCAACGAAAACAGTTCCTCATTGATTTGAGTAACTAAAACAACCACTTTTTGATCGGGAATAGTGTTCAAATGCAGGAATAAATCCAACAAACGCACCTTGGTAATCAAGGTCGCAATTCGGGCTTTTATCTGAGGTTTGCTAAATTCTGAGGGGATATTGTCGTTTAGCGCGGTTACTTTTTTGGAAAGTTCGGTTGATTTCTTTTTAAAAGCACTAATTGTCTTTTGCGGCTTTTGATTCAATTCTGCCAAAAATAAACGCCATTCGTTCCAGTTTACAGCACTCGCTTGTGCGGTGGCATTTGATGATTTTGCATTAAAAACCCAGCCTTTATTGATGTTTTCGAATATAACTGCTCTTGATTTCGAATCTTTTTGGGATTCGATACGTTGTTTTTCGTTTTCATTTTTGCAAGAGGTCAATATAAAAACAAGAAAAAGGATATAGGCTAACTTCAATTTCACTGCGATGGCTTTTGACGACAAAGTTACAAAGTAAATTGGCAATTATGAATGGCAAAAATAGATTATGACAGTAAGTTTTTTATTGGTTAATAATTAGAAAAAATTGAAAATTACTTTTTTTCATAACTATTATCTGCCTGTTTCACATCAGCCATTAACCCGCTCGGGTCTAAAGTAATTTTTTTGATGTCGGCTTTATTTCTTGAAATAACAAAATCATAAACTGGATTTGCCCATGCCCAATCCCCTAAAACCGTTCTTTTTATTTCTGTCCCGACACTTCGGAACGGGTTTTCTTTCTCGAAACTCATCATTCGTAGTGGAATATAAAAACTTTCTTTCGAGCCATCGGTATATTCTACCAAAACATCTATCGGCATGGGCATTCTACCAATTCTTTCTAGCGTAATTTTAGCAGTATTTCCGACCTCTTTAACTTCCTTGATTCCATAATCAATAGTGTTGGTAGTTTCTGTCCAATCGGTTAAATACCAATCTAAATTGGCGCCAGAAATGCGTTCGGCAGTGCGTTTAAAATCGTTGGGTGTAGGATGCTTGAATTTGAAATCGTTAAAATATTTTTTTAGGGTTTTGCTTAAATTTTCTTTCCCAATCAAGTATTCTAATTGGGTTAAAAAAACATGCCCTTTGCTGTAAGCCGAAATACTATAGGTTTGATTAAAATCGTATCGGTCAGAATGCGTAGTTTGCGGTTGTTCTTTGCCAGTTTTTACTAAATAATAGTAGCCCTCGTAGGCGTCAATATGGGGGTTTTCAAGCTTTTTTTCAGAAATTTCATTTAATGCTATGGCTTCAAGATAGGACGTAAAACCCTCGTCCATCCAAGAATGTTTGCTTTCGTTGGTTGCCAAAACATGCTGAAACCAAGAATGTGCCATTTCGTGAGCAATAACTCCAATTAAGCCTTCGTATTTGCCTTCTCCCAGAATCAAAGTACACATCGCATATTCCATTCCGCCATCGCCACCCTGAATAACCGAATATTGGTCGTAAGGATATTTCCCAACCGTTTTGTTGTAAAACTGCATCAAACGAACCGTTTCTGGCTGGGCTTTTTTCCAATTTTCTAAAATTGCGGGATTGTTTTTGTATAAAAAATGCAATGTTGTTCCAAAATCAGTTTTTACTATATCATGAATATAATTTTTATCGGCAGCAAAGGTAAAATCATGCACATTGGGCGCTACAAAATGCCAAGTTAAGGTTTTGGTGTTTTTTGGATGTTTTACTAAAACTCCTGCGTTTTGATAGCCATGTCCAATTTCATTGGGGTTTTGTAAATAACCACTTCCGCCCAGAACATAATCTTTGTCGATGGATATTTTTACATCAAAATTGCCCCAAACGCCATGAAATTCTCTAGCAATGTATGGGTCAGCGTGCCAACCTTCAAAATCGAATTCGGCTATTTTTGGATACCATTGCGCCATCGAAAATTCTACTCCTTCGCTATTATTTCGTCCTGCTCTTCGAATATGAACGGGAACTTGACCGTCGAAATTTAAAGTGAATTTGGTTTTAGAATTAGGAAGTAGCGGTTTTGCCAAAGTGACTTCGAGAATAGTTCCCACTTCTTTGACACTAGAAATAACGCCATCTTGTTTGAAATTAGTGATTTTTAAAAATCCTATTTCGTTGGGTTTCAATTTTGAAATTCGACTTTCTTTGATTGTTTTTCCATTCGCTGTTATTTTATTGGTCATTCGAGCATCGGGATCGGCAATGTTTTGAAGTCGTGCATCCATTTCGCTTCTGGGCTGAAATGCATTGTAGTATAAATGATAAAAAACGCGCTTTAAGGTGTCTTGAGAATTATTGGTATAATCCAATTCTTGCGTTCCTTTGTACTGGTAGTTTTTGGTATCTACAACAACATTCATTTTATAATCGACATGTTGTTGCCAATAGGAATTGCTTTGGGCAAAAGTGTTTTCTAAACTCAGAAAAATAATGGAAAGTATGAGGATTTTTTTCATGTGGAATAAAAATAGGTTTGTATGCTAAAGTAGCAAATTTTAAATCATAGAATCAATGGATAAAATATAGCCACAGATGCACAGATTTTTATAATTTTTTTTAAAATCTGTGTATCTGTGGCGAAACAAGTTAAAGCAATTGCCTTGAAGTCTAAGTTTATTTTTTGGTCATTTTTTCTGCCAAAAGCAATGCATTATAAGCATTTACTATTTTGCCCGATTTGGATAAAGAGGCAAAAGTTCGACTCTCTTTGCCTTCTTCACCCACCATAAGAGTAGTTGAAACAGAAACACCCGAATCCATCAAAATATGTTTTACTTGTGCTGCGGATAATTTTGGATAATACGAACGAATCAAAGCCGCCACACCCGCTACGTTTGGTGACGCCATTGAGGTGCCTTGTAAATATTTATAGGTGTTGTTTGGTGTAGTTGCATAAATCTTGATCCCTGGAGCATAAACGTCTACGTTCTTTGTTCCGTAGTTGGAAAAATCAGCTGCAATTTTATCCCCCAATTCAAAATTAAGCGCACCAATGGTCAACACATTATCTGCAAATTCTTTGTCTTTTCCGTCATAATCGTTAGGATAATTAATTTCTTTGTCATTGTCTTTGGATTCATTTCCTGCCGAATGTACAATTAATACATCTTTCTTATCTGCATATTTAATCGCATCGTAGACCCATTCTTTGTTTGGGGAATAATATTTTCCAAAACTGGTATTGATCACTTTTGCGCCATTATCAACCGCATATCGAATGGCAAGCGCAATATCTTTATCATATTCATCTCCCATTGGAACAGCGCGAACCGCCATTATTGCTACGTTATTGGCAACTCCATCACCGCCAAGATTGTTATTTCTGACTTGTGCCACAATTCCGGCTACGTGAGTTCCGTGCAAACAACTTTCTTTATTTGGCCCTGTTACATTGTTATTGCCATAAATTTTATCTTTAATGTCATTTACATTATCGCCAATCACTTTTCTTCCGTTAAAATCTAAATTTAAATAATAATCGTGCTTCTTAGAAACCTGTTCTTTGTACTCATCTAAATTAGCTCTAAAATCGGACCCAGACTGACTAATAATACTAATCATTACTTTCTTACTTCTTAATAAAGATGGAGTTTGAGTAGAAATAGCTTCAACATCTTCTGAGGTGAAATTTTCTTTTTTCAAATAATCACTTACTTCATTTAAAGATTTAAAGATAAAATTAACTTGCTTTTTACTGTCTTCTGACTCTTCTTTTTCTTTGTCGTAAGCCTTTTTTACGTTTTTAAAATAGTCTGAACCGTCGTCGCCTTTTTTTAAGATACGGGTTATTTCTAAATTCTCATTTACAATATCGCCCAGAAAATTCCAGCCATGAATATCATCTATATACCCATTTTTGTCATCATCGATTCCGTTATTTGCAATCTCATTTTCATTGATCCAAATAACCGCTTTTAAATCTTCGTGCTCAATATCGACTCCAGAATCTACAATACCAACAATTACTTTTGTACCGGTTTTATCTTTTAATAATTCGGCATAAGCCCTGTCAACACTCATTCCGGGAATGGTGTCTTTTTGAATATCTAAATGACTCCAACGTTTTAAATCGGCTTCTTTTAAAGGAGCTTTTTTTGTGCTATTGGCTGTCGATTGAACTGCCATTGCAGAAATATCGTATACTTTTTTAGAGGTTCCGCACGAAGCCAATACCAATACAGAAACAGCAGAAATTACAGTGATTTTGAAATTATTCATTCTTGTTATTTGTTTAAATTTTAAAAAGTTGGTCTAAAAATAAATCTTTTGTTACAAACAAAAATAAGATTAACGCTATTTTAAGATTTCGTCACAACGAAACACCTCTTTGAGTCGAACTCCTTTTTCGGTATGCTGAACGGTTAAGATTTCGTTGTGCTAATTATCTAATTCTAATAACGATAAATTAATGTAGGAAAAGAATATGGTTTCTGTACATTTGCAATGTTTTGAATTATAACAATTTACTTATGAAATGAGCATGACCTAATATTGGTAGCAAACACCAATGAAGATATGCAAATTACATATGACCGATAAAAAGCAATAAATATCTACATATGAAACTAAAATTACTTTTTCTACTACTATTAGCAAGTTTATCCTCTTACTCACAATACACACTTATTCCTGATATAAATTTTGAAAAAAAATTAATTGCTCTTGGTATTGATTCTGGTACAACTGATGGTAGAGTTTTAACTTCTAGTATTTCTTCTTTGACTTCTTTGGATGTTTCCAATAGTCAGATTGCTGATTTAACAGGGATTCAGGACTTTGTAGCTTTACAAACTTTAAGTTGCAATGGAAGTGGGAATTCTTGGTCAAATACTACTGGTGGTGATGGGAATTTGAAAACTCTAGATATTTCAAAAAACATAAAACTAATCACATTGAATATTTATTCAAATAAATTAAATAATTTGAATGTCTCCTCGAATTCTCTTCTTAAAAACTTAAACTGTGGAAGAAATATTATTAGAAATTTAGATCTTTCAAAAAATACCGGTTTAACTTCTTTAGTTTGTGATTATAATGGAATGAGTAGTTTGGATGTTACTAAAAATTTGGCTTTAAATTCTTTAGACTGTTCTACTAACCTTTTAACCAGTTTAAATGTTTCTACAAATATAGCTTTAACTACTATTAAATGTTATTATAATAGATTAACCAGTTTAGATATTTCTAAAGATTCATCACTGACTTTTTTAAATTGTTCTAATAACCCATTAACAGGTTTAGACATTTCAAACAATTTGGCTTTAACTACATTGGAATGTTATCTCAATCAATTAAAAAGTTTGGATATTTCTAAAAATATGGCATTGAATAGTTTGCAATGTTCCAATAATCAACTAACAAGTTTAGATGTTACTAATAATTTGGCTTTGAATTCTTTAGATTGTTCCACTAACCTATTAACAAGTTTAGATGTTTCTAAAAATCTAGCCTTAAGTTCACTTGGTTTTTCTTTTAACCAATTAACAAGTTTGGATGTTTCTAACCTTTCATCGCTTACTGATTTATATTGTAATAACAATCAATTAACAAGTTTAGATTTATCTAAAAGTGTTGATTTGATTAGTTTATATTGCTATTCTAACCGATTACAAAGTTTAGATTTATCTAAGAATATTACTTTGATTCATTTAGATTGCAATTCAAATCAGTTAACAAGTCTTAACTTAAGTAACGGAAATAATGCAATATTGTACGGAAAAACAAATTTAACAAACAATCCAAACCTTACCTGTATTCAAGTGGATAATGTGGCTTATTCTAATGCGAATTGGGGAAGATTTAAAGATGCCACAGCAAGTTATAGTGCAAGTTGCCCAATAGTAAAATATACATTAATACCTGATCTAAATTTTGAGAAAAAATTAATCGCATTGGGGATTGATTCCGGCACAACTGATGGAAAGGTTTTAACTTCAAAAATCAATTCGCTAACAACATTAGATGTTTCTTGGAGTTCTATTTCGAATTTGATAGGAATTCAGGATTTTGTGGCTTTAACAAGTTTAAATTGTTCAAATAATCAACTAAAGACTTTGGATGTTTCCAAAAATATAGCGTTAACATCTTTAGATTGTTTTTATAACCAAATAACAAGTTTAGATCTCTCTCAAAATATAGTTTTAACAAATTTAATTTGTACCTATAATCGATTAACCACTTTAGATGTCTCTCTAAATATTGCTTTAACGAGTCTAGGTTGCGATTCTAACCAATTAATAAGTTTAGATATTTCAAATAATATTGCTTTGAATTCTTTGGATTGTAGTAACAATATAGATTTAACTACTTTAGATATTTCTAAAAATAATAATACATCATTATTAACTTTGAATTGTTATAATAATAAATTAACTGCTTTAGACGTTTCTAAAAATACTGCTTTAACAAGCTTAAATTGTAGTGCAAGTCAATTAACTACGTTAGATGTTTCTAAAAATACTGCCTTAACAAACTTAGTATGTACTGGAAATCAATTATCCAAAATTAATCTTTTTAATAATGTCGCTCTTGATACTTTAAGATGTAATTCAAATAAATTAGTAACATTAGATATTTCTAAAAACGTTAATTTAAAAAAATTGTCTTGTTATAATAATAAATTGGAAAGTCTTAATTTAAAAAACGGAAACAATATTAATTTTGAAAACAATAACAATAGTTATAATATAAGCTATAAAAACAACCCAAATTTAACTTGCATCCAAGTCGATGACAAAACCTATTCAGATACAAATTGGTCTGATTTTAAAGACGTCACGGCAAATTATTCTGAAAACTGTCCACCTGCTTACATAATTGTCAGTAGCGAGTTTGAAGACAAGTTAATCGCTTTAGGAATTGACAAAGACGGAAAAAACGGCTCTACTTTGTTAGCCAGCATAATTAATGTAACGAGTATAGATGTGTCAAACTCGAGTATAACCAATTTATCGGGGATCGAATATTTTACAGATTTGGAAACCTTAATTTGCAAAGGAAATTCTTTAACCACTATTAATCTTTCTAACAACACCGCATTAAAATATTTAGATTGTTCTAATAATCCACTTACAACTCTTGATGTTTCTAAAAACATTTTACTTCAAGAGTTGTATTGTGATGGTGTTGTAACTATAATAAATAAAAGTAATACTGGAAAAACGACTGCTGCTGCACAGTTAACTGTTCTAGACCTTTCGAATAATGTGTTTTTAACCAAGTTGAGTTGTTCTAACAATCAGATAATTAGTTTAGATCTTTCTAATAATTCTCTTCTTACGGATATAAATTGTTCCAATAATAGTTTGCAAAATTTGAATGTAAACAATGGCAACAACACGAATATGGTCAATGTTAATTTCAAAAATAATTCCTCTTTAACATGTATCAAAGTCGATAATGATGTTTATTCATATGCCAATTGGGCTGAAGCCAAAGACACAACTACAACTTACTCAAAAACTGATTGTACTTTAGGAGTCGGAGATTTTACTTTTGACAAAACAGTTTTGTACCCTAATCCTGTTCTTGAAGAATTGTATATATCAAATATTATTTTGCAAAAAGCATCGGTTTATGATATGTTAGGCAAATTAGTAAAATCAACTAGTTTCAATACGAGTTCAAATAGCAATACTATAGATTTGTCTAACTTAAAAAAAGGCGTTTATTTTATATATTTAGAAAGCGATTTGAAAAATATTGCCAGAAAAATAATAGTAGAATAACAAGAAGTCTAATATAAGTCAAAAACCACATCTTCATTCGTTTGAAAGTGTGGTTTTTGCTTTTTATAAAATATCCTCAAAGCTAAAAACCTCTTTGAGTCGCACTCCTTTTTCGGTTTTTTCGACCGTGATGATTTCGTTATGTGCGTCGTGTTCCATAAATAGATAATAGTTATTTTCTGCTGCTGCATTCAGAAATTTTGATTTTTCAGGCATGGTCAATAATGGTCTTGTGTCATAACCCATAACATAAGGCAAAGGCAAATGTCCCACCGTTGGGATCAAATCAGCCATAAAACAAATGGTTTTATCTTGGTATTGAATGTGCGGAATCATCATTTTTTCGGTATGTCCATCAACAAAGAAAATTCCAAAACCGAGTTCTGATTTTTGGGTATAATCAGTTTCAGGATTTTTGATAAAACAAAGCTGTCCACTTTCTTGAATGGGTAAAATATTTTCGGACAGGAAGGATGCTTTTTCTCTTGCATTCGGAACTGTTGCCCATTGCCAATGCGATTCGTTGGTCCAATATTTGGCATTTTTAAACGCTAATTCGTAACCTGTTTTTGATTTATTCCATTGCACACAGCCTCCACAGTGATCAAAATGGAGATGGGTCAAAAAAACATCGGTAATATCATCGCGATGAAAACCGTATTTTGCCAACGATTTATCCATAGAATGGGTTCCCCAAAGCGAATAATAGCCAAAAAACTTATCCGATTGTTTGTTTCCCATTCCGGTGTCAATGAGAATTAGTCGATTAACGTCTTGAATGAGCAAGCATCTAGCGGCAATATCGATTAAATTATTGGAGTCGGCGGGGTTGGTTTTGTTCCAAATAGTTTTGGGTACCACACCGAACATACCGCCACCATCGAGTTTAAAATTGCCAGTTTCTATAGAGTAGAGTTTCATAATTTAGTAAATCAACAAAATAAAATTAGTGATTATTTCTTAATTTTTTCAAATAAGGTCTTTAATTTCGGATTATCTCTAATTATAAATGATTTAGATTTTATTCGTTTATTAATGTAGTTTATCCTTCCTTCCGTTACTGGGTGTGAACTTAAAAATTCAGGCACCGAAAAATTTGATTTATCGTCTTGCAAGCGTTTAAATAAATTGGACATTCCCCTTGGATTAACATTATTATCAGCAATAATTTGAAGTCCATCAAAATCAGCTTGTTGCTCAAATTCTCTAGAAAAAGAGAGCGATTGTAAGGTGTTAGCATTATCGCCAATTACTGCCATTACTCCATTGGCATCTCCTAAAATTAGGGAAACAAACAAATAACCAGACAAACTTCGGCAAAGCATTTTCATCGAATGTCGATTATTTACATGGGATGCCTCGTGGCCTATAAGACCTACGAGTTCGTCATAATTTTTCATTTCATTTATAATGCCTGTAAAAACAACAATATTACCATCGGGCATAGCAAAAGCATTGACATCATTGGACTTGACAACCGTAAACTTTAATTTTTTGGTGTTTTTTAAATTTAACTGTTTCGCAAAATCATTTAATATTTTTGTTTTAGAAGAATCTATAGCTACAAAATACTCGTTTTCGATCCAAGCTGAATTTCCTAATTTGTTGTCATACTCTTCAGGAATCAAAACCACCGATTTTTCACCAACCCAGGGAATGACATACATATAACAAAGTCCTATAATAGCCAAAATTGCTAAAGCAATACCCCAATGCAGTGCTGTTTTTAAATCTATAAGTTTTTGATACCAACCAATAAGTCCCTTTTCTTTTCTAAACTGGTTTATTGTTTTAATAAAATTAGAATCTTCAATCTTAATGTGCTGAATTAAATCGGTACCAAAACTCAATTGTAGCACAGTTGATTGTTGGTCAAATTCAATTTCACTTATAGGCCAACTGTTTTGCATTCCATCTGCCGAAACAAAGTGAATACATTCCTTATTTGAATCAAAAAAAACTTCAATTTCTTGTTGTAAAGAGGATTTTCCGTCATAAAAAAAAGCGGTTATTCTATTTTCCATACCATTAGATTACTGTATCTAGGTTTAAAAAATCACTCATATCCTCACCGGTTGCATCTTTATAGTTTGCTTCGGTTTGTGATAGATTATTTAAATCTAGATTTCCATCCAATTCTACGTGTTCAAAAATAAATTTCATAGTCCGTACTACCACCCAAGCATACCCTAAACCTAGTGTAAAAATAATTATTAAAAGATTTAGCATTATCAAACTAAAAAAATCTCCACCTGATGCTGTTGAAGTAAAATTAATTTTTTCATTTCCTTTCTTCAAACTAAGGTTGTTTACATAATATTCGAACAAATCTTTTTGCCACCAAAATCCATAAATACCGAAAGTTATTAGCGTTAAAAAATAACCTTTAAGATTCATAACAAAATAGTCACCACCATCGCCTTCATATTCAAATTCAGCATCGCCAAAACGAACATTCCCTAATAAATAATTCCGCATATTCATTGCCATCCAAGAACCGTAAATTCCAAGTGTAATAATGGTAAAGAAAAGCCACTTAAAAAACGACATAGCAAATTCTTTAAGATCACCTCGGTATCCAAAACGAATTCCTCTCCAAGAAGTGCGCGACATTCTGTATCGATATGTTCCATGAATAGCAATGGGTAGAATAGCAATTATTCCAACATAAATAAAAATTGGCCCTAAAAAACCAATATCAAAAAAATACACAATAGAGTATACAACAACTAAAAGAAGAACAAAAAAGAAAATTGCTTTTATGAAACCTTTAAACATTTCTTTTCCTGTTCCATTAAACGAAAAAGAATCGCCATTCAAATTTGTAGCACTATAAATATAACGCAGTTGTTTTGCTTTTGCCCAAGGATAATAGAATCCTAAAGTTAGGATTGTCAATAACCAATTAACGATAATTACACTAAAAAAAGCACTTCCATTGCCGTTAAATTCAATTTTGTAATTTGCTGAGGTTTGTAAATTTTCTTCCATAATTTAGTTTGTACAATTTAGTTTGTTAATTCGTCGATAAATTTAATGAATTAAATTGAAAATTCTAAATTCATATCAATTTTTTCTATCCAAAGATTTGTTATAATAATGTTATCAATTGTGCAAAAAGATTTTTATGCACTATCTTTGTTGTTTATTTAGACAAAATCAATATAAGGATGGAATGAACATCAGAAGAAGTATCAATTTAAAATTGAGCTTCTCTATGCGACCCGAGCTTTTGCGAATAGGCGAAGCAATTACACCAGCGTCGGTAGACAGGTAACGCCTCTAAAAAACAAATAATAACAACGTTATGATACAAGTATCTGAATCTGCTAGTAAAAAAATTGTCGATATGATGAAGGACGACGGCTTCGATGCGTCTAAAGATTACGTCCGAGTTGGCGTAAAGTCTGGTGGTTGCTCGGGTCTGTCTTACGATTTGACTTTTGACAAAGCAATTAATGAAAACGACAAAGTTTTTGAGGACAATAACATAAAAATTGCCGTTGAAAAAAAATCGTTTTTGTATTTAGCTGGAACAATTTTAGAATTCTCGGGCGGATTAAACGGAAAAGGATTTGTTTTTAATAATCCAAACGCAAGTAGAACCTGTGGTTGTGGGGAATCATTCTCTCTTTAAAACAATTAAATGATTGAAAAATTTTAAGATTTAAAGATTACTGAAGTTAATATTGATTTTTAAATCCTTAAATTTTTAAATCTTTCAATAAAATAAAATATGTCAAAATACACCGAAGACGATTTAAAAATCGAATTAGAAACCAAAGAATACGAGTACGGATTTTACACCGAACTAGAATCGGAAACCTTTCCTATTGGTTTAAATGAAGATATTGTTCGTGCTATTTCTAAGAAGAAAGAAGAGCCACAATGGATGACCGATTGGCGCATCGAGGCTTTTCGTGCTTGGGAGCAAATGATAGAGCCAGAATGGGCGAATGTTCATTATACAAAACCTGATTTTCAAGCGATTTCCTATTATTCGGCTCCAAAATCTATTGATCCCAATAAAACATTAGACGATGTTGATCCCGAACTTTTAGCCATGTACAAAAAGCTAGGAATCAATGTAGATGAACAAAAGATGATGAACAATATTGCGATGGATATTGTGGTCGATTCCGTTTCAGTTGCTACAACATTTAAGAAAACATTGAACGAAAAAGGTATTATTTTTTGTTCAATTTCAGATGCAATAAAAGAGCATCCAGAATTAGTTCGAAAATATTTAGGAACAGTTATTCCTCAAAAAGACAATTTTTACGCCGCTTTAAATTCGGCGGTTTTCTCCGATGGAAGTTTCTGTTACATCCCAAAAGGAGTTCGTTGCCCAATGGAATTATCAACTTATTTCAGAATTAATCAAGCTGGAACTGGACAATTTGAAAGAACATTGCTTATTGCAGATGAAGGTAGTTATGTCAGTTATCTAGAAGGTTGTACGGCTCCAAGTCGTGACGAAAATCAATTGCACGCTGCTTGTGTTGAATTAATTGCTTTGGGTGGTGCCGAAATAAAATATTCGACCGTTCAAAACTGGTACCCGGGAAACAAGGAAGGAATAGGCGGAGTTTTCAATTTTGTGACCAAAAGAGGATTGTGTGAGAATAAAGCAAAAATATCTTGGACACAAGTCGAAACTGGTTCTGCCATAACTTGGAAATATCCATCGGTTATATTAAAAGGAGACCATTCAGTAGGTGAATTCTACTCAATTGCCGTAACCAATAATTTTCAACAAGCTGATACTGGAACCAAGATGATTCACCTTGGTAAAAACACCAAGTCAACAATTATTTCCAAAGGAATTTCTGCGGGAAAATCACATAATAGTTACAGAGGATTAGTGAAAATTAGTCCAAATGCCGATAATGCACGTAATTTTTCGCAATGCGATTCTTTGTTAATGGGAAATAATTGCAGCGCCAATACTTTTCCGTACATCGAAAGCAAAAATCCATCAGCCAAAATAGAACACGAAGCCACAACGAGTAAAATTGGCGAAGACCAAGTTTTTTATTGCAACCAACGTGGGATTCCAACCGAAAAAGCCATCGCTTTAATAGTTAACGGTTTCAGTAAAGAGGTT
>JAYVIN010000104.1:0-23071 GCA_043770135.1 Flavobacterium sp. | reverse complement strand
ACCGTGTCTTTGTAATCTAATTTTTACTGACATAATCTTATGATTAAATTTTGAGGTACTCGACCTCTGTTAATTAAGGGTGCAAAGATACATTTTTTATTGAAAAATGCTAACTCGTTTTATTTTTTAAAATTAAGAATATTTGGGGTTGTTTTTTTGTGTCATTTTCTATTCTTTAACCAAAAAACTATACTTTTGTTTGGTACAATAACTCGAATTATGAAAAAACTGTTTTGCCTTTTTTTAGTGATTTCCACTTTCACTTCTTGTCAAGAGGAAATAAAATTCAACAATCCTTCTTTTCAAGGTATAAAAGACAATGTGTTTTGGAGGGCGATAAGCTATGATGCAACGCTCTCAAGTTCTAGAGTGCTAACCATAAAAGCCTATACTCGTAACGAAATAGTGACTTTAAAAACCAGTACTAATGCTGTAAACACTTATGCATTGGGTACTGGCATTTCGAATATCGCTTCTTATGAAATAAACAACAAAATGGATAAAATAATTTTTTCGACTGGAATTGATTATGGGGATGGTGAAATAGTAATTACAAATTATGATGCTGTAAATAAAACTGTTTCTGGAACTTTTAAATTTAATGTTGATAATATTGGAAATAACCCATTATATGGTTCTTCTATAAATTTTCAAAATGGTTTCTTTTACCAAATTCCTATAAATTAAAGATTTAAAATTCTTTTTTTTACTGTTTTTATACACCTCTTTTTTTGTCTTATATAAAAATACAAACATAAATAAGCTAATTTATAGTAGATTAGAAAAATATGAGTACATTTGTCTGAATTATTTTAAATAAGTACATATGAATATTTTTGTTGGAAGTCTTCCGTTCAGTATTGAGGAAGCAGATTTAAGAGAGTCTTTCGAGGCTTACGGAGCAGTTGATTCTGTAAAAATTATTACTGATAAATTTACTGGAAGAAGTAAAGGATTTGGTTTTGTTGAAATGCCAAGCGATGACGAGGCTCAAAAAGCAATTGATGAGTTAAACGGAGCGACTGTTCAAGGTCGTGCTATCGTTGTAAATAAGTCTGAGCCAAAACCAGAAGGCGAAAGAAGAAGTTTTAATAACAACCGTGGCGGAGAATCACGTGGTGGTTATGGTGGTGGAAACAGCCGTGGTGGAGATAACCGTGGTGGTGGAAACAGAGGAGGATATTAATATTTTCTTTATTACATAAAAAAAGCTGTCAATGAAAATTGACAGCTTTTTTGTTTGGACATAATTTGTTTCAAGTTTTATTAGTTTCAGGTTTCAAGTTGAGCAACTTGAAACTTTAAACCTGAAACAAAATAAACTAAAGATTGGCAACCAACCAATCTCCAACTTCTTTGGTTCCTTGTGCTTTTGCTCCTTTTACAACTAAATCTTCGGTAACAAAACCTTCTTCTAACGATTTGTTGACTACGGCTCTAATGGCAGCAGCTTCTTCGGTTAAACCAAAAGCATCTTCAAACATCATTGCCGCTGATAAAATAGTAGCCAGTGGATTTGCAATATTCAATCCTGTTGCTTGAGGATACGATCCGTGAATTGGTTCATACAATGAAGTGTGTTCTCCAACTGATGCTGAAGGCATTAATCCCATTGAACCTGAAATCACCGAAGCTTCATCCGTTAGAATATCTCCAAATAAATTTTCAGTAATTAAAACGTCATAAGAATTTGGCCATTGTACTAAACGCATCGCCACTGCATCAACAAATTCGTAAGAAACCGTTACTTCTGGATAGTCTTTTTCCATTGCTTGTACAGTTTCTCTCCACAATCTGGAAGTTTCCAGTACGTTAGCTTTATCTACACAACACAATCTTTTAGAACGTGTCATGGCTAATTCAAATCCTTTTTTAGCTAATCTTTGCACCTCAACTCTGGTATATACACAATTGTCAAAAGCCGTTTCTCCACCATCTCTTCTTCCTTTTTCACCAAAATAGATTCCTCCTGTCAATTCTCTCAAGAAAACCAAATCGGTTCCTTCGATACGTTCTCTTTTTAATGGAGAGTTATCGATCAAAGATGGGAAGGTAAAAGTTGGACGAACATTGGCAAACAAACCTAATTTTTTACGCATCAACAACAATCCTTGTTCTGGACGAACTGGTGCAGAAGGATCATTGTCATATTTTGGGTGTCCGATGGCTCCAAAAAGCACTGCATCGGCTTTCATACAAATTTCGTGAGTTTCGTCAGGATAAGGAACTCCAACAGCATCAATAGCACAAGCACCAGTAAGTGCAGGTGTCCAAGTGATTTCATGATTGAATTTTTTGGCAATAGCATCCGATACCTTTACAGCTTCGTTGATTACTTCTGGTCCGATTCCGTCTCCGGCCAATAGGGCAATATTTAATTTCATTTTTAATTGTATTTATTCCTCCCACCAACCCGCTCCGAAGGAGGGGGAGACTGGATTGGATTTAGGTTTATTGTTTGTTTACTTATTTTTTGTTTATTCAAATTTCATTACACCTCCTTCCCCTTCGGGGAGGGCTAGGGGGGGGGGCTTACACCACATTCAACATTTTTTGAGTAGCAATAATTGCTGCCACAGTTTGATCTGAATCAAGTCCTCTGGTTTTGAATTCCTTTCCGTTATTTGTCCAAGTAATAATCGTTTCGCACAATGCATCCGAACTACTTCCGGGCGGAATTCTCACGGCATAATCTATTAGTTTTGGCAAAACCATTTTTTTGTTTTTATAAATGATTTTTAGGGCATTCATAAAAGCATCAAATTGTCCGTCGCCTTGAGCGTGCTCTTCAATAATTTCGCCGTCTATTTTAAGACATAAGGTTGTAGAAGGACGCATACCTTTGGCATGCGATAACAAATAGGATTCTACCGTAATTTTTTCTTCATAAGTTTGACTGTCCAAAACATCCGAAATAATATAAGGCAAATCTTCCTTGGTAACCGTTTCCTTTTTGTCGCCCAGCTCAATAATGCGTTGAGTAACTAATTTTAAATCCTCGTTATTGAGTTTTAAACCCAATTCCTGAAGATTTTTTTCAATATTGGCTTTTCCTGAGGTTTTGCCTAAAGCATATTTACGTTTTCTTCCAAAACGTTCTGGAAGTAAATCATTGAAATATAAATTGTTTTTATTATCCCCATCGGCATGAATACCAGCCGTTTGAGTGAAAACATTATCGCCAACAATGGGTTTGTTAGCTGGGATTCTATAGCCCGTAAAGGTCTCTACTAATTTACTTACTGAATATAAGGATGATTCTTTTATACCAATTGTTACTTCTGGCATAAAATCGTTAATGACTGCAACGGTACTTTCAAGAGGAGCGTTTCCGGCACGTTCTCCCATTCCGTTTACGGTTACGTGAAGTCCATGAATTCCAGCTTTTACCGCTTCCATTACATTGGCAACGCTTAAATCGTAATCATTATGAGCATGAAAATCAAAATGAGTATTCGGGTATTTTTGCGTGATTTTTGAAATAAACTCAAAAGTATCCGATGGAATAAGCACTCCTAAAGTATCCGGCAACAAAACCCTTTTGATGGGTTGTTGGGTAATAAAATCTAAATATTGAAATACGTATTCCGGTGAATTGCGCATGCCATTACTCCAATCTTCAAGATATACATTGGTTTCGATTCCGTTTTCGTTTGCCAAAGCAATACTTTTGGCAATTTCGTCAAAATGCTGTTCCGGAGTTTTTTTTAATTGATGGGTAAGATGATTCAAAGAACCTTTGGTTAATAAATTTTGAACTTTGGCACCTGCGTTTTTCATCCATTCGATAGAAATTCCGCCATCTACAAAAGACAATACCTCGATTCTATTAGCATAACCTTTGCTTTCTGCCCAAGCCATTATGCCTTTAACACCTTGAAATTCGCCTTCACTTACGCGCGCCGAAGCCACCTCGATTCGATCGATATTGAGTTCTTCGAGCAATAATTGTGCAATGGTTAGCTTTTCTGCAGCCGAAAACGACACTCCCGAGGTTTGTTCCCCGTCGCGAAGTGTGGTGTCCATTATTTCAATTTTTCTTTTTTCCATTTTCTTTTTTTAGTTAAAGCCTAATTATGCTTTAACCCTTTTATCCTAAAAAACAACTATTCTAACTATGGTAGTTAAAAGTAGTTGCATTTGTAATTGAGTTACTTATTATTAATAAGGCAATTTATCGGCAAATTCTACAATTTCCTTTTTGATGTTTTGCAAATAATCAATATCGTCAAAACCATTAATCATGTTGTCTTTTTTATATCCAGAAATATCAAATGACTCTTTTTCTCCTGTTGCCAAAAGGGTAATCGTTTGTGCAGGCAGATTGATTTCTAATTCTGTTTTTGGATCAGCTTCAATCGCTTTGAAAATAGTATCTGCAAATTCTGGACTTACTTGCACTGGCAAAACCCCAATATTCAAGCAATTCCCTTTGAAAATATCAGCAAAAAAACTAGAAACTACTGCGCGAAAACCATAATCGTAAACTGCCCAAGCTGCGTGCTCTCTTGAAGAACCCGAACCAAAGTTTTTTCCACCAACAAGAATTTTCCCACTGTATGTTTTGTCGTTCAATACGAAATCTGCTTTTGGAGAATTATCTCCGTTATATCTCCAGTCTCTAAAAAGATTATCCCCAAAACCAACACGTTCTGTTGCTTTTAAGAAACGAGCTGGAATGATTTGATCGGTATCTACGTTTTCTATTGGTAGTGGCACTGCACTACTCGTAAGGATATTAAATTTATCGTATGCCATTGTAATTTTAGATTAGCCCCCCAACCCCCAAAGGGGGAGTTGTAGGAGGACGTATGTTGATTTAAATATTTTATTACTTCGAGGTAATTCCCCCTTCGGGGGCTAGGGGGCTTTAAAACAAATCTCTAGGATCTGTCAATTTTCCTGTAACCGCAGCTGCTGCTGCCATAATTGGTGAAGCTAACATCGTTCTTGAACCTGGCCCTTGTCGCCCTTCAAAATTTCTGTTAGAGGTACTAACCGCATATTTTCCAGCAGGAACTTTATCATCATTCATAGCCAAACAAGCTGAACATCCTGGTTGACGTAATACAAAACCAGCCTCCGTAAGGATATCTAACAAGCCTTCTTCTTTAATTTGTGCTTCTACAACATGTGATCCTGGCACTAACCAAGCCGTAACATTGTCTGCTTTTTTGCGCCCTTTTACAATTTCTGTAAAGGCTCTAAAATCTTCAATTCGACCATTGGTACAACTTCCTAAAAATACATAATCGATTTGTTTACCAATCATTACCTCATTTTCTTCAAAACCCATATAAGCCAAAGATTTTTTGTAAGTCTCCTCGCCTCCTTCTACTTGATTCGCATTAGGTATATTTTTGGAAATACCAATTCCCATACCTGGATTGGTACCATAGGTAATCATTGGTTCGATATCTGCTGCGTTAATGTTTAATTCAGCATCAAATTTAGCATCAGCATCGGTTTTTAACGTTTTCCAATAAGCAACTGCTTTTGTCCAAGCTTCGCCTTTAGGAGCATGTAATCTTCCTTCTAAATAATCGAAGGTTTTTTGATCTGGAGCAATCATACCGCCACGAGCACCCATTTCGATACTTAAATTACAAACCGTCATACGCCCTTCCATAGACATTTCTTCAAACACATTTCCTGCATACTCAGCAAAATAGCCTGTTCCACCCGAAGTGGTTAATTGAGAAATAATATATAAGGCCACGTCTTTAGGCCCCACTCCTTTGCTCAAAGTTCCGTTTACGTTGATACGCATTTTCTTTGGCTTGGGTTGCATAATACATTGAGTAGACAAAACCATTTCTACCTCAGATGTTCCAATACCAAAAGCAATCGCTCCAAAAGCTCCGTGAGTCGAAGTGTGTGAATCACCACAAACAATGGTTGCGCCTGGCAAAGTAATTCCGTTTTCTGGACCTACAACGTGAACAATTCCGTTTTTTTGGTGGCCTAAGCCCCAGTGTGAAATACCATATTCAGCTGCGTTATCTTCTAATGCTTTCAATTGATTCGCAGATAAAGCATCAGCAACAGGTAAATGTTGGTTTATGGTTGGTGTGTTGTGATCGGCAGTTGCAAAAGTTCTTTCTGGGTATAAAACCGAAATTTTTCTTTCTTTTAAACCTAAAAAAGCAACTGGACTTGTAACTTCATGGATGAAATGACGATCAATAAAAAAGACATCTGGTCCATCTGTTATTTTACGAATCACATGCGAATCCCATACTTTGTCAAATAATGTAGTACTCATTTTTAATATTTTTAAGTGTATTTCTTTATACAATCTTAACTATTTGCTAAAATTGAAATAATGGTCGCAAATTTAAAAAAAAGAAACAAAACACCAATTTTATTATTTACATATATACGATACCCAAAATGCGAATATGGTAATCCGTAAAAAAACAATGAAATTACATTCAAGAGCTTTCCTTTCCAACACTCATTATTGTTTTTAATTTATACATTATTGTCGAATACATTTAACTTGGTTCTAAAATGGGTGTTTTGATATAAATTTAGGGAAGTTGTGGCGGTGTTATTGTTTAAAATGCAATCAAATCCCTAAAACACCTTTAAATTTTCAAAACAATACTGTTGTTTTAAACTAAAATCAGGGTCTTATTTTGTTATTTTGGAACGATTTAGTTTTCAAAAACAGATTCTTTTTTGCTGGTTTATTTCCAAAATGATGTCCGATTTTGGTTTGAAATACTACGACATCCAAAAAATCATAAAGGTTGATTTTTTTGAATATTTAATTGCGTTTTGTTGATAACTTGCCTCATTACCTATCTCAAAAAAAACTAAATTTGGAATTCATTTTTACTAATTTTCAATAATTATAAACCATTAAAATCCAGTTAAATACGCCGTAAATCAGCTGTGATGTCGGCTCCCTCCCTTTGGGGAGGGCTGGGGAGGAGCTTTTTATGTACTTAATATTCGATACCGAAACCACAGGATTACCCAAACGTTGGGGCGCACCCATTTCCGACACGGACAACTGGCCAAGATGTATTCAAATTGCTTGGCAGCTCCACGATGCTATGGGAAAACTCATCGAGCATCAGGATTATTTGGTACAGCCCGAAGGATTTAATATTCCCTATGACGCCGAACGAATTCACGGTATTTCGACTGAATTGGCGCAAGCCGAAGGAATTCCGTTAGCCGAAATTTTAGAAAAATTTAATAGTGCCTTATCGAAAACCAAATTTATTGTAGGTCAGAATCTTGGTTTTGACATCAATATTATGGGTTGCGAATTTTATAGATTGGGAATTGAAAGTCCAATGAGTTCGATGCCAATTCTAGATACCTGCACCGAAGTAACAGCCTCTTTATTGAAACTACCAGGTGGTCGTGGTGGGAAATTCAAATTGCCAACCTTAACCGAATTACACGCTTATCTTTTTAAAACGCCATTTGCCGAAGCGCACAACGCCACTGCCGATGTCGAGGCAACAACCCGTTGCTTTTTCGAATTAATTCGTACCCAAGTTTTTACCAAAAAAGAACTCGAAGTCGAACAGGAATATTTCGAAGATTTTCAGTTAAAAAACCCACGGGAATTTCAGCTTATTGGTTTACAACATATCAATTTAAAAGAAGCATCTGATAAAATCAGGCAACAGTTGGGCGGTCAACAAGTGGCGCCAATTTCGAAACAAGAACTTTCGGACAATAAGCAAACTTTGGTTGATTCCCATTTTGTGCATTTGCATAATCACACCCAGTTTTCGGTATTACAATCCACAATTAGCGTTGCCGCCTTAGTCAAAGCGGCTAGTCAACAAAAAATGCCTGCCGTAGCAATGACAGATCACGCCAATCTGATGGGTGCTTTTCATTTTGTTCGTGATATTTTATACCATAATAAATCGGCTGAAGCCAAAAATAAGGAAGCCTTAGAAAAAGGTTCAGCACCAACTGAAGTTGTTATAAAACCTATCGTAGGTTGCGAATTTTTTGTGTGTGAAGATCACAAAAATAAGTCGGTAAAAGACAATGGCTACCAAATAGTTCTTTTGGCAAAGACCAAAAAGGGCTATCATAATTTGGCCAAAATGTCTTCGATTGGGTATACCGAAGGATTTTATTATGTACCCAGAATTGACCGAAAAATTATTCAACAATACAAAGAAGATATTATTGTTTTATCGGGAAATCTCTATGGAGAAATCCCAAGCAAAATTTTGAATTTAGGCGAAAACCAAGCCGAAGAAGCTTTGCTATGGTGGAAACAAGAATTTGGATCGGATTTCTATATCGAACTAATGCGTCACAATCAAGAGGACGAAAACCGTGTAAACGAAAGCCTAATTACACTGGCTCACAAACACGATGTAAAAATTATAGCCAGTAATAATACTTTTTACATCGATAAAGAAAATGCTAATGCTCATGATATTTTGTTGTGTGTAAAAGAAGGCGAAAAACAAACCACACCAATAGGACGTGGTCGTGGCTATCGGTACGGTTTACCCAATCAGGAATATTATTTCAAGTCGGGCGAGGAAATGAAACAGCTTTTCAACGATTTGCCAGAAGCGATTTCGAATATTGCCGAAATTGTCGACAAGATTGAAATTTATAATTTGGCGAGAGAGGTTTTGCTACCCAAATTTGAAATACCAATCGAATTCTCAAATCCAGAAGATGCAATAGACGGAGGAGTTCGGGGAGAAAATGCCTTTTTAAGACACCTTACTTTTGAAGGTGCAAAAAAACGCTATCCAGAAATCACACCCGAGATTCAAGAGCGTTTGGATTTTGAACTCTTGACTATCGAAAATTCAGGCTATCCTGGTTATTTCTTGATTGTTCAGGATTTCATCGCCGAGGCTAGAAAAATGGGAGTTTCCGTTGGGCCAGGTCGGGGTTCTGCAGCTGGTTCTGTTGTTGCGTATTGTTTGAAGATTACCAATATCGACCCCTTATTATACAATCTGCTTTTTGAAAGATTCTTAAATCCAGATCGAGTTTCGCTTCCGGATATTGATATTGATTTTGATGATGAAGGACGAGGTAGCGTTTTGGATTATGTGATTCGAAAATACGGCTCCAAACAAGTAGCACAAATCATCACTTATGGCAAAATGGCTACGAAATCCGCCATTCGTGATACTGCACGCGTGCTGGATTTACCATTATTCGAAGCCGACAAAATTGCCAAATTAATTCCGGGAATGATGCCCTCAAAATGGAATCTAGCTCGGTTTTTAAGTGAAAAAGAAGATCTCATCAAAAAATCGGTTCGCCCTGAAGAATTCGAAAAAATAAAGGAATTAATTGGTTTAGCCAATGAAGAAAATTTAGGTAGCGAAACCATTCAACAAGCCAAAATTTTAGAAGGAAATCTTAGAAATACCGGGATTCACGCTTGTGGAGTGATTATTACACCCAGCGATATTACTGATTTTGTTCCTGTGGCTACCGCCAAAGATTCGGATTTGTATGTGACGCAATTTGACAACTCGGTAGTAGAAAGTGCCGGTTTGTTGAAGATGGATTTCTTGGGTTTAAAAACCTTAACTTTGATAAAAGACACTGTAAAACTGGTAAAATACAGAAGCAACATCGACCTGAATCCAGACGAATTCCCGATAGATGATGCAAAAACGTATGAGTTATTTCAGCGTGGCGAAACGGTGGGAATTTTTCAGTATGAAAGTGCTGGAATGCAGAAATACATGAAGGAATTAAAACCTACGGTTTTCCCTGATTTAATCGCGATGAATGCCTTATATCGTCCGGGTCCGATCGCTTATATTCCAAGTTTTGTGAAGCGAAAAAACGGGGAAGAAGACATTGTTTATGACCTCGAAGCCTGCGAAGAATTGCTAAAAGACACCTACGGAATTACGGTGTATCAAGAACAAGTAATGCTTTTGTCCCAAAAACTGGCGGATTTTTCCAAAGGTGATGCCGACGTTTTGCGAAAAGCCATGGGGAAAAAGCAGAAAGATGTTTTGGATAAGATGAAACCCAAATTCATTTCACAAGCTGAAGCCAAAGGTCATCCTGCCGAAAAATTAGAAAAAATCTGGAAAGACTGGGAAGCCTTTGCGGAATATGCTTTCAACAAATCGCATTCGACCTGTTATGCTTGGATTGCTTATCAAACGGCTTACTTAAAGGCCAATTATCCAGCCGAATATATGGCGGCAGTTTTGTCGAATAATATGAGCGATATTAAACAAGTTTCCTTTTTTATGGAAGAATGCAAACGAATGGGCTTGAAAGTTTTAGGTCCCGATGTCAATGAGTCTTTCTATAAATTTACAGTAAACGATGATTATGCGGTTCGTTTTGGAATGGGAGCGGTAAAAGGAGTTGGTATGTCGGCAGTTGAAACGATTGTCGAAAACCGAAAAACGGCAAAATACAAATCGATTTTTGATTTAACTAAGCGTATCGATTTGCGTGCGGCTAACAAAAAAGCCATCGAAAATCTAGTTTTGGCAGGTGGATTTGATTCCTTTCAAGGAACCATTCGGGCACAATATTTTCATGATGATGGTGACGGAATTACCTTTTATGAAAAAGCCATTCGGTATGGAGCCAAGTTTCAGGAAAACGAAAACTCATCCCAAGTAAGTTTGTTTGGCGAAAGCAGCGATGTGCAAATTGCCGAACCCGTTGTGCCGCCATGTGAGGATTGGAGTACGATGGAAAAATTAGCCAAAGAGAAAGAAGTGGTAGGTATTTATATTTCAGGACATCCGCTAGATGATTTTAAATTTGAGATGAAATATTTCTGTAATTCTAAGCTAGAATCACTCAAAGATTTGAATCAGTTTTTGAATAAAAATTTAACTTTTGGCGGTATAATTAGTAATGTACAACACCGAATTGCCAAAAACGGAAAAGGTTGGGCTTTATTTAATTTAGAAGGATATGACGAAAGCTACGAATTCAAAATTTTTGGCGAAGAATACATGAAAAACCGACATTATTTAATTCCAAATAGTTTTACCTACATCAAAGTGTTGGTCAAAGAAGGCTGGACTGATCGGGATACGGGAAAAAAAGGAGAGCCGAGATTACAATTTTCTGAATTTAAGATGCTACAAGACGTGTTTGAAAATTTTGCCAAAAAATTAGTCATTCAATTGGATATAAAAGATTTGAATACGGATTTAATCACTAATTTGAATACTATTTTCCATGCGAATAAAGGAGAGAATCAAGTTGCATTTGAAGTTATGGAACTGGAAACCATCAAAAAAGAAATTCCAGTTTTAGAAGCTAAAACTACTGAAATCAAATTAGTTGAACAATTAGAACCCGCATTATTTGAAGACGAAATTACAGACGAAGAAGTGATTTACACCGAAGAAATTTCGGAAGACGAAGAACCTATTTTGGTTGAAACATTTGCAGAATCTGCTGTTTTAACTGAGGAAACCAGAGTTGTCACTCGAGTTTCGATGCCAAGCCGAAAATTGAAAATTAAGATTTCGAATGAGTTGTTAGTGGAATTGGAGAAAATGCAAATTAACTTTAAGTTGAATTAATTTTATTATTTTTATTAATTATCATTTTACAAATCAAATTATTAAAAAAGTTCAAAAAGTATTAATGAAAGTTATTACTTCACTTATTATCTTAGTCTTAATACTCAAAAAAAATCTTAAAGCTTATAAAAGTAGTTTAGAAAATCAACAAGAACAATTGGTATATTAGTTTTACGGGTTAGTGCTGCGTGAGATTGATGCGATAAATAATGGTTAAATTTACATCAAGCATATCAACTAATAGCAGCGTATTTAAAAAGAATAATATGAACTACCATTTAACTTTAAAAAATAAAATGCTAATACTAATTTTTGTAAGCAGTTTTACTTTTGCACAAGTAAACACTGAAGAAAATTGTGGCAACATTAAAACCAAAAGTAAAAGCAATATGACCAACCCAGAGCAATTAAATGTATTAAATACGCCATTAGCGTTGGCAAGCATCGACCCGATGACTGGGTTTTATAGAAACGGTTATTGCCAGACTGGCGCAAACGATACTGGATTACATGTCGTGGCAGCACTAGTTACCGATGCGTTTTTAAACTATTCTTTAGCAAAAGGCAATGATTTAATTTCAGCGTATCCTAGCAGTGGATTTCCTGGGCTAAAACCCGGTGATACATGGTGTTTGTGCGTACTGCGCTGGAAAGAAGCTTTTGAAGCGGGAGTTGCGCCGCCAGTAATTTTAGAAGCTACAAACATAAAAGCGCTACAATATGTTACGCTAGAGCAATTACAAAGCGTAAAATAAACTTTCTAATTAAAATAATTTCGGGCATCTTATTTGTTCTATTTGTTTGTAATTTTCTCGAAAGGCTACACTTTTTTCATTGTCAATCAATAAGAGTTGTTTGTGATGTAAATAACCTTTAAGTAAAGCCAAAGCATTTACTATAGATTTAGAAAACCCAATCGGTGAATTGCAGTTTACTTCATGACTCCATTTTGATTATTGTGCATAACCTCTAATACTAATTTCAAATAGCTCTTCAAAATTTATTTAATGGCTATCAATTAAAAAGTTGAATGTAAAATACAACTGTAATCCTTTTTTGTTACCTTCTAAATATAGAAGACACTTAGCTTTACAACAGTCTGAATGGGTATTTTGTACATAAATGAGCTATTTGACCTTTTATTTGGATTATTTGTACTGTTCCTTTTGTTTATTTCCCTTTAATTTTGTGTTAAATAATCAATAACTTTAAATGCATTGTTGGCTTTAATAAATAGTATAAACTAAAGCTCTTTTTTTAGTTTATTGATCAGTACATCTAAATAAATTTAAACCCTTTTTTTGATATTAACCAACTGACTAAACAAAAAATAATAACATCAATTTATTTTGAATACATAAAATAACCAAGCATTAACTACAAGAAAATTTAAACCTATGAGAATAAAACAAACACGAATTTATTTATTACTTAGCCTAATAATTTTACTCGGAATGAACACTGCTGTGTGGGCTCAATCATTGCAAGTAACGGGAACAGTAACAGATGATCAAGGGATTCCAATTCCTGGAGTTAACGTAATTGAAAAAGGAACTAAAAAGGGAACTAATACCGATATAGATGGAAAGTTTAAGTTCAGCACTTCGCCAAAAAGTGTGCTTGTATTTAGTTATATTGGTTTTGAGAATATTGAAGTTCCTGTGAATGGAAAAAGCGTGATTAACGCTAAATTGAAGTCTAGTTCAACTGGTTTAGATGAAGTTGTGATTGTAGCTTATGGAAAGCAGAAAAAAATTACACAAACCGGCGCGATAACCTCATTAAACTCCGAACAATTGAGCCGATCGCCTAGTGCCAATATTGCGAACTCACTTGCAGGACAAATAACTGGTATTTCCACTGTACAAGCATCTGGGCGACCTGGCGGAGATGACCCAAGGATTTTTATTCGTGGTATAGCCTCACTTTCCGAAGACAGAGCACAACCGCTAGTCATAGTAGATGGTGTTGAACGTCCCTTTACCAGTTTAGATCCTGACGAAATTGAAACGTTCTCTTTACTCAAAGATGCATCCGCTACTGCGGTATATGGAGTGCGTGGTGCAAATGGTGTAATCATTGTTACCACCAAACGCGGAAAACTAGGTAAAGCATCTATAACAGCTAGTTATTCACAAGGATTGCAACAAGCCTCACAATTACTTGACTTAGCTGATAGTTACTCTTATGCTTTAGCATGGAATCAATCGCAAAGAAATGACGGAGTTACTGAAAATAGTTTAAGATTTAAACCAAATGTAGTTGAAGCCTTTAGAACCAATTCAGAGCCGATTTTATATCCAAATACCGATTGGTTAGACTATATTTTAAAACCTTTTGCAAATCAGTCAAGAGCCAATGTAAATATTTCTGGCGGGAGTGATAAAGTGAAGTATTTTGCTTCCCTTGGGGTTCTTACTCAAGATGGATTATTCAAAAACTTTGAATCAGCTTACGATTTTAATTTCTCTTTTAGTAGATATAATTACAGAGTAAATCTTGATATTGATGTTACTAAAACGACCAAGTTAGCCGCTACCATTGGTGGACAGGTTGGTGTAAGAAATGAACCCATAGCCAAACCGGAAGATTCAAGTATAGAATTATTGTTTAGAAGTATCTATTGGGCAGCTCCATTTAGTAGCCCGGGTATAGTGGATGGAAAATATATAGTAAATCTGCAAAGCTCTAACACTATCGATGAACCAAGAAATAACGGACTAGACCCTTTTTACGGTCGTGGTTATAACAATGTTCTTGAGAATAGACTCAATTTTGATTTAGACTTAACACAGCAATTGAATTTTGTGAAAGGGTTAAATATTGGGGTTAAATTATCTAATAACACCTTTTATTCACACGCTAAAACTAGAACCTCGTCTGTTATTAGATATGACCCAATCTATTTAAAAAATATCCCAGGTAGAACGCTTTTGCCAGGTGAAAATGGAGACCTTCTTGTACTGCAACCTTCAGGTTCCCAAGCAGATCTTGGTTATGGCGAATCACAAGGACAAGGGAGAAATTGGTATTTAGAAAGTCGTTTAAATTACAATCGAAAATTTGGTTCACATAACTTGGGCGGATTGCTACTATACAATCAACAAAAAGAATATTTTCCGGGGGTAACACCAACAAATCAAAATCCTCCATTCGTTGAGATTCCAAGAGGTTTAGTGGGTATAGCGGGTCGTGTAACCTATGATTATAACAATAAGTACTCCGCTGACGTGAATATCGGTTACAATGGCTCCGAGAATTTTGAAAAATCACAACGATTTGGTTTTTTTCCAGCGGTTTCTGGAGGTTGGGTAGTTTCAAAAGAATCTTTTATGAAAGCATTACCTTTTGTAAGTTTCTTAAAATTTAGATATTCTTATGGGATTGTAGGAAATGATAGAATTGGTGGTGGACGTTTTCTTTATTTACCAGATAGCTTTGACCCTTCTAATACTGGTGCTGGTTACAATTTTGGAACAGATGTATCGGGCAATCAAGTTGCGGCTACAGAAAATAAATTAGGTAATTCCAACGTAACTTGGGAAAAAGCTACTAAACAAAATTTAGGAATAGAGTTAAAATTATTTGAAGATAAATTGGGAATTGTTTTTGATGTATTCAAAGAAAACAGAAAAGATATTCTAGTTACTGAACGTGGTATTTTGCCCGATTTATTGGGAATTACTACGATTGCACCGGCGGTAAACGTTGGTATTGTTGAAAATAAAGGGTATGAAATCGAACTGAATTGGAAAGAGCAAAAAAATAAAAATTTTGGTTTTCTCCTTAACCTAAACATGTCTTACACCAAAAATAAAATCATTTACCAAGAAGAAGCCCCGCGAAATCAACCTTATCAATTTAGAACGGGGCAATCTGTGGGCCAGCCCTTTGGTTATAAATATGATCGGTTTTTTACTCAAGCTGATTTAGATTATGTAGCATTGAATAAAACCAATGGAACACTTAAAGATGTGCCAGACCATTTAGAAAATCTTAAACCAGGCGATTTAATTTATAAAGATTTGAATGGCGACGAAAATATTAACATTGATGATCAAACCGCTATTGGATTCCCTGACTACCCCATGTATAATTTTGGAATCAATTTAAATATAAATGTTAAAAACTTTGACTTTAATATGGCTTGGGCAGGAGCAACTAACACTTCAAGGTTACTGGAGAATACCCTTAATACTCCTTTCGAAGGAGGAACACGTGGCTTATTGCAAACATTTGTTGACAACGCATGGACTCCTGAAACAGCAAACACAGCAACACTGCCTAGGTTATCATTTCTTGCCAATACTGTTAACGGTAACTCAGCACCATCTGATTTCTGGATTCGTGATGCATCCTACATTCGCTTAAAAACACTGGAAACAGGCTATAATTTCAAAGGACGCTTTTTTAAAAAAATGGGGATATCCACATTTAGATTGTATTTTAATGCTAATAATTTAATTACAATCACTAATTTGAAGATTATTGACCCTGAAGCAAGAACCGTTAGACCACAATATCCACTAACCAAATTGTATAATATGGGCGTTAAACTTAATTTCTTATAAACTGAATATTATTCACATAAAAATAAAAATCATGAAAGCAAAAATAATATTATCGACTATTGCACTACTTGCAATGCTGCTAAACAGCTGCGAAAAATTAGAATTTGGGAATGAATTCTTAGAAAAAGATGATAGTGGTGGTGATGTAAATAAAGACACCATTTTTAATTCATTTTTATATGCCAATCGGTATCTAACCTCAGCATACTCCTCACTTCCTTATGGTCTTCCAACTGCTCAGACTAATAGAGGGTTCAAAATGGCTATTGACGTTCTGGAGTCTTTAACTGACTTAAATCATACGTATTCTTTAACTTGGGGAACGGTAAATAAAACCTATTATAACACAGCTTATAATGCAACTATTGAAGCCGTTAGACCGTTTGAAACAAAATACCCTTTCAGTGGGAGAGGAAATTGGGCGGCTATTCGAGCCTGTTGGATTATAATTGAAAATGCAGATCGCATTCCAGATGCACCAAATCCAGAAGCTATTAAAAAAATGAAAGCGGAAGCAAAGATGATTATTGCTTTGCATTATTGTGATATGTATCGCAATTATGGTGGGTTGCCTTGGGTAGATAGAACGTATACCGCATCTGAAGTTCCTGAAATACCAAGATTAACCTCTTTAGAAACATTAGACAAAATAGTAGCTCTTATAAAAGAGGCTGAAAAAGATTTACCTTGGGTCAACGCAGATAAAAATGATGATGGTCGCTTTACTAAAGCTGCTGCATTGGGTTTAAAAGCAAGAATCCTTTTGTTTGGAGCTAGTCCTCTTTTCAATTCCGATAGGCATTTTTATGAAGAATCAACAGATAAATCGACATGGCATGGTGGTTATAATCCAAAATTATGGAGTGATGCTGCTGATGCCGCAAAAGAGTTATTGGATGAAGCTGAAGCTAATGGATATAAATTGGTAAGCACTGGAAATTTTAGAAAAGATTTTCAAGATGCCTATTACAAAAGAGCTAATGGCGAAGTTTTGATAAGTACGAGAGTACGATTTGCCGGTTTAGATTTTTGGAATGGAGCTTATATTTGGAATGCAGCAGCTTCTGAATACGGAGTCGCCTGTCCAACTAAAGAATATGTAGATATGTTTCCAATGGCTAGTGGGTTAAAGACTGGTGACCAATTCTCAGGATTTGACCCTAAATATCCTTATGCAAATAGAGATCCTCGTTTGTATGAAACCGTATTAGTAAATGGAGATTCACAATATCAAGGCAGAACAGTAGAACTGTATGAAGACGGATCAGGTGATAACCCTAAGGCTAATGGACGAGAAACCTCATTTGGATCTCCATTAATTCGAACAGGATTTAAAGTGAGAAAATTTTTATTAGACACAGACAGAAATTTTGCCTCAAACACAAGAGGTTTACCTGTTCACTGGCCTTATTTGCGTTTAGCAGAAATTTATTTAACCTATGCTGAAGCTTTGAATGAAGAAAATGGTGGTCCAACTCCCGCGGCTTTTGATGCAGTTAATAAAGTAAGAAATAGAGTGGGGCTTGGTAATTTAAACCCTCTTTTAGACAAAGATGCATTTAATGAGGCTATAATAACAGAAAGAGCATGTGAATTTGGATATGAAGAAGTCCGTTGGTATGATATTATCCGACGTAAAATGGACTATGTGTTTACCAATAGATTACATGGGCAATATACCAAGGCTACAAATTCTGCCAAAACTACATTCGATTATGAAACAAGGGAATTGCCACTTCGTAAATGGAGTGAAAATTTTTCTGCAAAATGGTATTTGAGCGCTTTTCCTGCTACTGAAGTTAATAAAGGGTACGGTTTAACACAAAACCCTGGATGGTAATTGACAAGCTCTGAATTTAACAAAAAAATCAAATGAAAAAAAAGTTAACCAACCCAATAAACAATGCCCAAATGAAGAGCTATTTACCCTACTTCAACGCTTTCTATTTTTTTGAAATAAGAAGCTTAAAAATGTTAGTGTTTACTAAAAATATTTTCTTTTTAATTTTCTTACTGTCTTTTCAAAATAGCAATGCACAAATTGGAAATGTAAAAGTTCATGTAGTAGATGAGTTTGAAAACTCTATTGCTGGTGTATTAGTTGGCTCAGTATCCAATCCTGAAACATCAGGAGTTACAGATTCAGAGGGGAATGTAGTTTTAAATATGAATCCATCAGGGCTTATCAAATTATATTTCAATGAAATAGAAAAAATGATTACTGTAAATTCAAACGAGGTAAACGTTGAATTAAAAAAATCAGATAAAAAAGTGAATGTGGGTTTTGGTCAAATTAAATCTGTTGACGAAACTACAACTGCCATAGATTTGGTTTATTCTGATAAATTAGAGAAAAGTTCATTACTAAACCCTGGTGAAAGTTTATATGGTAAACTAAAAGGGCTTATGGTTTTACAGAATGGTGGAGAGGCCTGGAATAGAAACCCAACGATGTATATTCGTGGAGTGGCATCAACAAATAGTAACAGAATATTAGTGCTTGTGGATGGATTTGAAAGAGAATTAGCATCGCTTGCCCTTCAGGATATTGAAAGTGTTTCTGTACTAAAAGACGGAACAGATGTGGCTAAATATGGTTTGAGAGGCGCTAATGGAGTAATTCTTGTAACTACAAAAAGAGGACAAAAAGAATCTTTTAACATAGGAGCTTCTTATGACAGAGGCTTGAATGTGCCTTTTCGTAGACCAAAATTTCTTAATTCTTATGGCTACGCCAAAGCGGTAAACCAAGCTAGCCAACTTGATGGTATCGCTCCTGCCTATTCAAATCAAGATTTGATTGATTATAAAAGTGGTTTGAAACCCTATTCTCACCCCAATGTAGATTGGTGGGATGAGACTTTCAGAGATGCTGGTATTACTAACAACTTGAATACAAGCTTTTGGGGTGGTGGAAAAAGTAATACCTACTTTTTTTCTCTAAATTACCAAAATGAAAGAGGACTTATTGAAAATTCTAATTTAGACAGTCGTTATGAAAATGCAATAAAATACGATCGATTGAATTTTAGAGCCAATTTAGATATAGATTTAACCAACACCACTAAATTCATTTTGGATGTGTCTGGCTACATCGGGGGACAAAATGAACCGAATTCTAGAATTATTAACAATTCTAACAAAGACTTCAACAATAATATCATGAACGCTATTTATAGCATACCAGCAGCGGCTTTCCCTGTAAAATATGAGTCAGGTATATGGGGTGGTTCTACTTTTTATGCGACTAACCCAGTTGCAGGAGCTCAAGCAACAGGAAATAGCAGACCAAATTATAGAACATTATATGCCAACGGCAAGCTAGTTCAAGACTTAGGAGGATGGGTAAAAGGCTTATCTGCCGAATTAGCACTTGCCTATGACAACTATGCCTCTTTCTTTGAAAATAATTCAAAAACCTATTTATATGGGGGAGTAACTTTTTCCCCTGATCTTGATTCTAACGGTCTTCCTAAACTTGATTCTAATGGTGTTCCTATTACTAAAACTACTAATGGACTGCCGCAAGGAGCAGAAAACGATTTGACCCCATCACAATCATTTGGTGATCAAATTCGTCACGCAACTGGTTATGGTAAAATTAACTATGAAGCCAAATGGAATCAAAACAAATTGACAGCAAGTGCTTTGTATCAAGAAGACAAGAGAGTATTAGACGGACAATATAACACCTTTCTACGTAATAACTTTTTCGCAACAACCAGCTACGCCTACAAAAATCGTTATTTTTTCGATGGCGTTGTATCCTACAGTGGAACAAATTTACTGCCTCAAGACGGTCGCTTTGGTTTTTTTCCAGCGGTGTCAGGAGCTTGGATCATTAGTAGAGAAAATTTTCTAAAAGGGAGCAAAAATCTAAATTATTTAAAATTAAGAGGGTCATGGGGAAAAAGTGGTAATGACCTTAAAGCATTGAACAGCGATGGTGTTGGGCAAAATAATCTTGACAGACAATTTTTTAGCAATGGTGGAAGTTATGCTTTTGGAACTGGAAATGTCGGCAATACAGGAATTCGAGAAGGAAGATTAGCGGGCACAGGACTCAGTTTTGAAACCTCTGAAAAAGTAAACATTGGCCTTAACGCGGAATTATTTAATAAATTAACACTTAGTATTGATGCATTTCGGGACAAACGAACAGATATCATCATAACAACTAGTGGTGCTGTACCCACTTTACTTGGAGTAACCCCCTCATTTGACAATGCGGGTGAAGTAGAAAACAAGGGTATTGAAGGCTCTTTTATGTATAAAAATAATATTGATAAATTGAAATATTTTGTTGGAGGTAATATTACTTACGCCAAAAATAAAATCATCAATATAAATGAAGAATACAGACCCTACGATTATCTTCGTCAAACAGGACAATCCATAGGGCAACGATTTGGACTTCAAAGCGTTGGTTTTTTTGAAAATCAAGCAGATATAGACAATAGCCCAACACAAATTTTTTCAGCTGTAAGACCTGGAGATGTTAAATATAAAGACCAAAATAACGATGGGGTAATTGATACGCTTGATAATATTGCTATCGGAAATGCTGCCGCAACTCCTGAATTTTATTATGCATTAAACTTTGGGTTTGAAATGGAAGGCTTTGGTTTAGATATATTAATGCAGGGAGTAGCAAATCAAACTTTATATCTAAATACTAAAAGCGTTTTTTGGCCTTTAGTTGGAAATACTAATATTAGTGAATATTCAGCCAATTCATGGACACCAGACACAGCTGATACCGCAACACTTCCAAGATTAACCACGTTGGCTAATGATAATAATTATAGACCAAACGATATTTGGCTTCAATCTGGAAACTATCTTAAAATGAGACAGTGCGAGATTTATTATAACATACCTCAATCATTGGCAAACAAATTAAAAATTGGTAAAGCAAAATTATATGCTAGAGGTATGAATTTGTTCTCCATTGATAATATTAACATTGTGGATCCAGAATCAATAGGAATCAGCTACCCAACTCTCTCCTCCTATCATTTAGGCTTTAATATTGAATTTTAAAAAATTTAAACTCATGAAATTACAAAAATATACATACAATGTTTTAGCTGTTTTAGCATTCTTTACTCTTACGAACTGTCAAGATTTAAATTATGATGAGGCGACAGGTAACACAAATGAAGAAATTTTCAATGATTTTGGTAGATCTAAACAATTTGTATCCGGAATCTATGCTTATTTACCCACCGATTATAATAGTATTGGTGGAGCTATGCGATCCTCTGCAACGGATGAAGCCGAGCATGTGAATGATTTATCTGATATACAAAAGTTTAATGACGGAAGTTGGAGTGCTGTTCAACAATTGGATAATGTCTGGGGTACAATGTTCAATGGGATTCGTGCCGCCAATGTTTACCTAAAAGAATCTGAAGGGCAAACATTTCCTGATCAACAATATATCAATGGCTATCCTGACTTAATAAAACAATTTAATAACTATGCTTTTGAAGCTCGTTTTTTAAGAGCCTTTTTTTATTTTGAGTTAGTAAAGAGATACAAAAGTGTCCCTATCTTAACCACTGTTTTGACAGATGAAGAAGCAGTAAATGTGGAACAAGCTACTTTTGAACAAGTAGTAAATTTTATTGCTAGTGAATGTGATGCTGTGGCAGCAGTTTTGCCAACTAGCTATGATAATGATCCTAATTTTAATGTACCCACAAAAGAAACAGGTCGGGCAACCAAAGGGGCTGCATTAGCACTAAAAGCAAGAGTTTTATTGTATGCTGCAAGTCCATTACACAATACATCAAACGACTTAGTATTATGGCAAAAAGCAGCAAATGCTGCAAAAGCAGTGATGGATTTAGGAATTTATTCTTTACCAACATCTTATAGTAGTAATTTTAATATGCTTGTAGCAACACCAACTTCAGAACTTATTATGGAGAGAAGAGTTGCGGCATCGAATGATTTTGAAAGACGAAACTACCCTATCGGTTATGAGGGGGGGGGGACAGGAACCTGCCCAACTCAAAATTTAGTGGATGCCTATGAAATGTCAGCCAATGGTCGCCCTATAACAGATCTTGCATCAAGATACAACCCTTTGGTTCCATATAATGGTAGGGACTCAAGATTAGACCAAACGGTTATACGAAATAATACGAGTTGGAAAAATTTAACTATAGAACCGTTTATTAATGGTAAAAATGGTTTTCCGTTACCCAATGCTACAAAGACAGGATATTATCTCAAAAAATATTTGTTTCAAGATATAAATTTAGATACAAAAGTTGGAACGGTTACCATAAGAGAGCATAACTGGATTTTGTTTCGCTATGCCGAAGTACTACTTAACTATGCCGAAGCTATGAATGAAGCTTATGCTACTCCTCAAACCCCACCAATAAGTGGTGGCATGACTGCACTTGAGGCTGTTAATCTGGTAAGAAGAAGAGCAAACGGAACTCGGTTTGTTTTCCCAAATGGGATGACAAAAGATGCATTTAGAACAAAACTCCAAAATGAACGTAGAGTAGAACTTGCCTTTGAAGACCATCGTTTTTGGGATATTCGCCGTTGGAAAATTGGAAATGAAACCAAAGAAATCTATGCAGTGAAAATAATAAAAGTTCCAGATAATCCATTTGGTTTTACCTATGAAAAAGTATTATTAGAAACAAGAGTTTTTGAAGACCGTATGAATTTATACCCAATACCGCTATCTGAAATTTTTAAGTCCAATGGCAAACTGAAACAAAATAAAGATTGGTAGTATAATTTTATTTAAAAATAGTCTTTAGATTGTAATAAATAGAGGTGTGTTTTTATTTAAAAACACACCTCTATTTATTTTTTTTAAAGAAGAGCTGAAAATTATACCGATTAGCAATATATAAGAGTCCAATAAATTGTACTCAATATATTGTCTATCGGCATTAACCATTGTAAAATTTTAAAAAGGATTAGACCATT
>JAYVIN010000103.1:0-62200 GCA_043770135.1 Flavobacterium sp. | reverse complement strand
TATGATATGCAAGGTCGTTTGGTTGAAAAAGCAGACACTAATAGAGTGGGTTCTAAATTAGCCACTGGTACTTACAATGTTATTGTAAACCAAGGTGCAAATACCAAATCACTTCGTGTAATTAAAAGATAATTTTCATAGATTATAATTTGTTTTAGTTGAAAGAGGCTGTCCGAAAGGACAGTCTCTTTTGTATAATTAAGCAGCGATATTTATACAGTTGAATTGTATATATTTGTTACTTCAAATAGATTTTTCGAACAGTATATTTGCATAAATTATTATTCAATATATTTTCTTTATTCTTTTTATTTAAATTTTGGCTTTGAAAACTAAATTAATTTGCTTTTTATTTTTTTTAAATTTATTGATACTAGACACTAGTATCACATCTTGTTTTGGTCAATCACAAACTATTTTTAAGAAGATAAACCAAACCAATGGCTTGTCAAATGATAGGGTAAGTAGTATTGTAAAAGAGAAAAACGGTTTTGTTTGGATTGGAACTGTAAACGGATTAAATCGGTATGATGGCAACAAAATAAAGACTTACAATAAACAGAATAGTGCCCTAAGTTCTAACGATATTACTGATTTATTGATAGATCGTAAGGGAAAAATTTGGATCGCTACCATAGGCGGTGGATTAAACTTTTACAATCCTTATCAAGATACCTTTGTAGCTTATAAAAACAAGGCAAATAATAATTCAACTATTCCTTCCAATGAATTGAATACCCTTTTTGAAGATTCTAAAGGGACAATTTGGTTGGGAACAAAAAATGGACTTTCTTATTTTAATTCAAAAAATCACACTTTTAAAACCTATAAATACAATAGTAAAAACAGCAATTCAATCAGTCATAATGATGTAAGAAGCATTTATGAAGATGCAAACCATACACTATGGATTGGGACTTTTGGGGGAGGTTTAAATAAATTTGACCCTACCAATGGAAAGTGTCATCGAGTAAAATCATCAAGTACTATCTCTCCAGATTACATTCATTCTTTGTGTGGTATAAATAAAAATCAAATCTTGATAGGAACCAATGGAAAAGGATTGCTAACCTTTGATACAAATAGTTCGAGTTTTCAAAATAAGTCTTATGGAATTAATAAAGCCATTAAAATTGTTCGATGTATCAAAAAAGCTCCAAACGGTACTGTTTGGGTTGGAACTGACGGTGTTGGGCTTTTTAAAATAAAAAACATAAACAGCTCACAACCAACAGTTAATAATTATACCAATGATTATCAATCAGAATCTTCTATATCGAGCAATGCTATTTATGCTGTTTTAGAAGATGAAAATTTGAATATTTGGTTGGGGACAGCTTGGAGTGGAGTAGATGTTATGAGTATGAATAAGGAGTATTCTTTTTTACCAAGCAATATTAAGGAAGAATCCCCCATTTCGGTACTTTCGGTTTTTAAAAATAAGGATGCTTTTTTCATGGGACTGGACGGCAAAGGATTAACCGTTTTGCCAGAAAAAACAAATACTATAAAACACTACAATAGTACCAACAAAAATTCTATTGGAGATGATTATATTCAATACATTAATGAGGCAAAGAACGGATCACTTTGGATTGGCACTTTTGTAAATGGAATGGTTAATTTCAACTACAAAACAGGAAGTTTTACCCAATTTAAACAGAAGATTGGCGACCCAAAATCTTTGAGTTTTAATGATGTCCGTTATATTATTGAAGATGAAAAAAATAATATTTGGGTAGCTACTTGGGGAGGCGGACTTAATTATTATGATGTAATTACAAAAGAATTCAAAAGTTTTAAAGTGAGAAAAGGGGCTAAAAATAGCCTCTCTAGTGATAATGTAATATCGCTTCAAAAAGACGGGTCATTAATCTGGTTGGCCACTTTTGGTGGAGGGGTAAATCTATTTGACACAAAAACCAACCAATTTAAAGTATATAAAAGTATAGATGCCAATCAGAATTCTATTAGCAGCGATTATGTTTATAGCATTTTAAAGGATAGCAAAGGAAATTTATGGATTGGAACTGCAGGAGAAGGAATTAATCTATTAGATGCTAAAACCAAAAAGGCGAATCGTTTTGATAAATTTAAGAATGTTCGTTACCAAACCGTAACAGCCATTATAGAAGACAATAAAGGGTTGATTTGGTTTAGTACCAAGCAAGGGATTTTTAATTATAATTATACCACAAAATCATTCAAAAGCTTCTCCAATCTTAAAGAAGACTATCACATCAATTCTTGCTTTAAAGACGAAAAAGGAATGCTTTATTTTGGTTGTTCTAAAGGGGTTGTCAAATTTAATCCCGAATCTATCAAGGTCAATAATGTAACCCCTGAGGTAAAATTTACCAGCTTTAAAATTTTCAACAAGGAAGTTCCCATAGGCGAACACGAGATATTGAAAAATGACATTTCTTATTCTGAAAAAATTACTTTAAAACACGATCAGGATGTCATTACTTTTGAATTTGCTACTATGCTGTTCCCATCCTCTGCTGGTTGCGAATATCAAATAAAAATGGACAATTTTGATGAAAATTGGCGGTCAATTGGCAAAGAGGGATCAGCTACCTATACCAACCTTTCTCCTGGGGACTATGTTTTTAAGGTAAGAAGCAGGGAATTGGGAAGCGAGTGGGCAAATCAATATAGTGCATTGAATATTGAAATATTAAAACCCTTTTGGACAGAATGGTGGGCCTTTTTTATATATGCTTTTTTGGGAATTGTAACGCTGTATGTTTTTATTAAATATGTTATTTCATGGGAAAATATGAAAGCGGATTTGCGATTTGAGAAATTTTCACATGAAAAAGACGTGGAGCTTTATAATTTAAAACAAGATTTTTTCACCAATATATCCCACGAAATTAGAACTCCAGTAACGCTAATTTTAGGTTCTATAAATAAATTAATAAAAAACTATCCCTATTCGGTAGACAAGCAACAAAATCCTTTTTATGCCATCACAAAAAATGGTGAATATTTACTGAATCTAGTGAATGAACTTTTGGACTATCGAAAGATGGAAGGGCAACAAATTAAGTTAAATGTGGTAAAACAAGATTGGGTCAAATTTAGTAAAGAAATTTACCTTTCGTTTAAAGAATTTGCCTATCAAAAAGAGATTAATTTTGAGTTTGAATCCTCAAGTGAAAGAATAGATTTGTGGTTTGACAAAAACCAAATGGAAAAAGTGTTTTACAACCTGTTTTCCAATGCTTTGAAATTTACAATTACTGGGGGTTCTATAAAAATCACTATTTCAGAAACGGATACCGAAGTGCAACTAGAATTAGTAGATCAAGGAATTGGGATTTCAAAAAAACACCTCTCCAAAATATTCAACCGCTTTTATCAAGCTAGTGATACCGATAGTATCAATGGATCAGGATTTGGTTTAGGATTAACCATTTCTAATGAAATTATTAAATTGCATCAAGGCGAAATAACGGTTAAAAGTAAAAAAGGAACAGGTAGTACCTTTACCATTATTTTGAAAAAAGGCAACTCCTTTTATAAAGAGTCTGAAATAGGTGAAGTTGAAACCAATGACGAGCTTATCGAGAATTATTTCACCCCTAATGAGCCTTTAGAAGGGTTGGTATCCAAAGACTTAACCAATACAATTAACAAGGATCAAACATTACTTGTTGTTGAAGATAATGTTGATATTTGTAACTATATAGCCGAACTTTTTTCTGATGAGTATATAATTTTGAAAGCTTCAAATGGCGAAGAAGGGTTAGCCATAGCATTACAAAAAGCACCAGATCTGATTATCAGTGATGTCATGATGCCCGTAATGGACGGAATTGAGCTTACGCATCATTTAAAATCAAATATTAATACAAGTCATATCCCTATTATACTTTTAACAGCTCGGGCATCATTTATGCATAAAATGGAGGGTTTTGAAACGGGTGCCGATGACTATGTTACTAAACCCTTCAATGAATCACTTCTTCGTGCTAGAATTAAAAATATTCTTAAAAACAGAAGTTTATTACATGAAAAATTTCATTCAGAAGATACAACTAACATTGGTGATTTTGTAAAAAATAAAAGTGACCAAGTATTTCTTGAAAATTTAGGTTTACTGATAGAAAAAAATATTGATTCGGACAATCTTACTGCTGTATTTGTTGCTCAAGAATTAGGAATGAGTCATTCTGTACTGTATAAAAAGCTAAAAACAATAACTGGTTTATCGCTCCTCGATTATATGCGCGATTACCGCTTGAAAAAAGCCAAAAATCTTCTTGAAACTAAGCAGTATACTATAAATGAGGTTTGCTTTCAAGTGGGCTATTCTGATCGAAAATATTTCAGTAAGCTTTTCAAAGAGCGTTTTGGTAATCCTCCTACTTTCTATCTAAAAGAAAAATAAGGTCAATTTTAGCATACTCCAATCACAGCGTTTTTTAGAGGAATTAAAGGTTATAACTTTTTTCAGGATATTTAATTTTCCAATGTAATTAGTGAGTAAAAATTATTTTTTATACTGTTTTCGGGACTTCTAGACTTTTTATTATGAATAAAACGATTTCGTACCCCTAATAAAACGATTTCGTACCCCTTGCTTACGTACTTCAAAACCTATTTTTGTTGTAAACATCAATAGTTGTTTTCGATTATCAATTTTGACTATTTGCTAATCATTACTTACTAAAACCAAATCAAAAATTGAATTGTGAAAAAACAAACTAAACCAAACCAATCCTAGAATAAACCAAAACAAAATCGAAAAATATTTTTAAATTTAGAAAAAAAGTAATTCAATAAACCAATAAGATGATAATTTCGGTCACTTAATTTATCGAACCGTTATCATTAAAACTATACCAAATTATAATAATGAAAAGCATTAACAAATTAATAGCGATAAAAAGTAACACAATTCTGTTGTTTTTATTTTTGAGTTTAAAACTACTGGCTACAGAAACAAGTATAAGTTTCCAAAATCCTATAAAAGGGAAGGTGGTAACAAAAAGTAATGGTTTAGGACTTCCTTTAGCCAATATTACTGTTAAAGGAACAAAAATTAGTACTCTTTCCGATTTGGATGGAAATTTTACTATCGAAGTGCTTGATGAAAATTCAGTTTTAGTAATAACCTACACAGGATTTATAACCCAAGAAATTGCCTTGAATGGAAGAACTTCAATAAATGTTTCTTTAGAAGATGCGACTACCGTGCTTGACGATGTGGTTATTGAAGGTTATAGTAAGAAAAAGAGGGGTGATGTGACAAGTGCAATCACTACTATTAAAGCCTCTGAATTGAATCAAGGATCCGCAAACGTAAATGCAGCACAAATGCTGGAAGGCCGTGTAGCTGGATTAGTAATTAATCAAAACACTGCAGATCCTGGCAAAGATCCCGTTATTCGTATCAGGGGTAATGGAACCCTTAATGCTGCCAGAGCTGACCGCCCTAATCCAAATAATCCAAATCCATTATACTCCCCATTAATTGGAGCCAGTGCGGATCCATTGGTAATTGTTGATGGTTTTCAATTATCACACTTAAGAGATTTGAACACTATATCTTCCAATGATATAGAGTCGTTTACAGTATTGAAAGATGCTAGTGCTACCGCAATTTATGGTGCCAGAGGAGCCAATGGGGTAATTATTATCACCACAAAAGGCGGAAAAAGGTTTAGTAAAATGGACGTTGGTTATTACACCCAAGTTGGTGTTAATTCTGTAATAAAGGAAATGCCTTTGTTGAATGCCAGTGAGTATCTTAATTTTTACTATAATCTAGAAAATGGTGGGGGTTTTAATTTAGGTAATAAAGGTTTTACTTTAGATCAAACTAAAATAGATGAAATATTAAAAACTGGAGTAAATACAAATTGGCAAAGGGAAGTATTGGCAAAACCTTCATTAACTCAAACTCATAATCTTTCTGTTTCAGGGGGGTCGGAAACTATAAAATATGCAGTTTCTGGTAATTTTCTTACTTTTGACACGCCTGTTGCTCCAGGCGATTACCAACGATATACTGGGAAGACAAGATTAGGTTACGAAAAAGGGAAGATAAGCTTTGATGTGTCTTTGTCATATACCAATGAAAAAAGTGACCATGCTAGAGATCTTTATAATTCATTTGAAAGCGATGCAAATAGTCAAGATAAATATACTTTTTGGCACGCTATGCTTTTTGATCCGTCGTTAAGTATATATAAATCTGATGGTTCTTTAACGAATGGTCGATTTCCTAGTAATGCTTTCATTCCCAATCCTTTCTTCGCTCCTTCAGTAACTACAAGTTTCTGGATACAAAAAACCAATTATATCAATTCTAGTTTTCGCTATGAGATTATACCAGGATTAAAATTGAATGCTGTTCTTGGAACCTCAAAAATAGGATATGAAGCATTTAGAAATGTGAGAGCAGTTTGGGCTAATGGAGTTCCAAATTATAAAGAAAATTTTGCATCTGCTGTTTATAGATCTTCAGGAGATAGAATGTTAGAGTTATTTGCAGATTATAACCTAAAGGTTACTAATAAGCAAAGTTTAAATACAGTACTTGGGGTTAGCAAGGGACAAAAAAATTATAATGATATAGAGGCAGCAGGATATAATTTTCCGAATCCTGAAATTGGGTTTAATAGTTTGCAATCCTCCAGTATCTTGACATCTCCTAGAACAAGTCGGTTTAAAAGCACCAGTAGTGCTTTTTTCGGGAGGCTAAACTACAACTATGATGATAGATATTTAATTCAGTTCAATTTGCGTGTCGATGGTGCATCACAATTTGGTCCTGAAAACAAGTTTGGATATTTTCCATCGGCTTCTATTGGATGGAAAATTAACAAAGAGTCTTTTATGAAAAGTTTCAGTTCTTTGTGGAATCTTAAAATGCGATTGAGTTATGGAACAGCGGGTAACAATAATATCCCTAATGGATTAAGCTTTTTACGATTTAAATATATTCCGTATTCAAATACTACTTCTTTAGTGAGAGATGGTAATTATGTTCCACGCGATGATTTTCAATGGGAAACTATTGCGACATCAAATTTTGGTATAGACTTGGGATACAAAAATCTAACAGCAACTTTAGATATGTATTTAAAAAATTCAACAGACTTACTAATTACTAAAAATTTACCACAAGAAACTGGATATACCACTGCTATTCTTAATCAAGGAAAGGTTCAAAACAAAGGGATCGAACTTACATTAGGATATAATTTTTATAAGGTATTTGGATCTAAATTAAATTATGCTCCACAATTCAATTTTGCTTTCAACGAAAGTATTGTTACTGATTTAGGCGGTGATAAGATTCCAACAGGTGGTATTTTTATAAATGGAAATAGAGGTTTTACTATGTTAAGAGAAGAGGGACACCAATTTAATTCCTTTTTCCTATACCATTTTGATGGAATTTGGCAGACTGGTGAAGCAATCCCAGCGGGTGCAGTTGCAGGAGATCCAAAAATACGTGACGTATCAGGGCCCAATGGCGTACCCGATGGTGTATTAGACGACAATGATAAATATCGTGCTGGAAATGCAGACCCTACAACGACTATTGGTTTTGCTAATAATTTCTATTATAAAAATTTTGAATTGAAGGCTTTCTTTCAAGGAGTTTTTGGCAATAAGGTTTATAATCAAACTCGGCTTACTTTGGAGAATCCCGACTTAAATTATTTGGGTAATTTGTCACCAGCTGTTTTAGACAGGTGGACACCAACCAATCCCTCAAACACCAACAGTTCAAAACTAAATCCAACATCTACAACTTTAGTACAAAGTGATAAATATTTAGAGGACGCTTCTTTTTTAAGATTAAAAGAAATAAACCTCGTATACCATTGGAAAATGCCTCAAATGCAAGTAAAAGAATTAGTTTTTGGATTAGGGGTAACCAATGTGTTTACTATTACAAAATATAAAGGTTTGAATCCAGAAGTTTGGCACTTTGATAATCTATGGAATACTGTTCCTTACACAAGATCAATAACATTTAGTCTGTATGCAAGTCTCTAAAAATTAAAAAAAAATATTATGAAAAAATTAAAAACAATATTTATATTCTTGATTGTATTTACATATTCTTGTAACAACGATTATTTAGATGAAGAAATTTATGGATCTGCAAATGATACAAATATCTGGAAAGATAAGACAGATATTCAGCAAGCCATAACCTCTGCGGTGAGTAAAATTGATTCAAAATGGGGTTATTACACATCTACTTTTTTGAGAATGGAGGACGGAGCGACCAATTATTTTGTGGGTGGAGGAGATTTTGTGAATTTCTCACAGTGGAGAACTAGTTATCCAGGCGGACTTGATTGGGCTTTGTGGACTCCGCTTTGGGAATCTATCTATTATTCGAATCTTGTTTTAGATCGAATCGATATAGTACCAAATTTAACACCCGAAGAGAAAAAGAAATTTGAGGGACAAGCTCGATTTTTTAGAGCCTTTAATTACTATTTTGCTCAAAGCAATTATGGTGGTGTTCCAATTGTTGCATCTGCATCGGATAAACGAACTGCAATTCCTCAAAGTACAAGAGAAGAGGTTAGACAATTTATTGAAAATGATTTGATTGTAGCAGCAAATTTACTTCCTAATAAAGCTGATGTTCAAGCGGAAGGGAAACTTTCTAGACCTTCTAAACAAGCAGCATTAGGACTTTTAGCAAGGTTGTATATTAATTGGGATGGTCGTGCAGATCGTTGGCAAAAAACCGTTGAAACTTGTAATTTAATTATTAATAATCCTTCAGGACTTGGTTTGGAAAGTACAGGAACACCTTATTCAAAAATTTTCGCTATTGACAACGAAAACAACAAAGAAATCGTATATGCCATAGAACATAATACCAGTAATATTGATTCAGGTGTGTTTTTGTTAAATCTTCAATTTGCAAGTGCGCCAGATATGAAATACCCCAATGGCTCGCGATTTTGGGGTGGTGGAAATTTGAGTTTGTCGTGGAATTTCTATAACGATGAGTTTACTGAATCAGGCGATTTGCGTAAGAATCAAATTCTTGCAAAATATATAAACACCTCTGGTAATTTGGTAGAAGTGCCTTGGGGCCAACGTTTAGTCGCAAAATACCCATTAGATCCTTATAATATCACTACCCATATTGGGGGTAATGATCAACCCATAATTCGTTATGCCGATATTATATTGATGAAAGCGGAAGCATTAAATCAGGATAATGATTTAGCTGGTGCTATTACATTAGTAAATGATATTCGCCACAGAGCAGGTTTAGGAGATCTTGCATCTCCTCATAAAGACTCTTTTGATAATCTTAATGAATACATCTATCATGAAAGACGTCGTGAGTTTTTTTGTGAAGGCTTAGGAAGAACGGACATGATTCGTTTTAAATTAAAGGGTACAACTAATAATGAATTTTTAAAATGGGTTGCCTCAAAAGGAGTACCTGAAACTGGTGATGCTTTAAATAAATATTTAGTATACCCTTTTGAATTGATAGCACTAACAAACAATAAAGGATTAAAACAAAATCCAGGATATACCAATTAAGCTATAAAAAACAATAAACAAAAAACAATAAATTACAAACAAAAAACAATCATGAAAAAACAACTCTTATTTTTATTTCTATGTGTAACTATTTCATTAACAGGATGGGCACAAAACCCTACTATTAGGATTTCATCCATTATCCCTGATAATATCGAAGTAGGCGCAACGCTAAAAGTCAATTACAAATATTCTTCTGATATGGAAACCAACATCTATTGTGGTATTAATTTACAGGACGTCTGGACTTGGGTATCTTTTTTGGGTGGTGAAGGTAAAAAAGTTGCTGCTGGTACTGATGTTGAGGGATCTTTTGTTATCCTTATACCAAAGGGAACTAAGCCTTCGGCTGATTTAAAAGATAAATTAAATTACAAAATCAATATCGAAATGAAATCGCTACCCGATTATTCATGGATAGCGGGCGATTATCCTGCAACACCTTTAAATATTGTTGCTACAAAATAATTTATTTTTTTAAATATTTAAATTATCTAGAAAAGCAGACATCAAAATACAGAATCTATTAAATCCTAATTATTCTAAACCAATTAAATACAAAAAATCATGAAAAAGAAAATTATTTTATTATTATTAGTTGCCCTCACTTCTTTTAGTGGCTGGGCACAATCCATTACAATTACAGAACTTGCGCCATCTGTTCAAGCAGGAAATACATTAGTAGTTAAATATAAATATACAAGTGCTGTGCCTTGTAAAATTTCTTGTGGGGTATATTTAAATGATGGTCAATATGGTTTTACTTATGTGTCTACTGTAGTGTATGGTGAAAAAAATAATCTTCCTGCGGGAACAGATCTTACGGGTACTTTCAACCTATTAATTCCTGCAGGTACTGAACTAACTGTTAATTTAAACGCAAGCAATAAAGAAAATTATAAAGTACAACCTGTATTAAGCAAGCTTGATGGTACTTGGTTAGCAGGTGATTATACAAAAAATGATTATAATATTACAGCAGGGACAGCACCATTCGTTAAAGTTACTTCAATTCCTACTAGTGCACAAGCAGGAACCGACTTAGTGGTTAATTACAAATACAACGCTCTTTCTGGTGGTAAAATTTCTGCTGTTGTTACTAAAAATGGCGGTACTAATGCTTATGATTATATCAGTACTGTCGGTTTTGTTGAACTAAACCCAGCCATGGCGGGAACCTATCTTACGGGAACTTTCACGATCCCAATACCAGCTAGTACCGCACCAACGGCAAGTTTAACCGGTAATGAAAATTATAGGATAATTCTTGAGTTAAAAGATGCCAGCAATGGTTTCTTAGCAGGGGATTATTCAAAAACAGATTACACCATAACGGTAGGGACAGCTCCATACATTAGCGTTACTTCGATACCTACTACTACAAAAGCTGGAGAGAACTTAGTTGTTAATTACAAATATACAGCCGCTTCTGCTGGTAAAGCATCTGTTGTAGTTACTAAAAATGGTGGTCTTAATGCTTCTGATTACATCAGTACTGTTGCGTTTAGTCAATTAGACCCAGCAGCGGCAGGAACTAATGTTACAGGAACTTTTATTGTTTCAATACCAGCAAATACTACATCAACGGCAAGTTTAACTGGTAATGAAAATTATAGGATAACTCTTGAGTTAAAAGATGCCAGTAATGTTTTCGTAGCAGGTGATTACTCAACCATAAATTATAACATTACAACTTCATTGGGTATAAATGATTTTGATTTTAATACACTTTCGGCATATCCAAATCCAGTTGATACTGTTTTAAAAATTGATAATACTGATAATTTATCCAATCCTTCATTCCGTATTCTAAATGTTTTTGGACAAACACTTCAAAAGTCTAACAATCTCAACAGCGAAGGTGTTGATGTGTCTGGTTTAAATACAGGAGTTTATATGCTTTCAGTTGATTCTGACGAAGGAAGTAAGCAGTTTAAATTTATCAAAAAATAAATAATTAATATTTCATTTAGAAATTTATTTCAGGAGTTAATTAACTTAAACTTCGAGCAAATAGTAAACCATTTTATATAAACATGAAAAAATCTACACATCATTTTCGTTTCGTATTTGTAGCAATACTAACCGTATTGTTTTATTCAAGCAGTGAGGCACAAACCAGTTGTATATGCCCAACACAAATTCCAACAATGCCACCACCAGTTTTACCTTTTGCTTTTTCAAAAGGAGGAGATGTAAGTTGGTTGCCACAAATGGAAGCTACCGCATATACTTTTTATGATACTGATGGCACTCCAAAACAAGGTTTACAATTGCTCAAAGACAGAGGAATGAATACGATCCGACTTCGTGTTTTTGTTAATCCATCCAGTGATAAAGTAAATGGTCATTGTAGTCCAGCCGAAACGGTAGCTATGGCTGTGAGGGCAAAAAACATGGGAATGCGAATCATGATAGACTTTCATTACAGTGATACTTTTGCAGATCCTGGACATCAAGCGAAACCAGCTGCTTGGGCAGGTCATACTTTTTCACAGTTAAAAGATGATGTTTACGCACACACCTTTGATGTTTTGAATGCATTAAAAACAGCAGGAGTGACACCTGAATGGGTTCAAATTGGTAATGAAATTCCGAGTGGCATGTTATGGCCTGAAGGACATACCAATAATTGGGGTCAACTGGCTCAATTATTAAACAAAGGGTACGAAGCTACAAAGGCGATTAATTCATCAACCAAAGTGGTTGTTCATATTAATCAAGGACATGACAACGCTGGGTTGAGATGGTTTTTTGACAATATCACATCCAATTATGTGAAATACGACGTCATAGGAATGTCGTATTATCCGTATTGGTTGGGTAGTGATTATACAGCCACAATACTTAATCTAGAAAACAATCTAAAAGACATGGTTTCTAGATATGGCAAAGAAGTGATGGTGGTTGAAGTGGGTGGCGATTATACTTTGATTCAAAACACGAAAGATATGTTACTTGCTGTTATAAATGCAGTCAAAGCAGTGCCAAACAATAAAGGTCTAGGGGTGATATATTGGGAACCTCAAGGCGCACAAAGCTGGAGCGGGTATCGATTAAATGCTTGGCAAAACAATGGCAAACCTTCTCCAGCATTAGACGCTTTTAAAGATTAATCTTTTTAATACCAATAGTCTATATTCCTTGCCTTTTGACTCGTTTCAAAAGAATTATGTTTATAGTCTTTTTAATGACTTGTACGATACTTAAAACGATACTTTAAAAACACATTTTACAACCTTGATTATAAATAAATATGAAAATAGCAATTATACAATTTCGATTATTTTTGATGTTAGTAATAACATTATTGATTAATTCTTGTACTAGTGCACAAAATCCAGAAAAGAGTATAGCTCCGAAAACTCCATCAAATTTTGTCTTTTCAAAAGGAGGAGATGTGGGCTGGTTACCGCAGATGGAAGCTACAGGATATAAATTCTACGACGCAGACGGAAAAGAAAAAGATTGTCTCCAATTGTTGAAAGACAGAGGGATCAATACCATTCGGCTTCGTGTTTGGGTCAATCCTTCTAACGACAAAACCAATGGTCATTGCAGTCCAGCAGAAACAATAGATATGGCAGTTCGTGCCAAAAATATGGGAATGCGTATTATGATTAACTTTCATTATAGTGATACTTGGGCTGATCCAGGAAAACAAGCTAAGCCAGCCGCTTGGGCTAAGCATACTTTTGAGGAATTGAAAAATGATGTTTATAATCATACTTACGATGTTTTAAATAAACTGAAAAACAAAGGAGTAACACCAGAATGGGTGCAGGTAGGCAATGAGATTCCAAGTGGAATTTTGTGGCCAGAAGGACATATCGATAACTGGAGTCAACTGGCACAATTGTTAGACAAAGGTTATGAAGCAACAAAAGCAGTTAATACAGCCATTAAAGTAGTGGTACACATTGATCAGGGAGATTCCAATGGTAGATTTAGATGGTTTTTTGATAACATCACTACTCAAAAAGTAAAATATGATGTAATAGGAATGTCTTACTATCCCTACTGGTTAGGAGATGGGAAAGGGAAAGAACATCTAAAAGACTATACAAAAACAATTAACAATTTAGAATTCAACCTTAAAGATATGGTTACTAGATATGGCAAGGAAGTGATGGTGGTAGAAGTAGGTGGCGATTATGCTTTAGAACAAGACACCAAAAACATGCTGACAGCAGTTATAAATACAGTAAAAGCTGTTCCAAACAACAAAGGTCTAGGAGTAATTTATTGGGAACCTCAAGGTGCAAAAAGTTGGAGTGGCTATCAATTAAATGCTTGGCAAGACAATGGTAAACCCTCACCAGCATTAGATGCTTTCAAAAATTAATTTTAATTTAAGACAATAATGAAACCTATTTTCAAAAATATACTTTTTTTAATATTCCTTTTTTCTATAGGAAATATAAAATCACAAACCAGAACCAAAGTTAATTTTGGTTCCGATTGGGAGTTTAAACGAGAAGAAAAAACAACTCCAGACTGGGAAAAGATTACCATTCCTCATACGGCTAAAATTGAGCCTGTGGTGGTAAATAACCAATTTCAAGGCAACTGTTGGTATCAGAAAAAATTTAAAGTTCCTAATTCAAAAAGCAAAAAAGTTTTCTTGTATTTTGAAGGCGTTATGCAGGAAGCTGACGTTCGGATCAATGACAAAAAAGTAAGCAATCACAAAGGCGGGTATTTGCCTTTTACGGTTGATGTGACTTCTTTTTTGAAATCAAAAGACAATAGTATTAAAGTAAAAGTTAACAACGAAGACAATCCAGAATTTCTTCCTGGAAAACCTTTAAAGGATTTGGATTTTAATTATTATGGTGGCATTTATAGAAATGTATATCTTATTACAACCGATAAATTACACATTACCAATCCAGTTGCCGCTAACAAAAAAGCGAGTGGCGGAATTTATGTAAATTTTGACAACAGTAACAAAAACAAAGCTTCTGGAACAGTTCAGGTTCATTTAAAAAATGAATATGCTCTCGAAAAGAATGCTTTAATAAAATGTATTCTGACCAATAATGAAGGCGAAAAACTGGAATTTAATTCGGATTTATTTGTTATTAATGCCAATTCAGATAAAGCAATTACTCAAAATTTGGTGGTGGATAACCCCAAATTATGGTCCATTTCTAAACCCAATTTATACCATTTAGAAGTGCAAATCATTGCAAACAATAAAGTTATAGATAGCTACTCTGAGAAAATTGGAATCCGAAAATCGGAAATAAAAGAAGATGGCTATTATCTCAATGACGAGAAATTGTACATTACCGGAACCAACCAACATCAAGAATATCCGTATTTAGGCTATGCCATTTCGGATGAAGCACAATATCGCGATGCGGTAAAAATTAAAAATGCAGGTTTCGATTTTGTTAGAATGTCACATTATCCTCATGCCGAAGCTTTTTTGGATGCTTGTGACGAATTGGGAATTTTGGTCATGAATAGCCTTACAGGTTGGCAGTTTTTTGGTAATGAAACTTTCCAGAAAAACGCCCTTCAAGATATTCGAGACATGGCAAGAAGGGACCGCAATCATCCGAGTATCATTTTTTGGGAAGCCTCTTTGAATGAAACGGGAATGAGCGAAAGCTTTATGCAGGAAGCAACTACTGCTTTGAAAGAAGAATTACCATTTTCTCATAATTATAGCGCTTGCTGGATTGATAATGACAATTACGATATTTTTATTCCAGCAAGACAACATGGACAAGCCCCCGATTATTGGACTAAATACAACAAAGGAAACCGAAAAATTTTCATCGCAGAATATGGAGATTGGGAATATTATGCGCAGAATGCCGGATTTAATCAAACCGAATTTTCTAATCTAAAGAAAGAAGAAAGGACGTCACGACAATTGCGTGCTCATGGAGAAAAACGATTGTTGCAACAAGCTTATAATTTTCAGGAGGCTGCCAATTCAAATAAAAAAGGGATTACAACAATAGGGGATGCCAATTGGGTCATGTTTGATTATACTCGAGGATACATTAATGATATAGAGAGTTCAGGGATTAGTGATATTTTTAGAATTCCGAAGTTTTCGTATTCTTTTTACCAAAGCCAGCGTGATGCTAGTGTGGTTTTAGATACTAAATTAACTTCTGGACCAATGGTAACCATTGCTAATAATTGGACGGAAACTTCCCCTTTAAATGTGACTTTGTATAGCAATTGTGAAGAAGTTTCCTTGTATTTGAACGATGTTTTGGTTGCTAAACAAAAACCATTAATCAATCAAAACAGCGATAAATTAAACCACCCTCCATTTATTTTTAACTTAAATAAATTTATTCCAGGAACATTACGAGCAGAAGGTTTTATTAATGGTAAAAAAGTAGTTTCAAACGTTGTGAAAACTCCTGAAAGTCCCTCTAAAATCGAGATTGTGTATGATATTTCGGCTAAGCCAATCAATCCTGATTTTCCGGATATGATTTTTGTTTATGCGAAAATCACAGATGTTAACGGAACAGTAATCCCAACAGCAACAAATGAGGTAACTTTTTCTTTAACAGAAGGAAACGCAGAATTAATCGGAGAAAATCCTGTGAAAGCTGAAGCTGGAATTGCAACTATCATTCTTAAAACTAAAAACTTGAAAAGTTTAATAAAAGTGATTGCTAAATCTGAAAATTTACAACTAAAAAACAGTTCTGATTTAGTTTTAAATTTGGATAGTCAAAAATAAAATAAAGTATACCTGATTGGTTTGAACGTAAAAACTAAATTTTTTAATGCAAATGATTACTAATTTTGTTGTATTAGAAAACTAATTAATTAAACCAAGTAATGAAATCTATTTTAACAATAATTGCAGTATGTTTAATAAGCATTTCGATTTTTTCTTGTAATTCAAAAATACAAATTGCTAACCAAGATAAAATAGAAGATAAATCGACCCATAAAATCGACCAACTTCTAAAACAATTGAACAATTCCAATGGATCAGACGTTTTAGTGATATCGCACAGAGGTGATTGGCGAAATTTTCCTGAAAATTCTTTAGAAGGTTTTTCTAGTGCTATTGCTATGGGCGTTGATATGATAGAAATGGATGTAGCAAAAACCAAAGACAATCATTTGGTTATCCTACACGACAAAACATTAGATAGGACAACAAATGGGAAAGGATTGGTCTCCGAATGGACTTTAGACTCGTTGAGAAAACTATATTTAAAAGACGGTCTAGGAATAGAAACAAAATGTAAAATTCCAACATTGGAAGAAGCTCTACTAGTTTGCAAAGGCAAAGCACTAGTCAATTTGGATAAATCGTACGAATTTTTTAACCAGGCTTATGATGTTGCTAAAAAAACAGGCACAACAAAACAAATAGTCATGAAAGGGTATGATAAAACTGTTAATCAGGTTATGGCGGATTTCGGAACAAAATTAGACATCATCACATTTATGCCAATAATTAATTTTGATAATCAACCCAATGCACTACAAATAATTGATGATTATCAAACGAAGTTAAAAGTAAAAGCCTTTGAAATAGTATTTTCAAAAGACACTTCAAAAGTATTGACTAGGTTTCCTCAAATAAAGGAAAAAGGGAGCAGAATTTGGGTCAATTCATTATGGGCTTCCTTAAATGCTGGTTATGAAGATAATGAGGCAGTTAAAAATAGAGACAGTATTTATGGTTGGTATTTAAAAAAAGGAGTGAACATGATTCAAACCGATAGACCACAATTACTTATAAAGTATTTGAAAGATAGAAAAAAACATAAATAAAAATTCAGAGGTATATTTAAATAGAGAGTAGCAAAAATATTTAAAAGTGTTAGAATTTAATTCAGAATTTATTATAAAAATCAAGTAAGTTACAAGCATTATCCATAAAAATTTAAAACAATCACATGAGAAAATTAATTATTGCAGCATTATTTTTTTTGACTTTGAGTTCATGCTCAGCTCAAATAAATCAAACTTCAACAGCCAATTCTAATAATAGCACAAGCTTTCTGTATCCTTCACCAAGTACAGTAATTCCGCAACACGGTGAATGGACAAAAGGACATTACAAAGAAAAAATAGCTGAGTTTAAAGCCAATCCGCTTGAGTTTGGCGATATTGTATTTATAGGAAACAGTATTACAGAACAAGGGGGTAATTGGGCGGAAAGGTTTGAAAATGCAAAAGTCAAAAATAGAGGTATTGCAGGCGATGTAACCGCTGGTGTTATCGCAAGATTAAAGGAAATTTATTATTACAAACCCGAGAAAGTATTCTTAAAAATTGGAATTAACGATTTGTTTAATAAGGATTTAACCCCTGAATACGTAGCTAATAACATTAAATTAATTGTAGCAATTATTCACCAAGAATCGCCAAAAACAAAAATCTATGTTCAAACCATTTTACCTTCAAGAGACAATAATCCTTCCAAAGAGAAAATTGCAGCGACTAATGCTCTGTTGAAAGAAATGGCTCCTACTGAATTTCTTCAAGTGATTGATTTACACTCAGTTTTTGCAAATAAAGATGATTTATTGATAGGCGAATTCACACATGATGGACTGCACTTGAAAGAATCAGGTTATGTTGTTTGGCAAAACTACATCAAAGCTTTTGTTAATGAAGGTAACACTACCAGCTATGTAAAGAAAGAAACTCCTACATCACAAAAACCTAATGTTGTTTTTACTTCGGCTATGCCTGTTAGTACTCCAATAGGAACTGTTTTAAAGGTTAATTTTAAATATACCGCTGCCAAAGAAATATACATTTACTCGGGTATCAATTTAATGAATGATTTGACTTGGGTATTTTTTGTGGGTGGTGAAGGGAAAAAATTTGCTGCTGGTACTGATGTTGAGGGATTTTTTGATATCCCCATACCAAAAGGGACTAAACCAACGGCTGATTTAAAGGATAAATTGAATTACAAAATCAATATCGAAATGAAATCGCTACCGGATTATACTTGGTTGGCCGGAGATTATCCAGCAACCCCATTGAATTTTGTGAAAAAATAAAAAAACTTGAGTAGTTAATGACTTTATAGCCGACTTTAAAGTCAGAATTTAAATAAAGAAAATAAAAGAAACTAGTGTTGTAAATTTAGTATAGTAATCGTTAGTTTTAAGCTTTTAAAAAATTGATATTCATAGTTTTATGTTATTTCTACTTTAGTAAAATTGACAAAAACTATATTAAATTAACAATGCCAAATAATTCTATTTTTGATTCAAATAGAATCATTTAATTATCCTAAAAACTATGAAAAAAAATCTTTTAAGGGTGCTATTTGTTATGCTACTATCTAGTGGTACAGTAAATGCACAACAATCCCAATCGGGTAATTTTAATGCTGGTACAAACGAATTTGTGCTTAATGGCAAACCTTATATTATTCGTGCTGGCGAATTGCATTACAGTCGTATTCCGAAGCAATATTGGGAAAACCGCATACAAATGTGCAAAGCGATGGGTTTGAATACGATTTGTATTTACCTATTTTGGAATTTTCATGAACAAAAAGAAGGTGTTTTTGACTTTAGCGGTCAAAAAGATGTAGCTGAGTTTGTTCGTTTGATTCAAAAAAATGGAATGTATTGCATCTTGCGTCCTGGGCCTTATGCGTGTGCCGAATGGGATATGGGTGGCTTGCCTTGGTGGTTACTAAAAAAGAGAGACTTACAAGTGCGTCGCCGTACGGATAAATTTTTTATGGATAAAGCGAAAATTTACTTGACAGAAGTGGGTAAACAATTAGCTACTTTACAAATTCAAAATGGCGGGCCTATTGTCATGGTTCAAGTTGAAAATGAGTATGGAACTTGGGGTGATGACCAAAAATATATGGAAATACTACGTGATGACATTCGTACTGCGGGATTTGATAAAGTGCAATTGTTACGTTGCGACTGGTCATCAAATTTTTATCGTTATAAATTAGACGGCGTCGTAAACGCGTTGAATTTTGGAGCAGGATCAAACATAGATGATCAATTCAAAAAATTTAAAGAAATAAATCCAACATCCCCTTTGATATGTGGTGAATATTGGACAGGTTGGTTTGACCAATGGGGCCGTCCTCATGAGACCCGAGATATTAACAGTTTTATAGGTAGTTTAAAAGATATGATGGATCGTAAAATATCGTTCAGTTTGTACATGGCGCATGGTGGAACTTCTTTTGGTCAATGGGCAGGAGCTAATGCACCTTCTTACGCTCCAACGACTTCTTCGTATGATTACAATGCGCCCATTGATGAATCAGGAAATCCAACCGATAAGTTTTATGCTATTCGTGATTTGCTAAAAAATTATTTGCAAGAAGGCGAAGTATTGCATAAAATCCCTGCGAATCCTGAAAAAACAATCACGATTCCTAGCATTAAATTTACTCAAACGGCAAATATTTTTGACAATCTACCTGTAGGTAAACAAACGGTAAACATACAAACTATGGAATTATTCAATCAAGGTTGGGGTTCTATTGTATACCGTAAAGAAATTCCAGCTTGTAATCACGCCCAAAAACTATTTATCAAAGACGTTCATGACTGGGCAACTGTATTTATCAATGGTACAGTGGTAGGCAAATTGGATCGTCGCAAAGATGAAAACACAGTAGAACTTCCTGCATTAAAATCAAAAGCTCGTTTGGATATTTTGGTAGAAGGCATGGGACGTGTCAATTACGGCGAAGCGATTATAGACCGCAAAGGAATTACCGACAAAGTTATTTTATCTGATGGTACCATAGAAACAGAACTAAAAAACTGGACTGTTTATAATTTACCTGTTGATTACGGATTTCAGAGAAAAGCTAAATTTATCTCAAAACCTACAACTGGACCAGCTTGGTACAAAGCAACGTTTAACCTAACAGAAACTGGTTATACTTATCTTGATATGAGTACTTGGGGAAAAGGAATGGTTTGGGTAAACGGATATAATTTAGGTCGTTTTTGGAAAGTAGGTCCTACACAAACCCTATGTGTTCCTGGATGCTATTTGAAAAAAGGAATCAATGAAATCCTTGTTTTAGATGTTGATAAACCTACAAAAACGACTACTTCTGGACTAAATCACGCTATTTTAGATGTAATTGGCAAAGAAGATCATCAAGAACAAAAAACAGCAAAAAGTTTGAATTTGAATGGCCTCAACGCTGTTGCAACAGGAACATTTTCTTTTGAAAGTGGCTGGAAAACAATTAAATTACCTGAAGTTACTACAGGAAGATATTTCTGTTTTGAAGCATTAAATGCCCAAAAGGAAAATGACAATTCAACTGCTATTGCCGAGTTTGAAATTATTGGAGAAGATGGAAAAGCGATTTCGTCCATCAACTGGAAAGTGATGTATGTTGACAGCGAGGAAACTAAGAAAGCTTCTAATAGTGCCGATAAATTATTTGATATTCAAGAGTCTATAATTTGGCAAACGAAAATTGGTGATAAAGCCAACCATCCGCATCAAGTAGTGATTGATATGGGAAGTGATATAAAAGTAAAAGGCTTTCGCTTACTTCCACGTACCGATAAAATCACAAACGGTATGGTAAAAGACTATCGTTTCTTTTTAGAAAAGAAAGCGTTTAAGTATTAATAACTTTGCCACGAATTTTCACGAATTTTTTAATATACGATTTGACAAATAGGAAAATGATTATGTGGGTAAAAAAAACCAAACAAATGAAATCTCCATTTAATTTATTATTAGCTTTATTAAGTTTGAATTCGTGTTCAACTGATACTAGTACTGCTCCAAAACCTAAACCAATATTTGATACTAGTACACTCTATCCTTCACCTGATGTAGTAATACCCTATCACACAGAATGGACAAAAAACAATTATATAAAAAAAATAGCAGAATTTAAAGCTAAACCGCTTCAAACTGGGGATATTGTATTTATAGGTAATAGTATAACAGAACAAGGGGGTGATTGGGGCCAAAGATTTAATAATCCTACTGTTAAAAATAGAGGGATTGCTGGCGATGTTACCGATGGAATAATAAACCGATTGGCTGAAATTTATTATTACAAGCCTAAAAAAGTATTTTTAAAAATTGGAATTAATGATATGTTTCGCGACGAGCTAACCCCTGACTATGTAGCTAACAATATTAAATTAATTGTAGACAAAATACATCTAGAATCTCCAGACACCAAAATATATGTTCAGACTATTTTACCAACTTCTAATAACACAGCTTTAAAAAATAAAATTACTGCGACTAACACAATTATTAAAAATAGTATCCAAACTAATTATTATCAAGTTATTGATCTTTATCCTTTATTTGCGGATGCTAATGATTTGATGAGTATCACATATTCTGTTGATGGAGTACATCTAAATGAAGCGGGATATGTTCTATGGCAAAATTTTATCAAAGGATTTGTAAATAATTAATAGATTATTTTTGAATTCAAAAAAAACTGAAAATGAAAAGAGTAACTTATTTTATTCTATTGATGTTATTTTTTTTTCATTGGTGTTCATCACAGTGTTTTACAATTGGTGGCGATTTGTCTTATACCAATTCGGTTCTTGATAAAGGAGGGGTTTATAGAGATTCTAGTGGAAACATAACCGATCCTTATGTTTTATTTGCTCAAAAAGGAGCTAATATGATTAGAATTAGACTCTGGCATACGCCTGAAAATACTATTGACAAATGCGGAAATCCAATTTCGACTAATAATTTAAAGGATGTTATTTTGGCTTTCAAAAAAGCTAAGGCAAACGGAATGAAATTGAATTTATCGATTCATTATGGTGATTATTTTAATGATCCCGGCACTCAAAAAATGCCGAAAGCTTGGACGGGACTTTCTCATGGAATACTCCTAGATTCAATTTACAAATACACGTATTCAGTTTTAAAAAAGATGAATACCGAGGGGGTTACACCAGACATTGTTGCCATCGGGAACGAGACGACTTGGGGATTTATCGATGAGAACACTCCAACAAATGGATGGACTTGGCCACAAGATGCTGAAAAATTCAATATTGCATTCACTTCGGTAGATAATTTTAATAAAGCAAACAACACTTCTATAAAAAAAGCAGTCCATTTTACGGATAAAACAGCAGGCTGGCTGGCGGCAGAATTTTTTTCTAAAAACGTTAGAAATTTCGATATCATTGGAATTTCTTTTTACCCCTATTTTTCAGATTTTGATTCTTTACAACAATTAGGTAGTTTGATAACACAATTAAAAACTACTTACAATAAAGAAATAATGATTTTTGAAACTGGCGCTGCTTGGACTAATACGGCCTATGCAGATGGTTATGGTAATTTTATCGGTAATAATGGCAATTTCAGCTACCCCATCACGCCCCAAGGACAAAAAAGTTTTCTTTTTGATTTAGCCAAAACGGTGTATAAAGCAGGAGGAACTGGTGTTTTGTATTGGGAGCCTGCTTGGGTAACTTCTAATATGTGCGATTTTTGGGGACAGGGTTCTTCCTATGAAAACGTAAGTTTTTTTGATTTCCAAAATGGTAATCGCCCCTTACCCGCCTTTGATATTTTTAATTTTTGTAGTACTCTTTCTTTGCAAGATAAAACGGTTTTAGATCCATTTATAATTTTTCCTAATCCTGCAACTAACGAAATTAGAATTTTGGGATTACAACACGATGTTGCTCTTAAGATAACAGATGTTTTGGGAAGAACGGTAAAAACTACTTTTTCGAAAAACAACAGTGTTGATATCAGTAATATTCCCAACGGGGTTTATACAGTAAGTTTATTTGTTGGTAACAAACTAATTTCAAAGAAATTTATTAAAAAATGACACGATTTATAAGGACTTTACTAATTCCATATTTTTTATTTTTGGTCGTTTTGTCTATTAGTTGTAAAGGAACTAAAGACAAAATTATTAGTGAAGTTACTTCTAAAAAACTAGATAGTCTGCCATTAATTCCAAAACATTTTTTGGAACAAGAAATGCTAAGTAATGGATATTGCTTAGTAAAAGGTAATACAAATAAAAAGCTTGTCGCACTAACCTTTGATGATGGTCCAACAAATTTGTCGAACAAAATTTTAGATGTTTTACATAAAAATAACGTTAAAGCCACTTTTTTTTGGTTGGGGAAAAACCTTGCCGATAATAGAGAAATTATTAAAAAAGCGAAGAAATACGGACATCAAATTGCCAATCATAGTTGGGATCACACCAATGGATGGAATTTAGATGAGAATATTGTTTGGGAACAACAAGTGCAAAAAACTTTTGAGGAATTAAAAACAGTTGCAGGTGTTCAATCCAATTATTACAGACCTCCTTTTGGCGGAATTACCCCGAAACAAATTGATTTCCTTGCAAGTAAAGGCATTACAACCGTGCTGTGGTCTTTGACTACTATGGATTGGGACAAAACACAAAACAACGGAATAGATTTAGAAAATAAGTTCAAAAATTACCTTCATCCAAGTGCTATCGTTTTGATGCACGATCAAGATTTTGGAAAAGCAGAAGAAATGCTAGTTGCATTGGAGAATATGATACTTTATAGCAAATCAAAAGGTTATAAGTTTGTTACAATTGAAAGGATTAAGTAAAATTTTAAATGCACCAGTATTACCTCCAAATAAAAAATAATGAAAAAAAATATAAATAGCAAAATCAGTAACCTGTTCTTTGGTTTAATTTTATTAAGCTTGAATGCGTTTTCACAAACGAATCCTACAAATCGAAGTTATGAAATTTGGGATGATAGCCCCGCTCAAAACAGAGGTAATGATTTTACAATTGTTAAAGCCGATGGCTACCCTTTTGATCAGGATTGGGAATCAGAATCTTACCCTATTGGCAATGGTTATATGGGTGCTAACATATTTGGACGAACAGATACCGAACGCATTCAAATTACCGAGAAGACACTAGCAAACGAAGGTTTGTATGGTTTCGGAGGATTGACAAGCTTTTGTGAAACCTACTTGGAATTCAATCACAAAAATGTTAAAAATTACAAACGCTCTTTGTCATTAAACGATGCAATACTATATGTTAGTTACGAAAGTAATGGGGTAAAATATAAAAGAGAGTATTTAGCAAACTATCCCGATAATGTTATTGCCATAAGATTAAGCGCAAATAAAAAAGGGAAGATTTCTTTTAATTTAAGGTCTGAGATTCCCTACTTGAAAAGTCTCCAAGAGAAAAACGCCAAGACTGGAAAAACTTTTGCCGAAAATGATTTAATAACTCTTTCTGGCAATATTCCACATTTTAATGTTAATTATGAGGGTCAAATAAAGGTAATTAATGAAGGAGGAAAACGTATAGCTAAAAATGCTGGAAAATCTGAAATAAAGGTTTCAAATGCAAACTCAGTTGTATTATTAATTGCTACGGGAACAAACTATACGTTAAGTGACAAAATATTTTTGGAAGAGACAAACAATAAAAAATTAGATGTTACTGTTTTTCCTCATGACAACGTCTCCAACTTAATTAAGAGTGCTACAGATAAAGGATTTGAGGCATTAAAAGAAAATCACTTGAAAGATTATCAAAAACTTTTTTCGAGAGTCAATTTGATTATATCGCCAGAGAAACCAAAAGAAACAACTAAAACAATACTTCAGAATTATAAAAACGGAAATTACAATACTTATCTGGAAGAGTTGATGTTTCATTATGGCAGATATTTACTAATTTCAAGCTCAAGAGCAGGCACTTTACCTTCCGGACTACAGGGCGTTTGGAGTCAATATGCAGTTACGCCTTGGACGGGTGGGTACTGGCATAATATCAATGTTCAAATGAATTATTGGGGCGCATTTAATGCCAATTTAGCGGAAACGTTTGTGCCCTATTTAGAATACTTTAAGGCCTATCAACCCAAAGCCTCATTGCTGGCAACTGGACATATCAAATGGAGCAACCCCAAAGAGTTGGATGTTAAAAACGACGACAATGGTTGGGCTATAGGCACTGGTGCTACGGCCTACAGGATTAGTAATCCTGGTGGCCATTCAGGACCTGGAACGGGTGGTTTTACTACAAAATTATTATGGGATTATTATGATTTTACAAGAGATACTTCTTATCTACTCGAAACAGGATATCCTGCCTTGATGGGTATGAGCAAATTTCTTTCAAAAACATTAAAATATTCTGATTATGGAATACTTCTGGTAGAACCTTCCTCTTCGCCAGAACAAGGTCATAACGGCCAATTTTATAATACCAAGGGAACCACATTTGACCAGGCTTTTGTCTGGGAAACTTATAATGATTTATTAAAAGCGGCAAAAATCCTTAATAAAAAAGATGATTTTTTAAATAAAGTGAGCGATCAAATTATCAGGCTTGACCCTATTCTTATTGGAACATCCGGACAAGTAAAAGAGTATCGGGAAGAAAAGGAATATGGCGAAATTGGCGATAAGCACCATCGGCATACATCGCAACTTTGTGCTTTATATCCTGGTACTTTAATCAATTCAAGTAAACCAAAATGGATAGATGGAGTTAGTAAATCATTAGATTTAAGACTTGATGATAATTACATAATTCCTGATGGCGAGATTTATGGAGCCTATACTGAATGGGCATTGGCACATAGAATGAATTTGCGGGCAAGAACTAAAGAAGCAGAGAAAGCCCGAATAATGTATTCCAGATTATTAAAAGAGCTTACCGCACCTAATCTTTGGACTATTTGTGGCCCATTTCAAATAGATGGTAACTTGGGCGCTATGGCTGGTGTAGCGGAAATGTTACTCCAAAGTCATGAAGGCTATATAGAGCTTTTGCCAGCACTTCCTAGAGCCTGGAATAATGGCGAGTTTAAAGGATTGGTTGCACGAGGTAACTTTGAAATAGCAACCCAATGGGAGGATAGTACTTTTTCTTCCCTTGAAATACGTTCTAATAGCGGTGGAAGTTGTAGTTTGAAATTGCCTAATACAACAAACGTAAAAATAAAAGATGGTGCTGGAAATATAATATCCTTTATCAAGGAAGGTCAAGACAGAATTAATTTTGATACAAAAAAAGCAACGCTATACTACATATCCTTAGATTCAAAGAGTAAAAAATAAGAATTGCATAAAACATGTTTGGGCTAGTTTTTAAACCACCATCAAATTACACCCTCGAATATCACTAGTATCAAAACGTCCCAATACTTCGAAAGAGTTGTTGGGATTTTTTTTACCCAAATCTTGGGTGGCAATAAAGGAACAGGAATTAATATTCGCCAAATCAATGACGTTTATTCCACCTGTTTTTCCATCTGGAACATAAGTCAAAGCATCTTCTGTTTCACGAATTAGTATTTGCATCCACGATGGGCATTCAAAAACACCATTTCCTAACGAATACGCTTGTGATAATAATTCGGTCATTCCGTATTCTGAATGTATATCTGAAACTCCAAAACCTTGGCAAAGTTGTTCGTGCAATTCTTCGCGAATCATTTCTTTTCGTTTGCCTTTCATTCCGCCAGTTTCCATGACGATGGTGTTTTTTAATAGAAATTTTCGATATTCAATTAAATCCAACAAAGCGAAAGTAACACCAATCAGAATTACATTTTGACCTTCGGTATCTAACTTGATTAATTTTTCGATTAGTTCTTCTTGATTATGAAGATAAAAGTCGCTTTCAGGATTATTGGTTCTTTTGATGAGGTCATCTACCATATAAATCAAAGACGAACCTTCACGTTCTAAATAGGAGGGAAGCAAAGCCAATATCACATAATCTTCGATATTACCATATAATTGAGAGAACCCTTTTCGATAGCTTTCTTCATACAATGAAATATCGGTTACAAAGTGTTTACTGGTAATTGTCCCTGAAGTCCCACTACTGGTAAATGTTTTTTGAGTTGGATTTGTATTAGAAACTACGGTAGTGTTTTTGAAAAATTGTATCGGTAAAAAAGGAATTTGCTCTAAAGTTTTTACTTTTTGAACATCGGTTTTTAGTAAATCACAAAATTCTCGGTATACCAAGTTGTTTTCGTGTTGAAAACGAAAAATCTTTAAAGCCATTTTTTCAAATTGCTTTTGGCTTGAAATAGTAAATATGTCGGATGTAGAAATCAAAAAAAGATTTTTGCAAAATGAATTAAATAAAAAAACTCCAGTTTTTCAATTGGAGTTTTAAAAATGGGGTTAAATAAATAATTTATCTAACTATAAGTTTTCTGGTAGCAGTAGCTTCACCTTCATTAATTTTTATGATATAAACACCTGGTAAAAGGTCGGACACATTAAGTTCTTTTGAACTGATAGTGGTTTGTAGGGTTTTTTTACCTAATACATCAAAAATAATAATACTTTTATCTAAATCGTTTTTAGAGGTAATGTATACTTTACCGTTGCTCACGGGATTTGGATACAAGCTTAAACCCTCTATAATGGAAGTTTCTTGAGATTTTGATTGTTGCTTAACTTCTTGAGCAGAGACACTCACAGTGAAGAAAAAAATCAATAATAGGGTTATATAAAAATAATTTTTTGTCATAATTCAACTTACTTTGGTAAAGATATAAAAAAACATTTCAAATGGCATACCAAAATAAATAAAAATGCAATAGCGGGATCTATTTGTGAATAATTTAACTAAATCCTAATTGAAATTTTATTTTTGCATTGCTAATTCATCTTTTGCATATTACCAAATCGTTAACTTATTGAAAATAATTTTACTTATGCTTGGGTTTTGCTTTATATTTACATTAATTTAAACTAAGGTTTTATAGTATGAAAAAACGAAACACTAAGATTTTATTAGTCGACGATGAGCCGGATATTTTAGAAATTGTTGGTTATAATCTTCAACAAGAAGGGTATCAAATTTTTACAGCCTCTAATGGAAAAGAGGCCATACTTAAAGCCAAAAAAGAAGTTCCAGATCTTATTATTATGGATGTGATGATGCCAGAAATGGACGGAATTGAAGCCTGTGAACACATTAGAAGATTTCCAGATTTGAACCATGTAATCATAACTTTTTTAACTGCAAGAAACGAAGACTATTCTCAAGTAGCAGGTTTTGATGCTGGTGCCGATGATTATATTACTAAGCCTATAAAACCAAAATTACTAGTTAGCAAGGTCAACGCTTTATTGAGACGATTGAAAGATCAGGAACGAAGTAATGAAACCTTAAATGTGGGTGGAATAGAAATTAATCGGGAAGAATATAAAATTATTAAGGACAATATAACAATAGTTTTGCCAAGAAAAGAGTTTGAACTTTTCTATCTTTTAGCTTCAAAACCAGGAAAAGTTTTCAAGAGAGATGAGATTTTAGAAAAAGTTTGGGGTAATGAAGTTGTTGTAGGCGGAAGAACCATTGATGTACACATCAGAAAACTTCGGGAAAAAATAGGCGAAGATTTGTTTAAAACCATAAAAGGCATAGGTTATAAGTTTGAAGTCTAATTTATTGTTAAGTTTGCATTAATTATTGAACCTTACAGTATAATTTGGTATTTATTCAAAAGTTATCGAAATAAACATCAATACATAAATAAAAAAGGGGATATGTACTCATTGTTTTAAACAATGAAAACAGATTTATAATTTTTCATTCATGAAATTGACTTTCAAAAAAACCTACAAGTTTGCTGTAGTATCTGCTTTCTATATCAGCCTTTTTGCTACACTATTCGAAACGTTGTTGGCAATAATGTTGTTTCAACACAGCGCAAAAACAATCTTTTTATTTGTTGGTATTTCTTCTTTTGTCATCTACACATTTTCTTTTTTTGTAATCCAATATCGAGTTGAAATTTTTATTTATCGAAGGGTAAAAAAGATATATGACGATGTCGCCTTGTTAGAATCAAGCACTTTTATCAATAAAACGATAACTACCGATATGGAAACTCTTACTAAGGAAGTTAAGAAGTTTGCTACCGACAAAAAACTTGAAATTGAGATGCTGAAAGTTCGAGAAGAATATCGAAGAGAATTTTTAGGTAACGTTTCACATGAATTAAAAACACCACTATTTACCGTTCAAGGATATATTTCTACCCTTTTGGATGGCGCCATGGAAAACAAATCGATTCGAAAAAAATATTTAAAACGAGCCGAAAAGGGAGTAGAGCGATTAATCTATATTGTAGAAGATTTAGATATGATTACCAAGCTTGAAATAGGAGATTTAAATCTTGAAATTTCTGAATTTGATATTGTTAATTTGGTTCGCAATGTTTTTGATTTATTAGAATTGAAAGCAGACAAAAAGAATATTACTCTCGCATTTAGCAACTATCACATTCAACCCATTTTTGTAATTGGAGATAAAGATAAAGTACAGCAAATAGTTGAGAATTTAATTGTAAATTCAATTAAATACGGGAAAGAAGGCGGTTTGACTCAAGTGAGTGTTATAAATCTAACTCCACAAAAGGTATTGGTTCAAGTAAGCGATGATGGCGAAGGAATAGAAAAACAAAACATTCCAAGACTTTTTGAGCGTTTCTATCGCGTGGATAAAAGTGGTGCTCGTAGCGAGGGAGGCTCAGGATTAGGACTTGCTATCGTAAAACACATTATTGAAGCTCATAACGAAAAAATATATGTAGAAAGTGAGTTTGGTATTGGATCCGAATTTTCATTTACCATGGAAAAAGCCAAATGAGGACAAAATTAACTGGATGTATAGGTATATTTTAAAAACTATATAAATTAAAAATAAGCTCTCAACTGTACGTTCCCAGTATGAATTGCTTGGCTAGATTCACTTTTTCGACCTTGATAATTCAAATTTATATCTAGAAATTGGGTTAATTTTTTTTGCAATAACAATCGCCAAGTTAAATTTTGACCTTTTTGTAATCCTTCGAGCATTTGAAAACCTACGGCAGAAAGTTCATTTCCCGTAAATTTATTTTGGTAAAAAGAAATTTCGCCATTTAGGGTCAAATTCTTTGTACCGGCATAAGAAAACGAAGTTCCCAATCTGTTTTGTAATAAAGTTTCAAAATTTCCTGCCTCGTTTTCCTTGTTTTGTAACTCATAGAAAAAGTCCCAACTCGAACTTTTAGAAAATAAATAACTGATTTTTGGAGCCAGTTGATACCCTTCGATTTCATAATTTTTTTCAGAAAAATCTTCTGAGAATAAATCAGTTTGAATTGTTTTTGCAAACAGTCCAAAAAGCCAATTTTTTTGGTACAAATGCGAATATTGCAATTGGTGCGAATTGTTTTTTGCGGCTTGTGAACCAACAGACAATAAGTTTGTAGCTTGGTTTTCTATATACGAATAGGTTACGGAATGGTTTTGTTTTCCTCGATTAAAAAACAAGCTGTTTCTGAAACTAAAGTTCAGACCAAGCACATTTTTGTGCGAATTGTCAAAAGGATTTATATCAAAATTGCTTCCTTCGTTTTTTGTTTTTCGATCTGCAATAAACGAAGTTTGGTTGTAAAAATAAGACAGTATTTTCTTGAAACCCTTTTTGTTTTGCCATTGATTGGGATTTAAAACTATAGATTGCGAAAATTTATTTTGATGTGTTTTGATGTAAACTTGGTTAGGTAAAAACACTCTAATAAACTTGGCCTGGTCTATAAAAGGAGCAATTTCAAATTCTTGTAATTCCTGAGTTCCGTTGTTGTTATAGTCATTCCAGGTGTAAACTCCTTGTCCAGACTCGACTTCCAAATAAGTGAATTCCTGTTGCGGAATTGACCCTGAATTCGTTTCAAATGCAGTGGTACTTTGAATAAGTTGGCTAAAAAAACGATCGTTGTACAATATTCTTGAATTGAGAGAAGACTCTTTTTTCTTCATCGAATCAACAAAATCTAGGACTCTATAATTGGCAAAAAAAGACAAATCACTTTTTTTGGTCTGAATTAATTTTGAATTTAAAATGAATGTTTGAGAATTATTTACTCTTTGAATGAACCCGTTTTGTAAGCTATCATTGGCTCTTTTCAAAAAACTTAGTTCAACAAAAACTTTGGTGCTATCGCCTCGACCTACTCTAAATCCGTACTCTGTAAAGCGTTGACTTAAACTCGAAAATAGATTTGTACCTTTTATTTTTTCTTGATTATCCTCTAGTCTTATCGTAGAGCCAATCCAATTTTTTTTGTGGTGAAAACGAATTTGGGATTGATTTCTAATAAATTTAGAAGTAGCGGTATTAGAATCACTATCTAAATAGCTTCCTTGATTTTGAATAGTCCATTTTTTAAACTTAAAATCGCCATAAACAAGATGACGATTTCCAGAAAAATTTTCGGCGTAATCTAATTTTTCAAATTGATAATCCAGTTTTCCTTTTTCAGGCAAAGCCATTTTCAATCCTGAAACCCAATAACTTTGCTGACCAGAAAAAACGCTACCAATATTCCAATCTCTATCAAACTCAATGTTGTAAATCCGCTCTATCGGACTGAAATTTTGTTGTATAAATTGCAAATTAGAAAAAACATCTCCTTTCCATTTTTTGGAAAACAATCTGTGTTTGGCGTTAATTTTTGTTGCTATGCCTTTGTTGTCGTTGTCATTTAATGATGAAAATAAATTTTTATCATTATTACTCACTCCAATTTCAAAATTAATAGCGGTTGTTTCAGAGGGTTTAAAACCACCTAAAAAAGTTGCAACTTGAATTTTTGTTGGCGCAATTAATGGTACAATAGGTTCGTATTTTCCTTGGGGAATAGTATTTATAGGAGCTATATATTCGTAAATTTTATTAATACTGTTGGCGTTTTTTAGAATGTAATTTCCTTTCTTTTCGCCCACCAAACTAAATTTTACATTGTATAATTCATCTAAGGGATTGTTGGAATTTTCGAAAATTTCAACGGCATTTGAGACTGTTTTTTTATAAAGAATTTTATTCTCCGAATAGGTGTCAAGGTAAGCTGATGGCGCAGTCATCAACTCTTGATTGTCGCCAGCATTGGCTAATATTGTTGCTTGTTCAGTTGACAAACTTTGTTGTAAGGGCTGGTTTTTAAGGTCGTTTTCAGAGTAAAGATAGCCTCCGAAATTCCATTTTTTGTTTTCGTGAGTGCCACCAGCATACGTAACAAATCGAGTGTAATTTCGATCTGAATATTGATATTCAATAGTAATTCTCATCTCGGAAGTGATGGTGAAAAGCGAAGTAAAAAGTATTTCGCCCGCATTGTAATCAACGGTATAATCATTGTTTTCACCTCTTTTTAATAAAATACCATTCACATACACTCGCTCTGAACCCGAAACCACCACGACATAAAGTTCGCCGTTTTGCCCTTTTAGTTTGTAAGGACCTTGGTTTCCTTCTTGCCCGATGAAACTACTTTTGGTATATTGACCTCTCACAAGTGAAGCTGTTGCGAAAACAGTTGTTTTGTTGGCTTCCGTTCCAAAGTCGAAATTGGCGGCAATTCCTTGTACTTTTTTATTAAAATTAAGAAATTGTGTTTTCTTATTCTCCAGAAAAATATCCCCAGCTCGAACAGCCCATTTATCGCTAAAAAGTTCCATGAAGATATTGTCAAATTGATCTAATTTTTGTGAATATCCCCCTTCTTGTAATGGTATATTGCTGTCTTGTAACGAGGCTCGTAAACTGACTTTTTCGGATAGCTTTCCCGAAATTTGCAGGTCTAGATTCGAGTTTAAAACACTGTTTTGATTGTTGCCAATCGTAACGCCACGAGTGATGCTTCCAGAGGTATTTAGACCGTCAAATGGAATGCTTGTTTTAACAGCTCGGTTTTCAATTTTATACAAATTTTCCGAAGACACATCATTGCTTAACAGGCGGCTATCATCATAAATTTGATATTTTTTAGTCAGAAAAGAAGGGAATTTTAAATAGGATATTGTTATTGAATCCGAGGTTTGGGTAAATTTTTCCTTTAAAATAAGTGTCCCTTGTTCAAAATTTATTTTGTAGAAACTAGTATCAATCGCTTTGTCGTTGGCATCAATCACTTTAAAATAACTCGAATTGATGCTTTCATTTTCAATGTAAATGGTATCGCGTGATGCAGGAATTTTTTTGGTTTTGTACAACGAATAGTCTTCCTGAGCTTGGAGTCCAGAAAAATAAAGCATTGCAAACAAAAGCAAGATATTTTTTAGCATAAATACTTTAACTCGAAAGTATCAAAAGTAGTATTAAAAATCTATTTATAAATGAATATCATTTTTCCCCGCTCCCGCCCGAATCCTTTTGGGTGGTTAGTTTACTAAAACAGTTGCTTTCCCTTAACCCTGTTAGCCTTTAAAAGGCTAACAGGGTTTGTTTTTTGAGTCTCCTATGGAAAGACAAATAGTTGAGTAAAGGGTTTACAACAACATGCTAATCAGTTTGTCACGCTGTAAGCGACTCAACAAACACAATTCTAATTAGTATGAGTCTCCTACGGAGAGACAAAATGGTTTAGCAAAGTTTTATGCAAAATCCAACAAGAAAAAAACTAAAAAACAGGGAAGTTAGATAACTTTATAGATAACTTTGTAAAATGAAAACGGAAAGAGACATTATATTTTACCAATCCTATTTCCAAGATTTTTATTTGGAACAAAATGAAAAGGTAAGAGAAAAAATCGCTTATGTTTTCAGAGTTATCAATAATGTTCATAAGATTCCAACAAAATTTTTAAAACATCTTGAAGGAACTGATGGTCTTTATGAAATAAGAATTGAATATGAAAGCAATATTTACTGGATATTTTGTTGCTTTGATAAGGGAAATTTAGTGGTGCTTTTTAATGCGTTTCAGAAAAAAAACCAAAAAACACCCAAAAACGAAATCGAATTAGCGATTAAACTTAAAAACGAATATTTTAATTCAAAATAAGAAATGTAATGAATAAAGATGAAAAAATAAGAAAAGCTAAAAACTTTGAAGAGTTATTGAATACTGAATACGGAATGATTGGAAGCCAGAAAAGAGACGAATTCGAGAAAAAAGCACAATATTTCATAATAAGCGAAACCTTAAAAGACGCCCGCCGCGAAGCCAAAATGACACAAGAACAACTGGCAATAAAAGTGGGTACCAAAAAAAGCTATATTTCAAGACTCGAAAATGGAAAATGTGATATTCAACTATCAACATTGTATAAGATATTTGAATCTGGACTTGGAAAAAAAATTAATTTAGTAATTGGATAAAAAGGACTGCTGCCCAAAATGGGTTTGTTGTAGAGATTCCTAGGGAATGACAAAATAGTGGGTAAAGTGTTTTACTTTAATCGCAACTTTTTTTTAATACTCATTTAAGAAAAGATTATCCCTCCTTAGTCACTATTTGCATCGTTTCGCGGCTCACTTGTTTCAGCAAAACGGTTTTGTTTTCTTCAACGGCTTGTGCTGCTTTTTCATCGAAATGGCGAATGGTGTACAAAGTAACATTTTCGACGAAATCTACTTTGAATTTTTTGGACAAAAGCGCATTCAAATCTTTAAAATTTTCAAATTTGTCTTCGACACAAACCGAAAAACTAATCGCAGAATTCTGAATTAGATTTACTTTTAACTTGAATTGGTGAAACAAAGCGAAAATTTCACTAATATTCTCTTCCATGATAAACGAAAAATCAATCGAAGAAAGTGAAATTAGCAATTGGTTTCTTTTGACAATAAAACAAGGTAAGTAAGGCTCTAAATCGGCACCTTTGGCAACGCTTGTTCCGGCTAATAAAGGATTGATAAAGGATTTTACATACAAAGGAATCTCCTTTTTTTGTAGCGGTTGTAAGGTTTTGGGATGTATAACCGTAGCGCCATAAAACGCTAATTCGATAGCTTCACGATAGGAAATCTGATTGAGCAAACTCGCGTTTTCAAAATAGCGAGGATCGGCGTTCATAACCCCAGGAACATCTTTCCAGATGGTTACACTTTCGGCATTCAAGCAATAAGCAAAAATAGCGGCGGTATAATCCGAGCCTTCACGACCGAGTGTGGTGGTAAAATTATTTTCGTCCGATCCCAAAAAACCTTGGGTAACATTCAATATTTTTCGCTTTACGTTTTTGGCAATAGTTGCCTGGGTCAATTCCCAGTCTACCTCGGCATCTCTGTAATTCGAATCAGTTTTTATAAAATTCCGCACATCAAGCCATTGGGTTTTTATGCCCATAAAACTCATGAAATGACTTAGGATTGTGGTCGAAATGAGTTCGCCATAACTTACAATTTGATCGTACACAAAATTGTAGTTTGGCGATTTGTTGTGGGCTAAAAAATACTCTAAATCAGAAAATTGAATGTTTACTGCCGTAAAAACTTCGGCTTTGTCATCTTCAAACAAATCCAGTAAGATTTGGTTGTGGTATTTTTTTATTTCTTGAACCGAAGCGTTTAATTCTGACGATTTATCAAAATAGTTTTTTATAACAACTTCAAGTGCATTGGTGGTTTTTCCCATTGCCGAAACCACTAATAATACATCTTCGTAACCCGCTTTTTGCAAAACCTCATAAACGTTTTTTATTCCATCAGCATCTTTTACCGATGCACCACCAAATTTGAATACTCTCATTTTAATTTCAGATTTCAGTCCCGAAGCTTCGGGATTAGATTTCAGATTTATACCTGAAATCGATTTATTTATATGTTTATTGTTTCTAATTATTCTCTGAGTGCGACCATCTATGTTTTTCCGGTTTCCTCTCCCTCTCCTTTGGAGAGTGTCGGGGAGAGGATTTTATTTTAATTTATTTTCTAAAAAATAGTCGATGGCAGTTTCGCTCATTTGAGCTACTCTCCAATCATCAAGAACATTTGCGCCTGATTTTTCGTAAAATTCGATAGCAGGAGTATTCCAGTTGAGCACATTCCATTCTATCCTTCGAACGTTGTCTTTTTTGCCTTGTTTTATGATTTCAGAATACAAAGCATAACCCAATCCATTTCCCCGCATCGATTCTTTTATGATTAAATCTTCTAGATGAATTGTTTTTCCTTTCCAAGTCGAATACCTGTAATAATACAAGGCAATTCCTGCGATTTGCAGTTCTACTTCGGCAACAAAAACATAAAACAAAGGGTTTGTGCCAAAACCATCGCGAATCAAATCGCCCTCGGTAATTATAACCGCGTCGGGTTCTTTTTCGAAAACAGCTAATTCCTGAATCAGCCCTAAAACCGATTTCATATCCCTGGGATTTGCTTTTCTAATAATCATTTTTTGATGGGTTTTGTTCTTCTGAAAATTCTATTTAATGCATCGAATTTGCATTAGTTGGCAAATATACAATACTGACAAATTAAATAAAGAGGAATCAAATTGTTTTCACAAAAAAGCCTGTATTTGTGAATTAGAAATACAAAAATCATCTGTATCCAAAAATCAGGATATTTAGATTAAATAAAGCTCAGATGTTGAGGTAAATCAGCAGTTAGAAAAGCTATAAAAGAAAAGTCAAACCATTTTCCTGGTGAATTTATTTATTCATGTGCTCTATTTCATAAATAAAAGTATCTAAGTCGGCTTTCTTATCTATTAACACAAGCGCTTTATCTACAATATAATTTACGTTTTCTGGAGTAAAACCTAAAGCTAAACCAAGCTTTCTTAGGATCACATCTTGTTTATCCCCTAAGTGGTGATCAATATGAACCATTCTAGCCAAATCATACAGACGTTCTAATCTTTCGGTTCGAAGGTAAGGAGGGTTAATTTCGTATTTTAATGGATTGTCTATAATTTCCTGATATTCTGCATCTGAAATTTCAAGATTTTTAGCCAGTCTTTCCAAGAAAAGTTTTTCATCATGGGTAACTATGCCATCAGCTAGAGCAACACGAGCAATGGCAGAGAAATGACCTTTGTTTCTTTGTTTGAATTCGTTATCGAATAATTCTGATATAGACATGATATTTGGATTAAAATGATTAACAAATATAATTGATTATTTCATTTTTAGGAAACTAAATCCCACTAATTTTTAGCTATAATAAAGCAAAAAATCCAACAGTAAATGTATTTATTAGCATAATTTTTAACAATTTTTCAAAATATATTGTAAGTTTGACATCCCCTAATCTTTAAAATTATTTGCAATGACAGAATTATGGAGTTATTTCGAAAATGGGATATGGCATATTTTTAACATATTTGCGTGCCATCATATATTGTTCTTGACCGTTTTGACGGTGCCTTACGTACTTAAAGATTGGAAAAAATTACTACTATTAATTTCTATTTTTACTCTTGGAAATCTGTTAGCATTAGTACTCTCCGTTTTTGGAGTAGTTATTATAAAAGGAAAGTTAATTTCTCTTTTGGTTCCCATGATTATTCTTTTAATAGCTTTATTTAATCTTTTTTCAGGAAAATTATCAAAACCATTAAATGTAAATGTAGTCGGTTTTGTGTCTTTAACTTTTGGCGTCCTTCACGGATTGGACATTTCAAACCTCTTCAATTCCTTATCCAAAAGTGCCAATCAAACGAAGTTCCTTAGCATTTCGGAATTCTCTTTAGGAATAGAAGCAGCCCAAATAATAGTCGTTTTTTTGGTGTTACTATTCACTTATGTGTGTCAAACATTCTTGCGATTTTCTAAACGAGATTGTACATTAGTATTGTCTTCTTTCGTAATTGGTGTAGTTTTGCCCATTATTATGAAAAACGAAATTTGGAATCGATAAGCCACAATGGAAAATAAAAAACTCAATAAGTACGACAAAGCCTATCTCCGAATGGCCAAAGAATGGAGCCTTTTGTCCTACTGCAAACGCAAACAAGTAGGCGCAATTATAGTTCGAGATCGAATGATAATATCTGATGGTTATAACGGAACACCTTCTGGTTTCGAGAATTGTTGCGAAGACGAATCGGGTCTCACTAATTGGTATGTACTTCATGCCGAGGCTAATGCGATTTTGAAGGTAGCACGTTCAACTCAAACTTGCGAGGGAGCAACATTATATATAACTCTTTCTCCCTGTAAAGAATGTAGTAAACTCATTCATCAATCCGGAATAAAACGAGTGGTTTATCAATCAGGGTATAAAGACACTTCAGGAATAGATTTTCTTGCAAAAGCAGGTGTAATTGTAGAGCAGATTGAAGATTTAGAATAAAAATGTAATTATTTTCTAATGCTATCGTGAGCGTGAGTCTGAACGCCGTTATTCCACAAAGTAAGAATGTCCGTTGCAACGGCAGCGCCACTTCCTGCTGCAATTGCAACTTGACTTCTATGACCTGAAAGTGTACCAATAACATAAATTCCATCGGCAACTTTATGGTCAACATTTTTAAGTTGTATTCTTTGTTTTTCTGGAATTGCTTTTTGATGCGATTCTACATAGTGCAATAATCCTTCAATCGAAAAAGTATTTGCTGATCCAATCCCAACAACGATAATTTTGGTTTTGTAAACTTGTTTATTTGTAACAATTGTAAATTCAGGACATGAGGACGAAGAACCCGATGTCAAAGTAGATTCGTCTTCAATTTTCAAGACTTTTTCGTTTGGAATTTGCAAAACCTGAGGGTAGGTTTTTGATAATTGTTCAATGCTTTCGGACAATAAATCGGTGCCTAAAGTGGCTGGAGCAATTCCGTAGACATTATTTAGAATAGCTTCTTGAAGAGACGAGTTTTTTTGATGAGAAATAATGCCAATTTTTTTATTCGAAGCAAAAGGTTTTTTTTGAGCAGAACCTAATACCAATGCGCAGGATATTCCCGAAACACCTCCGCCTAGGATTAAAACATCAAACACAATTAGAATTTATCATTCATTTTTTCTTCTATCTTTTTCGACATTTTAAAAATCAAGAGGATTAAAACGGCACAAAGAGAAGCCGCAATCCCAATAAAAGCGACCATGCTTTTTCCTTCAAAAAGATGTTTAAAATCAAGAAGACTAATGTTAAAAACAATTAATCCTAATGCAAGTGTAACTAAAAGATTAGTAAAAATTTTCATAAGCAATTTTTAAAACAAATGTTAAATTATAAAGTCAAAATTTAGATTTATCTAAATAAAGTTAATTGGATAATTGATGCCAAAAAATGATTTGTAAATTTATAAAATAAATTATTAGAGGAGTAAATCTTTAACATTTGCAGCAAATAATTTAACAGCTATTGCCAAAAGGACTACTCCAAAAGTCTTGCGAATAACTCCCAATCCATTTTTGCCTAACCATTTTTCTATCCGAGAAGAAGACTTCAATACAATATAAACCAAAATAATATTCAAAACGATGGCTATAATTATGTTGATGGTTTCAAATTCGGCTTTCAAAGATAAAAGGGTGGTCATGGTTCCCGCACCAGCAATTAATGGAAACGCTAGAGGAACAATGGAGGCCGAACTCGCGGCTTCGTCACGGTATATTCTAATTCCTAAAATCATTTCGAGTGCCAAAAAGAACAAAACAAACGAACCTGCAACTGCAAACGAATGAACATCGATTCCTATAAGATTCAAGAATTCTTCTCCTATAAAAAGGAATACAATCATAATAATTCCAGCTACAACCGAAGCTTTTTCGGATTCGATATGACCGTGTTTTGTTCTTAAATCAACCACTATCGGAATGGTTCCCACAATGTCGATTACAGCAAAAAGAACCATGCCAACGGTAATTATCTCTTTGAAGTTTAGTTCCATAATTTTGGTTTTAACGTATTCTGTAAAGGTATTCAATTTTGAAAATTAATGATTAAATACCTCTTTTTTTTAGAATTAAAAATTTAAAATTCAGAATTGAAAGGTATCTTTGCAACATGTTTCAACTAGGAAAGACCATTGTGTCCGAGGATATTCTCGAAAAAGAATTTGTTTGTAACCTTTCGGCCTGCAAAGGCGCTTGTTGCGTTGATGGCGATGCTGGCGCGCCGTTAAGTGAAGAAGAAACTAAAATTCTAGAAGCCATTTATCCAAAAGTAAAACCCTTTCTCCGCAAAGAAGGAATTGCCGCTATAGAAGCGCAAGGCACATGGGCAGTAGGAACTGATGGCGAACTCGGAACACCTTTAATTGACAATAAAGATTGTGCGTATGTTATTTTTGATGGAAAAACGGCGCTTTGTGGTATCGAACAAGCCTATAACCAAGGCGAAGTCGACTGGAAGAAACCGGTTTCTTGCCATTTGTATCCTATTCGTGTTAAAGATTTTACCGAATTTGCAGCGGTAAACTATGACAAATGGGAAATTTGCGATGATGCCTGTTCTTTGGGTAAGGAATTAGAAGTTCCTGTTTATAAATTTGTCAAAGAAGCCCTAATTCGAAGATTTGGTGAAGATTGGTATTTTGAACTGGAGCAAGTGGCTCAGGAACTAAAAAAATAATGTTTTGCAAATGATTATTTTACAAATCACGTAATTTTCATTTGCTATATTTTACAGTATCTTACAGTATTTTTGTTTTATAAAATGCTAACATTCAATATTTTATATTTTTCATAAAAATCAATTAATTTCTTTCGGTTTGTTAAAAACTCAGTCGTATTGTGAATAAGTTTGACTTTTTAAAACCACAAGAATTCACAATCTTTGTAGTCGACGAAAACATAATTATTCGTTAAAATTTCAAAAAACATAAAAAGCAATGTCGCAACTAGAACCAATTTTACAAGAAAATAAAAATCGTTTCGTAATTTTTCCTATCAAACATCATGATATTTGGGAATGGTACAAAAAAATGGAGGCTAGTTTTTGGACTGCCGAAGAAATCGATTTGTCTCAAGATTTGAACGATTGGAACAATAAGTTAAGCGAAGACGAAAAATACTTTGTGAAACACATCTTGGCATTTTTTGCTGCTTCTGATGGAATTGTAAATGAAAATTTGGCTGAAAATTTTGTAAATGAAGTGCAATATGCTGAAGCAAAATTCTTTTATGGTTTCCAAATCATGATGGAAAATATTCATAGCGAAACCTATTCACTTTTAATTGATACTTATGTAAAAGATGAGGCCGAAAAAACACAATTGTTTACCGCAATAGATGTTTTTCCTGCTATTAAGAAAAAAGCGGAATGGGCTTTGAAATGGATTGAATCCGATTCTTTTGCCGAAAGATTGATTGCTTTTGCAGCCGTAGAAGGAATTTTCTTTTCAGGTGCATTTTGTTCTATTTTTTGGTTGAAAAAACGAGGTTTAATGCCAGGTTTAACCTTTTCGAATGAATTAATTTCCCGTGACGAAGGCGTTCACTGTGATTTTGCCGTGCATTTGCACAACCATCATTTAGTAAACAAAGTTTCCAAAGAACGTATCAGAGAAATAATTGTTGATGCTCTAAACATAGAAAGAGAATTTATTACCGAGTCGATTCCGGTGAGTTTGATAGGAATGAACTCCACCCTAATGACTCAATATTTAGAATTTGTGACCGATAGACTGTTAGTTGAATTAGGTTGCGAAAGAGAATACAATACAGCAAATCCTTTTGATTTTATGGATATGATTTCGTTGCAAGGAAAAACAAATTTCTTTGAAAAGAAAGTAGCCGAATACCAAAAAGCAGGTGTAATGAATACCGACTCGGATGCTCAGAAAATTACTTTCGACGCTGATTTTTAATTTTTTTTCACCGCAAAGTCGCCAAGCCAAGAAGAAAAATATATATGACGATCCGTTTCTTGTACCAAAATAAAAACAAGCGCACGGATGACAGGGATTTAGACGGATTTCTTATTTAATAATCAGTGAAAATCCGCTCAATCTGTCTCATCTGTGTGCCATTTTTAACAGTTAGTCCGCATAGCGGACAGTCATATAAAAATAATAGTTAATTAATCTATGTCAAAGTTTTGAACTCTAACATAGATGTCAATAATAAAGCTGCTCTAATTTCTTGTTGCAAAATTTATGATAAAAACTTTGCGACTTAGCAGTAAATCAACGGGATTAGTTTCCCAAAACAGTAATACAAATTCACCAAAATAGCGAAGGGATTTTCTATTTTAAAAACACACAAGATTATGTACGTAGTAAAAAGAGACGGCCACAAAGAGCCCGTAATGTTCGACAAAATCACGGATAGAATTAAAAAACTATGCTATGGTTTAAATGATTTGGTTGATGCCGTAAAAGTGGCAATGAGAGTAATTGAAGGACTTTATGATGGAGTTTCTACATCTGAACTAGATAATCTTGCAGCCGAAACTGCCGCTTCAATGACGATTGCGCATCCTGATTATGCCCAATTAGCAGCGAGAATTGCGATTTCGAATTTGCATTCCAATACCAAAAAATCGTTCTCAGAAACGATGAACGAAATGTTTCATTATGTTAATCCTAGAAATGGTCAAAAAGCACCCTTATTATCCGAAGAAGTTCATAAAGTAATTATGGAAAATTCGGAGTTTTTAGACTCACATATTATTTACAATAGAGATTTTAATTACGATTATTTTGGTTTCAAAACCTTAGAGCGTTCGTATTTGTTAAAAATAAACGGGAAGATAGTCGAGCGTCCGCAACACATGTTGATGCGAGTTTCTGTTGGAATTCACTTAGGCGATTTGAAATCGGTGATAGAAACCTACGACTTAATGTCGAAAAAATTCTTTACCCACGCCACACCAACTTTATTTAACGCAGGAACGCCAAAACCACAAATGTCATCTTGCTTTCTTCTAGCAATGAAAGATGATAGTATTGATGGAATTTACGATACGTTGAAACAAACGGCCAAAATCTCGCAATCGGCTGGAGGTGTTGGACTTTCTATTCACAACGTTCGTGCAACGGGTTCGTATATTCGTGGGACAAACGGTACTTCTAACGGAATTGTGCCAATGTTGCGTGTATTCAACGATACGGCTCGTTATGTAGATCAAGGAGGAGGAAAGCGTAAAGGTAGCTTTGCGATTTACATCGAAACTTGGCATGCTGATATTTTTGACTTTTTGGATTTGAAAAAAAATACAGGGAAAGAAGAAATGCGCGCCAGAGATTTATTCTTTGCGATGTGGACTTCGGATTTGTTTATGAAAAGAGTACAAGAAGACGGACTTTGGACACTAATGTGCCCCAACGAATGTCCCGGTTTGTATGATGTTCATGGCGAGGAATTCGAAAAAATGTACACGGATTACGAAAAAGCAGGTAAAGGCAGAAAAACCATTAAAGCGCACGAATTGTGGGAAAAAATTCTGGAATCGCAAATAGAGACCGGAACTCCTTATATGTTGTACAAAGATGCAGCAAACCGCAAATCGAATCAGAAAAATCTAGGAACGATTCGTTCCTCGAATTTGTGTACAGAGATTATGGAATATACTTCAAGTGATGAGGTTGCCGTATGTAATTTAGCCTCAATTTCGTTGCCCATGTTTGTGGAGAACAAACAATTCAATCACGAATTGTTATACACCGTAACCAAACGAGTAACCAGAAACTTGAATAAAGTTATCGACAGAAATTATTATCCAGTAATAGAAGCCGAAAACTCCAATATGCGCCACCGTCCAATAGGTCTTGGAGTGCAAGGTCTTGCCGATGCATTTATTATGTTGCGTTTGCCTTTTACAAGTGATGAAGCCAAGAAATTGAATCAAGAAATTTTCGAAACTTTATACTTTGCAGCTGTAACCGCTTCGATGGAAATGGCAAAAGAAGAAGGACCCTATTCTACTTTTAAAGGGTCGCCAATTTCAGAAGGAGAATTCCAGCACAACCTTTGGGGAATGAAAGACGAGGAACTTTCAGGACGTTGGGATTGGGCTTCACTTAGAAAAGAAGTCATGGAAAACGGTGTGAGAAACTCACTTTTGGTGGCACCAATGCCAACCGCTTCGACATCACAAATTTTGGGTAACAACGAAGCATTCGAACCGTATACTTCAAATATTTACACCAGACGTGTACTATCAGGAGAATTTATTGTGGTAAACAAGCATTTACTGAATGATTTGGTAGAAAGAGGTTTATGGAATGAAACATTAAAACAAGAATTAATGCGTAATAATGGATCTGTTCAAGATCTGGATATTCCGCAAGATTTGAAAGAGTTGTACAAAACCGTTTGGGAAATGTCGATGAAAGACATTATCGATATGTCACGTCATCGTGGGTATTTTGTAGATCAATCGCAATCGTTGAACTTGTTTATGCAAAACGCCAATTATTCCAAACTAACCTCCATGCACTTTTATGCTTGGCAATCGGGATTGAAAACCGGAATGTATTACCTAAGAACAAAAGCTGCAGTTGATGCGATTAAGTTTACGTTGAATAACGACAAGAAAGCAGAACCACTAGAAGTTACTGAACAACCAGCTACTGAGCAAGTGTTACAACCCATCGCCGTTTTAGACGAACCCGCAGAAATGTCTTTAGAAGAGTACAAAGCCATGATCGAATTAGCCAAAAATGCTGGTCCTGATGATTGTGAAATGTGTGGTAGCTAGTCATCGTGAGGGAGGAAGCAATCTCATAAAAACAAAATTGTTGAATCTCAACAAAAAAAAATTAATATATAGAAACAGCTATCATAATGATGGCTGTTTTTTTTTATTAAATTTGTTGTCATGCTATCATTACTTCGAACCACCTCTCAAAATCCAGATTTTATTGATTTAGTTCAATATTTAGATGCCGATTTAAAAATACGAGATGGAGAAGATCATGCTTTTTATGCTCAAATCAATCAAACGGCTGTTTTGAATTGTGCCTTGGTTTGTTATCTAAATAACACGTCTGTTGGTTGTGGTGCTTTTAGAGCAATTGACACAAAAACTGTCGAAATAAAAAGAATGTTTGTAAATCCAGATTTTCGTGGCAAAGGAATAGCATCTTCGATTTTAAAAGAACTTGAGCAATGGGCGAGTGAATTAAACTATACTCAAACCATTTTAGAAACTGGAATAAATCAGCCTGAAGCTATTGCGTTATATAAAAATAGGGGTTATTCCGTTACCGAAAACTATGGGCAGTACATAGGCGTTGAAAATAGTGTTTGTATGCGAAAAGTTTTAAAATAAAAGGTAACCAAAATCTAATTAAAAAATACTAAATTTGATTTTAAATCAAATTGTATGTTTCGATCCAAAAAAGATACGGTGTATGTAATTCTTGCTGGTATATTCATTACCAATGCAGTTGTTGCAGAGTTAATTGGCGGCAAACTCATTCATGTGGGTTCTGCGGTTATGAGTATTGGCATCCTACCCTGGCCAATCGTTTTTGTAACCACCGATTTAATCAATGAATATTTTGGCGAAAAAGGAGTGCGAAAATTATCCTTAATTACGGCTAGTCTAATTGGGTATTGTTTTATACTACTTTATTTTGCGATACGAATTCCGGCAGCAACAGGAATAAGTCCCGTGAGTGACAATCAGTTTTTTGCAGTTTTTGGTCAAAGTCAATGGATTATTGTGGGGAGTATAACCGCTTTTTTAGTATCTCAATTGATTGATGTTAGCCTGTTTCATTTTCTAAAAAACAAAACGGGTAATAAAATGATTTGGCTAAGAAGTACTGGGTCTACAGTGGTTTCTCAATTATTTGACAGCTTTATTGTATTGGGAATTGCTTTTTGGGCAACGGGTATTATGACTACCGATGTTTTTATAAAATCTGCTTTTACTGGTTATTTTGTAAAATTGATTATAGCTATTGGTATGACTCCTATTATATACTTAGGTCATTATTTAATTGGCAATTATTTAACCAAAGGCACTCATGCAAACTAAAACCCGCTGTTCTTGGTGCGAAAAAGACGATTTGTATCGGGATTATCATGATGCCGAATGGGGTAATCCCGTTTATGACGATGCTACTCTTTTTGAATTTTTAGTATTGGAGACTTTTCAAGCGGGGTTGAGTTGGTATGCCATTTTATCCAAAAGAGAAAATTTTAGATTGGCTTTTGATTTCTTTGATTATAAGAAAATAGCCCATTACCAAGAAGATAAAATTCAAGAGTTACTTGAAAATGCTGGAATTATCAGAAACCAACTCAAGATAAGAGCCACCGTTTCTAATGCCATTGCATTTATGAAAGTGCAGGAAGAATTTGGTAGTTTCTCCAACTATATTTGGAATTTTACTGGAGGAAAACCCATCGAAAATAATCCAAAAACAATGAAAGAGGTTCCAGCTACTACACCACTTTCAGATACAATTAGTAAAGATTTAAAAAAAAGAGGGTTTAAATTTGTAGGCTCCACAGTGGTTTATGCTCACATGCAAGCCACAGGAATGGTTAACGATCATGTGGAAGATTGCTGGAAAAGGAGTTAAAAAACTAAGGAGTCTCCAACTTTTATATCTCCCTCATTCAAGCAGATTGCATTGGTGCCAAAAAAGACCAAATTATCAACTTCTCGATATTTACTTAAGCTGCGCAAAGGTTCTTTGTTGACAATTCCATTTTCGGGATTATTGTTTACCATAATACATCTGCTACAGGGTTTTGCATTTTGAAATTTCACGGCTCCAATCTGAAAAAGAGTTAGAGAATCTTCTTCATGAGCAACTGCGGTTCGAATGAAAATATTGGGTCTAAATCTTTGAATTGTTATCTTCTTTTTTAGTTTTTCGTTTAAGAAATCCAGACTTTTAGTACCCATTAATAAATACGGATAGCCATCGGCTAGGCTTACATTTAGCGTTTTGTTAAGTTGGTTACTCGTATGAATTCTATCGCCAATTTTCACCAGTTTACAGCCAAAACCTAAAATTTCGCTAAACCATTTTGAAGTCGTGCCGTTCACTTCGAAAACGGTAGTTTCATCATCCCAGACTTTCGAAAAAATAGGTATATCCGAACTTTCATTTATTGAAAATTCATGCTTTTTATCAAAATAGGATATTTCGATAGAATTCTCTTTTATTTTGGGGAAAAACTGACTCAAAACAGGATGATTCCGTTGCGTGATAAACATATTCTCGTCATCTATCAACATCCATCTACGGTCGTTTTCAAAACCCCTTTCTTGAGCCAAAGCAGTTTCTACACGAATCCCAGCCAAACTTTTGACTGGATAAATGTAGAGTTCGGTTACTGTATAAGATTTCAAATTCATTTTTACTGTTTTTTTACCTCGAAGGGAAAAAGATTTCGCAAAGTTCACAAAGAAAATCAGTGATAATCCGTTAAATCTGTGAAAATCTGTGGCTAATTTTTATTTTAAAAACTTCATAAATTCGGTTCTATCTATTTCGCGACAACCCAAACTTTCGAGATGTTCGTTATAGACCTGACAATCCAAAAGAGCATAATTATCTTTCTTTAATTGATTTACTAAGGCAATAAATGCCACTTTCGAAGCATTAGAAACTTTAGAAAACATACTTTCGCCACAAAAAACTGTTCCCAAGTCGATGCCATACAAACCTCCAACCAATGTGTTGTTTTGCCAAACTTCAACTGATTTTGCCATTCCCAATTGGTGCAACTTGCAGTAGGCTTCAATCATTTCGTTGGTAATCCATGTGCCGTTTTGACCGTTTCGCTTTACTTTTTGGCAAGACGAAATTACTTCCTTAAAATTTTGATTGAAAGTCACTGCGAATAAATCTTGATTTAAAACATTTCGCATGCTTTTGGAAATTATCAATTCGTCTAGATACAACACCATTCTAGGATTTGGCGACCACCAAATTATAGGTTCTCCTTCTTCGAACCAAGGAAATATGCCGCTTTTGTAAGCTAAAATCAATCTTTCGGGAGATAAATCACCTCCAATGGCAAGAATTCCGTCAGGATTAGCTTTGGAAACGGGAGGAAAAAATAAATGGGAAGATAAGTAATGCATTTTTAATTGGAAGAATCAATGGCAATTTTAAAAAAAACAAAAAGCCAGAAATTCAAGTATACTCAAACTTCTGACTTCTAAAACTTTTAATTTCTTTATCTCTTAGAAAGGCAAATCGTCTGGTTCATCCTCGTTTATGCTTGTTGCAGGTGCAAATGCTTGAGCTGCTGGCATAGGAGCAGTTGGAGTTGGTGCCGAATCTGCTTGTACTTTTCCAATTCTCCATCCTTGAATAGTATTAAAATAAACCGTTTCGCCTTGTGGGTTTGTCCATTCACGACCTCTCAAGTTGATGTCAATTTTCACAGCTTCTCCAACTTGAAAGTTGTTCAACAAATCACATTTGTCTTGAACAAATTGAACCAAAATATGCTGAGGATATTGTTCATCGGTTGTAACAACGACATCTCTTTTTTTGAAACCTGCAGACCCAACTTCTTTAGTTTGGTCTATCATTTTAATTTTTCCTGTAACTTCCATCTGTTCTCTATTTATAATGTTCGAATTCTATTTTGCGGCTATAAAAATATGCTTTACAAATATATCAAATTCTTTAATAGTAGGTATATAAGCAGAAAAATAAATTTATGCTTTTTAAAAGAAGTATACAAATCAGTATTTTAGGTTTCTTAGAAAAGACATGATAAACTGTTTTTTAATTCTATTAAATACTTATATTTATGCCTCAAAAATAATTTATGCAGTTTTCTGAAAGTCGAATCTCAACACGTTGGATTATCGTTTTTGTTTCTTTTTTGATTGTTTCCCTGATTCTTTGGAACACCTATTCTTTTTTTCAAATATTTAAAGAAGAAGAGCGTGTAAAAATGGAGCATTGGGCTGAGGCTCAAAAATCATTGAATAATGCCGATATTAATGCCGATATAACTTTGCCAGCTTTGATTATCCAATCGGCAAACATACCTATTATTCAAACTGAAAATGATTCTATCATCAATACATTAAACATTGATGATGATGTTCTAAAAAATAAGCAGCAATTAAAGGCTGTTTTGAAACGTTTAAAAAGTCAAAACGAGCCCATTCTAATTAATATTTCTGAAGGTAAAACCCACCAATTGTATTATGGTGATTCGGATTTGTTAAACAAGCTCAAGTATTATCCTGTAGCTCTATTACTCATTATTGTCTTGTTTGCTGGGATGGTTTATAATTTTTATAAAAGTACCAAAATGGCTACCCAAAATAAACTTTGGGCGGGAATGGCAAAAGAAACGGCACATCAAATTGGCACGCCACTTTCGTCTTTGATTGGCTGGGTCGAGATATTGAAAACAGAGGATATTGACTCCTCAACGGTTTTAGAAATGGAAAGGGATATTGATCGTTTGCAAACGATTACCGACCGTTTTTCTAAAATTGGCTCTGAACCCATTTTAGAAATCAAAGATATTATTAGTGAAACTCAAGAAACCTATGATTATTTACAATCTCGATTTTCAAAACAAGTATTGTTTTCTTTTAAAGCACCCAAAACCCCTGTTATGGTTTTAATGAATCCTACTTTGCATAGTTGGACGATTGAAAACTTAGTAAAAAATGCTATTGATGCCATGAAAGGGCGGGGGAATTTATCTTTAGAAATTATTTTAGAAGGAAATTTTGTGAAAATAAACGTTTCGGATACTGGAAAAGGCATTCCTAAAAACCAGCACAAAACTGTTTTTGAACCTGGTTTTACTACCAAAAAAAGAGGTTGGGGATTGGGTCTTTCACTAACCAAAAGAATAGTAGTAGAATATCACAAAGGCACAATCAAAGTGCTACATTCCGAGATAGGAAAAGGAACTACAATGCAAGTGAGTTTTAAAAAAAGTGAATTAGTTTAATGGAATTCCGAACCAAGAAATTTTAGAAAACATTGTTTTCCTAACTAATTTACTTTTACTTAAATACGTGGTTACAAAGTCCAAATGAGTTTGAGATTGGACTAACGCATTTGCAATTGCTTTTTTTAAACTACTAACACTTTCCGCATGATTACTAGTTAAAGAACCCAATTTCGAAAGTGATTCTTGGCATTTTTTGAACTTTTCGTGGGGAATTTGAATTTTAGATTTGATTTCCTCGTCGGGTAAAAGAGGTTTAAATTTATTATTTCGATAATATATAAAATCATTCATTCCGTTGATTGCTACATTATATTCACTAACAATTGTATTGTATTTGTCATTATTTGCGTTTTCTCTCTCATTGTTCCAAGATGTTTTTTCGTAGACATACGCTTTTGAAATCAGGTCATTTATGATGCCGTTTTTTTCAATTCTTTCTGCAGATTCAAAAAATTGATCCGTTTTAGACAACGATTCGTGTTTTAGAATTTCGGAAGTAAAATCAAAGCGTTTTTTAGTTTTGTCTATAAGAGTTTTACCCAAAACAAATTCTCGATTTGTGATTGGATACTCTAAAAACTGCCATAAATAATCAAAAGGCATGTGTGTTTTTATCATTTGATCTGGCAATACTTTGAAGTGGTTATTGTTTATCTTCCGATTAAATTTGTTGTTGCTTACAAAGCCAGAGCCCCAAGTTGGGTCAAACAAAAACCATTTATTATTAATTTTAGCAGCACACCAAGCGTGCGAAAGAACATCTACATTGCCATTTTGTTTGGTATAGCCTCTTACAACAACCGATTTTATGCCTATCAAATTAGCAATTTCATTAAAAATCATAGCATAGTCTCCACAGATTCCTTTTTTAGTTTTTAATGTTTTTATAATTCTATCTTGTGGAGTTTCATCTATATTTACAGCAAACATATTAGCTATATCATAACTAATATTTGATGCAGTCCAATAAAAAACAGCTCGAATTTTATCGTTTTCTGTTTTAAAATTAGCATTTATATAACTAGCGATAGATTGGGTAGAATTTGCATCCTCCACAGAGATTCCTGCAATTTTAGAGTCAATTAAACTATAATTAACAGGAACTTGACCAGCGGCTAAAACCGAAATTAAGAAAATAAAGAGTGAGATTGTATTTTTCATTTTCTTCGTTTTCAATTCTTTTTTGTTTTCAATTCTTTTTTTACAAATTAGCCTGAATATTTTTAGCCAAAACTTCAAATTCTTCTTTTAACATTGTTACTTTATTTTGAAATCGCATTTCATCCATTTCGTTTAAAGGGATTAAATGAACATGGACGTGTGGAACCTCTAGGCCGATCACTGCCATCCCAATTCTTTTGCAGGAAACTGTTTTTTCGAGAGCCACTGCAATTTTTTTGGAGAACTGCATCAGTCCAAGATATAAATCATCTTCAATTTCAAAAATTTTATCTATTTCTTGTTTTGGAACACATAAGGTATGCCCTTTTGCGTTGGGGTTTACATCCAAAAAGGCTATGAAATTAGAATCCTCTGCTATTTTGTAGCATGGAATTTCTCCGTTTATGATTTTGGTAAATATTGAACTCATGGGAAGTTGGGAGTTTGAAGTTAGAAGGTGGAAGTCAGGAGTTGAAAGATGGGAGCTAGAAGATGGAAGTCAAGAGTTTAAAGGTTTAAGAAATCCCAAACCTATAAAAATCTATCATCTATCTGTCTATTATCTATCCGACTTCCTAATCCCTTGAAATTTCAAGAATTTCAAATTTCAAAACGCCATTGGGCACTGTTATTTCTGCAACTTCACTAACTTTTTTCCCCAGTAATCCTTTTCCAATAGGCGAAGTCACTGATATTTTTCCTGTTTTTAAATCGGCTTCACTTTCGGCAACAAGCGTATATTTCATTTCCATACCGTTGGCTTGATTTTTAATTTTTACATTGGATAAAACCAACACTTTTGAAACATCTAAGTGTGTTTCGTCAATTAATCGAGCATTAGAATGTACCGCTTCTAACTTTGCAATTCGCATCTCTAACATTCCTTGAGCTTCTTTGGCAGCGTCATATTCGGCATTCTCAGACAAGTCTCCCTTATCTCTTGCTTCTGCTATATCCTGAGATGCTTTTGGACGCATCACACTTTTCAAATAGTCTAATTCTTCTCTCAATTTTTTTAATCCTTCTGCGGTGTAATAAGATACTGTACTCATAACTTCATCGTTTATATAAAATAGAAAAAATCCCATCTGGACGGGATTTCTTTTCACAAAGATAGTATTATTTTTAATTAGTCCATAAATATATGTTATAACCTATACATTTCAAAGTTAATTAAATTAAATTTGTTTCACTAAATTCCGAAAATGAAAAAATATATAGTTCTATTGTTAACTATTCCCATTTTGTCGTGTTGTAACGATTCTAATTTTAACAACAATAATCCCTATTTGCCAAACTACGCAGTTAACCTAGAAATTAATTTAAATTTACCACAATTTTCAGAGCTTAAATTTGTAACTAATGCGGTTTTTATTCCAGGACAAGGAGTTAATGGAATAATTGTATTTAATAATTCGGGTTCGACTTATGTGGCTTTTGATGCAGCTTGTCCCAACCAAAGTGTAAGTGCTTGTTCTACTATGACAATAAAAGGCGGATCTATTGCTGTTTGTGGATGTGATAATGCAGAATATAGTCTTTTTTCTGGTCAATGTATAGGAACAAAATGCGAAGGAAAACAATATCCCCTAAAACAATATCGAGTGGAAGTTAACGGAGATAACCTTAGAGTATATAATTAAAAAAACCTGATGCGTAAACATCAGGTTTTTGTTTTTAATTGAACTAATCGAAGATTAAAATTTCAATGTTAATCCTAATAAAAAGTTAGTTCCAGCTTGAGGGTAATATCCTGCTCCTTCAATAGTTGATATTGCAGGCGGATTGGTGTAATCATCATCAAAAGTATAGAAATAACCATTAGACTCATATTCTACTTCAAAAATATTATTTACCACTACAGAAAAAACAACCGATTTCAAACCTTTATTGATATTCCATTGGTAAGTTAAATTTAAATCATTCACAAAAAAAGAATCCAAAACAGATTTTTTCGAATCGATATTACCCATAAACTGTTGGCCTACATATTTTGAAAATAACGAAACCTGCAAAGTTTTTATGGGTTGATAGGTAAATCTATTTCCAAGAATAATATTTGGCGAAAATGCAATATCGGTATTGCCTAAGTTTTGTAATAGCCCATTACGTTTAAAATTAAAATCTCGATTTTTATTTTGACTTAAAGTCACATTTGGGTTGAGTGTTAATTTATTTGTGAGTGTAATTAAAGACTCTACTTCTAAACCTAGGCGGTAACTACTACCGCTATTGGTAAAAACAGGCGAACCTACATCGTTCAATGCACCAGTTAAAACCAACTGATCATTGTAATTCATGTAAAATACATTAGCGGAAAGACTGGCTTTTTTAGAATTGTATTTCCATCCAAGTTCATAATCAAATAGTCGTTCAGGCTTTGTGCTTCCGTTTTCATAATCATCGCGACGTGGCTCTTTATTTGCCACACCAAAAAATCCATAAAATGAATTCTTATCATTCAGTTGATAGTTTAAACCCATTTTTGGATTGAAAAATAGAAACGTATCGTTTACATCATCAAACCTGAAACTGGTTGCTTGATAAAAAACCATTCGGTATTGTAAATCAGCAAAAACATTTAATTTACCCACCTGTTGTGATGCTTTTGCATAAAAATTTACATCTTCTTTATTCCCAATATTGTCATAGTACCTATTGGCAGTTGGTGTGTAAAATTGAGTCCAAACTACTTCCCCAAAATGATCGCCAAGATAACGGTTTGCAGCACCACCAATTAGAATATCCGTTTCAAGAGTTCTATAATTTAAAGAAAAAGTGGCTCCAAAAAAATCATTGTCAAGCCATCGTTTTCGAACCAAATCGGAAATAGTATTCCCTTGAAAACTAGGTAGATTATAATCGCTTAAATCTTCGTCTTCTCGATATTGTTCAAAATAACCTTTCCCGATAGTGTAATGTAATGCAACGTTTGAAATCCATTTTCTTGACCAATTTTCAGACCAATGCAACTGGAAATGATTTTGTACATAATTATCGGTTTCATCATCATAGAACTGTGTGTTGTCAAATTCATCAGTATACATTCCGGATACATTATAGGTTCGGTCGTTTTTTAATTTTTCGGGATCTTCTAATCCATACCAAGCCTGATAGGTTTTTTCTTTTCCGCCAAAGGCAAAGAATTTAATTTGACTTTTATTGGTCACATAGTTGGCATTAAAAAAATAGCCTAACATATTTGACGAAGCTCTATCTATAAATCCATCAGAGGAAATATTAGATAAGCGCGCATTCATTTCAAAATTATTGTGCAACCCAGTTCCAAAAGCTAGAGTATGTTTTCGTGTCCCAAAACTCCCCACAGAATTAGCAATTTCAGCATAGGATTTTTCTTGAAATGATTTGGTTTGCATGTTTAAACTTGCGCCAAAAGCACCTGCACCATTTGTAGATGTTCCAACGCCACGTTGAAATTGTACACTTTCTAGAGAGGAAGCAAAATCGGGCAGATTTACAAAAAAAGTTCCTTGACTTTCACTATCATTGAATGGAATTCCGTTTAAGGTTACATTAATTCTTGAACCATCGGAACCACGAACTCTCATGTAAGTATATCCTATGCCGTTTCCAGCATCGGTTGTTGAAACTACTGATGGTAAGAAGTTAAGTAAAATTGGAATATCTTGTCCAAGATTGCGCGGAGCAATTTCTTCTTTAGAATAATTGGTAAACGTTATTGGGTTTTTGCCTTTTGCTCTAACCGACGAAACGGTTACTTCATTGAGCATATTAACTTTGGTCGTGTCTTGCGGTTTTTTTTGAGAGAAAGCGAGAATAGAAAATAGAAAAAAGACAATAGATAATAGACGAATTGATGCTAGATTTGAAGGTTTCGTCTTTGTACTTTGTACTTTGTACTTTGTACTGTTTAAATAAAATGAATTGTTCATCCGTAAATAGTTTTACGAATAAAAGGGGGAATTATTCTTTTGTTAAATTAAAAAATGATTTTCTATGACAAATAGATAGCGTGCACTCTAAAAATAGTGTCATTTTTTCCCTTGGCAGCATTACCTGCCCAGGTTCGTTGGGTATAATCTCAGCTGTCAATCCGTTTTTGGAATCTAGCACCCCTTTGAGACGATGCAAATGTAAGTTATTTGTTTAAAGCTTTAGAAAAAATTATGGAAAAAGATTATATATATTTTTTCTATGGGAAATTAAAATAAAGAGGATTGTTTCATTTTCTATCTCAACACCAATTCTATAATCTCCAATTTTGATTCGGTAATAATTTTTATAACCTTTCAATTTTTTGAGGTTAGAAATTTCTATAAGAGAATTGGCTTTTTCGCATTTTTCAATTGCTTTTGAAGTGTTTTTTAAAGCAATAGTGTCGCCAATTTTGTCTAAACTTTTACTGAAACTTTTGTCAAACGAAACAATCATTTTTTGTTCAGTTTTTCAAAAATTTCATTTCTTGAAACTTTTTCTCCTGTTTTTTCATTTGACATCATCGCTCCAAGAAAATAATCTTCTTTTTCATCTGTGTTCAAAATTTTACCTTCTTCTCCAAGTTTTTTAACTAACTCCAAAATAAATTTAGCGTTACTTGAATTTTTAGTATTTATAAGTAATGTTTCCATTTTAATCAAATTGATAAACAAATATACAATAAATAATTAGTTGTTTTATTTTTCTATAACGAGCATTATAACTCAGGTCTTCTTCGATTTTTCTTAATCTCCGATAAATTCTTTTTGTCTTTGATTCGCTTTCTGATAACTGATTTTGGAACTTTTGTCGCTTTCCTGATTTTTGGAATCACGAGTCCAATAGTGATTATGTCTAGAAAACGCTTGGTTACGATTGCCTTGTTTTTGAGTTGGCTTCGGTCTTCGTCACAGTTTAAAATCAAAATCTGTTCCGATGTTAATCTCGAATATAGTTTTGTTTCTAAGAGCAACTTCTCTTCTTCGGTTAGGGCTTGAGAACTTTTTAAATCAAAAGTCAAAACCACTTTCGAGGAAACTTTATTTACGTTTTGCCCTCCAGCTCCACTGCTTCGAACCGCTTTGTACTGTAGTTCAGATATGATTTTTTCAGAGTTCAAAGCTATGGTTTTTGGTGTGCGGCTTGCAACAAATCGTTCACAGTTTTCACTGGGTTAAAAGTCATTAAGGGTACTTCGACAAAAAGAGTGATCCATTTTGCCATAGCTCCATTCCATAACCCAGGTAATTCGTAGGCTTTTAGAGCTTGACCATTTTTGTTTTTATCGACAATAAATCCACTTTTGTGATCAATAAAAAGGCTTAAATCAAATTTTTCGTTTTTGTAATTTCGTATTCCACAAACCAAGTCAACAGGATTGAAGTGTGTTGCATTAGTAAGGATGTTCGCTTGAATTGCAGCAGTTAAATCTATTTGAGAGGTCTCCACAATTTGAAGAGAAGCAGTTCCTTTTGAATCTCGAACCCAAAACGGACCGCCTCCTGTATCGCCTTCATTTTTTACCATGCCGCAAACTCGAATTGGACGATTTAAACTATTTTTTAAATGCGTAATTTTATTTTCGAAAGTGTACTTCGAAAAACCATTAACAGGTTCAATATTCAATTCGTTTTTAGAAAACAACACGATTTCATCTAAATATTCTTCGCTACTTGTGCCAATTGTATTCAAATATTGAAATACTTTTTGTTGCAGCTCAATCAAAATTCCAGCTAATGCTTTTTTGTACAATGCGATAGTTTCGATATGATTTTGAATGACATTGTCGATGTTTTTTATGAAAATAATATCGGCTTCAAGAGCATTTAAATTCTTGATTAATGCACCGTGTCCACCTGGTCTAAAGACTAATTTTCCAAATTCATCTCTTAGTGGTTTCGTACTCAAATCAACAGCGATAGTATCTGTGCTTTTGTCTTGGTTCGAAAAACTAACCTGAATTGTTGTTTCATTTTCTTTTTCGATTTTATCTTTGACACTATTCATAATTGTTTCAAAATCTTTTTGGTGTGCTTCCGAAATCGTAAAATGCAAATGTGAATTTCCGTTTGAACTGGAATACGTAACACATTCATTCAAGTGTTCCTCGATTGGGGTCGCAATTCGGTTTTCGTATTGGTGAAAAGGGAGAATTGCTTTTGGTTTATTGGCAAAATCAAAGTACTCTTGCGAGAGTAAAAATTGTATAAAATAATAGTTTTTATAATCACTGTTAAAATTATTAAAATCTGGAAATGTTTTTTCTAATTCGAAAAGCACTTTATCAAAAAACGGAAATTTTTCTAAACCTACAATAAAGACAGCCAATTCGCTATCTTTTTTTCTGTTGATGTAAGCATGAATACTTTCATTTTCAACTTCAAATTCATTCAAAAAAGTATTCAAAAATTTAAACATTCTACTGGCAGCACCCGAAGCGGGAACGAATTTTTTTAATTTCAATGTGCTTTTAACGCTATCAAAATAAGTTGCTTTTTCCTGATAATCATTTTCCGACAACTTCAAAATTCCGTTTGAAACTTTTGCGGGTTCAATTAAAACGGTTTTTGGAATTCCGTTTTTGAAAAAATTCAATTGATTTTTTATGTTTTTCAATGGAATCCCATACTCGTGAATCTGAACAAAGTCTAATGATGAAAAACCCATTTTTTTGGCTTTTGAAAAATCATCAATTAGTGCAATTGCTTTATTTATTCGAAAATTATTACCGCCAGAAATGCTGATAAAAGGTTTGTTGTTTTCGATTAGTGTTTGTTTAAAAACTGAAAAAACGGACTCTCTGTTTTCGACCGAGTTTCTTAAATCATCTTCTTCCCAAGGTACATCGATATCGGTCAATAAAAACAAATCATATTCATGTTTTTGCGCAGCTTCATTTAATGTGGGATTGCAAAAGCCGTAATTCACTTCTGAAAAAACTTTGGTTACTAGTAAATTAGTATCACAAAAAAGATATTTATTGGCAGCAGAAAGGCTTTCGTTTTCTAATTTTATTTGACCAATCGCAATAGGCAACATATCATCAATAGTGCAAATTTGACTCGTTTTGTCCCATTTATCCTGAAGATAATCTCGGGCATATTCAGGAACCCAAGCTGTTTCAAAATGTTCAGCCAGTTGTTTTGCCAATGTGGTTTTTCCTGTAGATTCAGGACCAAAAAGAGCAACTCTAACTATTGTAGATTGTTTTTGTGTAAGATTTTCTTCCATTCTAAATAAGCCGAAATAGCCAAAATTGTAAAAATTAAATACTGTATAGACAACATTCCTAATCCACGGTAAGCATAAAGTGGTACAACAATTAAATCACCTAAAATCCAAAGCGTCCAATTTTCGATTTTTTTATTGGCCATATACCACATTCCCGTAAAGAATATTCCTGAAGCAAATATATCGATATAATTTTCTACTTTGATTTGGTAATCAAATAAATAATAAATTACGAAAACTACAAAAACAGTAGCAAAAAACAACGCAATTCCTATTATTTTTTCTTTATTGTTTGTTCTCGAAATCGTTAAAACTTCGGTGTCGTTTTCCTTTCGTGTCCATTTGTACCAACCATAAATACTCATTAAGGCAAAATAACCATTAATCATCATGTCGCCCAAATAACCAGCTAGGTAAAGTAAATACGTTGTGATTATTGTTGCAATTAATCCCGTTGGATAGACCCAAATATTTTCTTTTTTAGCAAACCAAACGCTTAAAATGCCGAATATAAAAGCAAAAAATTCCAATATAATTTGAAATATCGAAGTGTTTTTATAAGTATTTAAAAAAAAATCTATCATCTGTTTGCCTTTATTTTGATTTACTGTTGTTTTCGAATGTATAAACTAAAACAAATTTTTGTTTTATCGGCTCGTGTTCGCTTGATTCGATTGCATCAAAATAGATGTCAAATTCTTGTTTGGTTTTTTCTAATTCAAGAGTAGCTTTAGTTTTTTTATCATCAATATTAAATTCATCTACTCGAATATGATTTTTGAAACTTATTCCTTCTACATTCCTGATTTTGAATATTGCTTCTTTTGCACCCCAAATAGTAGTGAGTTTTTGGATGTATTCTTCCTTTTTTTCAGTTCCGAAGCATCGGGATAAAAAATTAAATTCAGTATCACAGAATTTTTCAGCAATTCGGATTATTTTTTCTCTTAGCATTTCAATGTCGATTCCAACTTTTTTATTGCTAATTATTAAGGTAGAAAAAGTATGAGAATGTGAAATAGACACTTCGACAGGCTCAGTGTGACAATGATTTGAATTGAGATGAGGTTTTCCAAATGCATCATAATACAAATCAAAGTCATTGTAACCTGCTTCTTGCAGTAATTTTCGAACACTAAGAAATGCCCGTTGATGCAATAAAGATTTCATCCCATTTAAACGCAGTACACTTTTTTCGTTTAATTGTACTTCTTCAAATAATTGCTCAAACGATTCGGTTATTTCCCAAATTAAAATTTGTGATGAAGTGTCAACATAAATAATTTTGTAGAGTGGCATTTGGTATTTTTCTGCTTTTCAGAAGATTATAGAATTAAACAATTCACAAAAGTGGTCGAATACTTTTTAAATACTAAAGTTATTCCCTAAATTTGCAAAAAAAATTTCAAATACAAATATACTAAAAATGAGTACAACGACTATGCCTTATGTGGCTTTCAAAGTAAAAGACATTTCTCTAGCAGCTTGGGGAAGAAAAGAAATTGAACTTGCCGAAGCAGAAATGCCAGGTTTGATGGCGCTTCGTGCGGAATACAAGGACGAACAACCGCTTGCTGGTGCTCGTATTGCAGGTTGTTTGCACATGACTATCCAAACTGCGGTTTTAATTGAAACTTTAATTGCTTTAGGAGCTGAGGTTACTTGGTCATCTTGTAATATTTTCTCCACTCAAGATCAAGCGGCTGCTGCCATTGCTGCTGCAGGAATTCAAGTCTATGCCTGGAAAGGTCTTGATGAAGAATCTTTTGACTGGTGCATCGAACAAACGTTGTTCTTTGGCGAAGATAGAAAACCATTGAATATGATTTTGGACGATGGTGGCGATTTGACGAATATGGTTATTGACCGTTTCCCAGAATTGATCCCAGGAATCAAAGGATTGTCTGAAGAAACTACAACTGGTGTTCATAGATTATACGAAAGAGTAAAAGCAGGAACTTTACCAATGCCGGCAATTAACGTAAATGACTCGGTTACAAAATCGAAATTTGATAACAAATACGGTTGTAAAGAAAGCGCAGTTGATGCGGTTCGTCGTGCTACAGATATTATGTTGGCTGGAAAAAGAGTAATCGTTTGTGGTTACGGTGATGTGGGTAAAGGAACTGCAGCTTCGTTTAGAGGTGCTGGTTCTATTGTAACGGTTACTGAAATTGACCCAATTTGTGCGCTTCAAGCTGCAATGGACGGATTTGAAGTTAAAAAATTGGCTTCTGTTATTCCTACTGCTGATATTGTAATTACTACAACTGGAAATAAAGATATTGTATTAGAAAGTAATTTCCGTGCGATGAAAGATAAGACTATCGTTTGTAACATCGGGCATTTTGATAACGAAATTGATATGGCTTGGTTAAACGGAAACTACGGGAACACAAAAATTGAAATCAAACCACAAGTAGATAAATATACTATCGATGGCGTTGATATTCTTGTACTTGCCGAAGGTCGTTTAGTAAACCTTGGTTGTGCTACAGGTCACCCAAGTTTTGTAATGAGTAACTCCTTTACCAACCAAACGCTAGCTCAAATCGAATTGTGGAAAAACAGCGCGGCATACAACAATGACGTGTATATGTTGCCAAAACACTTGGATGAAAAAGTAGCAATGTTGCATTTAGAAAAATTAGGTGTTGAATTAGAAACTTTGCGTAAAGAGCAAGCTGATTATATTGGTGTAGCGGATGAAGGACCTTTTAAACCAGAGTATTATAGATACTAATCATCTATGTCATTCCGACAAAGGAGGAATCTCATCCTATAATTTTAGAACCCTTGCAGCAATGTGAGGGTTTTTTGTATAGTTAAATTGAATACTTTAGCTCTTCTATCAAGATTAAATATAAATCAAAAAAATGAATTCATAAAATGAAAAAATTAAAGGGATTTGAAATCCAAAATTCAGTTGAAGAAAAATACTGGAAATTAAGTTTCTATATTTTATCTCAATATGATTTTTAAAGTTTAGCCCATCCTGCGAATGAACATTGGTGTATTTTCAAAAAATATATTTAAAGACTCCTTTGAAACTTTTTTTTTAAGAATTAATTGGATTAGTTGGTATATTATGAGCTTTACTAGATAGTGAATCTTTAAAGGTTGAGAATGAAATATATGGTGTTGAAAATGTTTTTGGACTATTAAAGAAAGAAACTGGTGAAACATTAAAATTATCATATAGTGAGGCTTTCAATAAAATAATACATACTATCTCTTATGAAGTTAAATTTAATGAATGCCACCCGTTAGATAATGATAAAAATGGTTATGGGGAGACTGAAATAATTGAATTTAAAATCCGAAAATAATAACTCAAGGGAGTTTTAATGGGAAACATTGGAAAGCTGAAATAGATTTTCTAAAATTTATAGATCAAACAATGACTTTGCCAATTCAATAATATCTTACCTGAATAATTATAAAAGCTCCTAGCCTTTAAAAGACTAGGAACTTTTATTTAAAATGCATAAAATTTTTTAAAAAGAGATGCTGCTTCAAGTGGCCTATTATTTATTTTGAAACCATTCGACGATAGAAAAACAAGATTTGTCGACCATAAAAATACAATCATCTAATTTCTATTTTTCAATCACAAAAACCAATTACTTTTGACCCATAATAATAACACATTTAACACTTTATTCCAATGAAAACAATAATCAACAAAACTAATCTCGTTTTATTTTCTATTTTAAGTATTTTTTTATATTCCTGTGCCAAT